>JAACJQ010000260.1 GCA_016879935.1 Archangiaceae bacterium | reverse complement strand
GCTCGCCGAGAACGAGTTCAACCACCGAGCCGGCAGTCGGAGTTGCGTTCGCCGAGACGAGTTCAACCACCGAGCCGGTGGTCGGAGTTGCGTTCGCCGAGAACGAGTTCAACCACCGAGCCGGTATTCGGAGTTGCGTTCGCCGAGAACGAGTTCAACCTCCGAGGTGCGGGTCGGAGTCGCGTTCGCCGAGAACGAGTTCAACCACCGAGCCGGTGGTCGGAGTTGCGTTCGCCGAGACGAGTTCAACCACTGAGCCGGTCGGAGTTGCGTTCGCCGACAACGAGTTCAACCACCGAGGCAGTGGTCGGAGTTGCGTTCGCCTTGAACGCCACGCCGTGTCCGCCGACCTTCAGAGCTCTGCGAAGCGCGCCGAGAAGTGCCGCAACGCAGGCGGCTGTTCGACGATGCGCAGCCCCTTGAGCTGCTTCGCCTGCTTTGCGACGCGCTCCACGACCTCGATGACGAAGTCCATGTGACTCTGCGTGTACGTGCGCCGAGGGATCGCGAGTCGAACGAGATCCATCGCGGCCGGCTTCTCGGTGCCGTCCGGCGATAGCCCGAACATGACCGTGCCGATCTCACAACTGCGCACGCCGCCTTCCCGGTACATCGCCACCGCGAGCGCCTGCCCCGGGTACTGGAGCGGCGTGAGGTGCGGCAGCAGCGCGCGTGCATCGAGGTAGACCGCGTGGCCACCGATGGGCACCACGATGGGCACTCCGAGCTTCTGGAGCGCCTCGCCGAGGTACTCCGTCGAGCGCACGCGGTAGCGCAGGTAGTCGTGCTGCACGATCTCTGACAGGCCCTGCGCGATGGCCTCGAGGTCACGCCCCGCGAGCCCGCCGTACGTCGGAAACCCCTCGGTGAGGATGAGCAGGTTGCGGCACTTGAGCGCCCACGCATCGTCGTCGAGCGCGAGCCCCCCGCCGATGTTGGCCATGCCGTCCTTCTTCGCCGACATCGTCATGCCGTCGGCGACGCTGGCCATGTCGCGCACGATGTCGACGACGTCGCGGTGCGCCTGGCCCGGCTCGCGCTGGCGAATGAACCACGCGTTCTCGGCGAAGCGGCAGCCGTCGAGGAAGAGCGGAATCTGGTGGCGATCGCACACCGCGCGCACCGCCCGCAGGTTCTCGAGACTCACCGGCTGACCGCCGCCCGAGTTGTTCGTCACCGTCACCAGCACGAGCGGCACCTGGTCGCGGCCGTGCTCGCCGATGAGCCGCTCGAGCGCCTCGACGTCGAGGTTGCCCTTGAACGGGTGCGGAACCGAGGGCTGCCGCCCCGCCGGGTAGAGCAGGTCGACGCCCGTGGCTCCGCTCGCTTCGACGTTCGCGCGCGTGGTGTCGAACAACGTGTTCGACGGCACGACCTTTCCGCGGCCACCCACGACCGAGAACAGAATCTTCTCGGCGGCGCGCCCCTGGTGCGTCGGAATGACGTGCTTGAAGTCGAAGAGGTTCTTCACCGCCGCTTCGAAACGGAAGAACGACGGAGAGCCGGCGTACGATTCGTCGCCACGCTGCAGCGCGGCCCACTGCTCCGCCGACATCGCGCCCGTGCCCGAGTCCGTCAGCAGGTCGATGAGCACGTCGGCCGAGTGCAGACCGAACAGGTTGAAGCCCACCTCGCGGAGCCGCGCTTCACGCTCCTCGCGCGTCGACAGACGAAGGGGCTCGACGGACTTGATGCGGAAGGGCTCGATGATGGTGCGGAAGTCGTTCACGAACGCGCTGCTTAGTCCGGTCGCGCGCGTGCTCCGCGTGCATCGTTTGCGCGATTGAGTCTCGTCAAACGGGCGAACGTCAGAGCCGAGACGTGGCCGACGCGGCGCACTGCGAACTCACACGAACCACGCGGTGGGCGCGTGCATCGATGGCACCGAGCTGCGGCTCAGGCGACCGTCAGGCGTCGCTCGTCGTCGCGCCGCTGGCCTCGAGCAACGAGCGGTACCACTCGACGGCGCGCTGCGTTCTCCCCGCCAACGCGGTGGTGCCCCAGAGAATCGACAGCGTCTTCGTCGTCTGTGGCGTCGTCTTCGTGCGCTGCGCGTCTTTCACCGCGTTCGCGCACGGCCCGTCGGCGTCGAAGAGACAGAGCAACCCGCCGAGGTCGATGGTCTGCCCACCCTGGTTGAAGACGTACGCGCTGCCTTCCGCAGCGAGGCCCACGCGAAACGGCGCCTTCGCCAGCGAGAGGTCGACGACGCTGATGGGCAACCCCGAGTGCAGCGAGACGACGTTGCAAGCATCGACCGCTGCGTTGATGGAGCCGAGCGCGCCTTCACCAACCGCACGAATCAGATACTCCGACGCCGGCTTGCCACGGCCCGTCGGTTTGTAGCCGCCGTGACGAAGCAGCTCGCGCACCGCCGAACGAACCGCGTCGTCTGACGAGAGCGGCGCCGTCGCCGTCGTGGAGAGCAACGACATGATGGCCTCGACGCGCCCGAGCTCGCCGAGCGGCTTCGGAAACGTGGTGACGAACCAGCGCGTGTCGAGGAGCGGATGCGGGTCGACCTGAACCATGCCGGCACCCTCGAATCACCCGAGCGGCGCTGCAAGGGCGAAAACCGCCCCTCAAACGACACTCGTTTTTCGCGTTGCGCGAACGTCACTTCGAGGCCGGTAAATCGGCCTGCGCGCGATTTGGGATGTGTGCCTTCGGATTCCTCAAGAGATCCAGGGGTTTACATACGCGCGCGTGCCACATAGGGTGCCGCCGGTCAAAAAAGAGACAAGCCGCTACAGGCCGCTACGGTCAGCCAAACCGGCACGAAAGGCCCTCACGTGAGCCAGGAGCGCCCCGACGCGTTGCTGAAAAGCGCGCTCGAAAAAATCGTCTACTTCGAAGCTCGCGCGTCGCAGCTGACGAACGACTTGTCGACGGCGTGTGCCGAGCGGGAGCGGCTGCGTGCCGAGCTTGCGCAGGCCTCGCAGCGGGAGATCGATCTGCGCCGCGTGGTGGCCGAGCTCGAGGTGCGGGCGACGCGCGCCCACGCCGAGCGTGAAGAGAGCGCGAACCTCGCCGAGGCGCTGCGACGTGAACGGGCCGAGCTGCTGGGCAAGATCCTCGAGGCCTCGAAGCTGAACCACGCCGACGGCCACGACCCGTTCAACCTCGCCTCGTTCATCTCGGAGCTGCGCAGTGAAGTGCTGCTGCGACGTGAGCGTGACGAAGCGGCTGGCACACCGGTGCTGGTGAATGCTCCGGTCGAGTCCGCGCCCGTCGCTGCGGTCGAACCCGAGCCGTCGTTCATCACGAAAGAAGCCGAGAGCCTGAAGTCGCAGGGGCGCCTCACGGTGTCGAAAGACGAGCTCGCCTCGCTCGAGCGCGCCTTCCCTTTCCCCGGCCGCTCGGAAGAGGCGCTGTTCGGCTTTTCGGTGCGCGAGCTCTCTGCACCAGACCCGTCGGCCCGTGCGCGCGCTGCGGAGCGACTGACCGCGCTGGCACACCCGGCTGCTGCGCCCGCGCTCGCGACGGCGCTGCATGCCGAGACCGATGCGCCGGTGAAGGTCGCGCTGCTCAACGCGCTGTCGACGCTCGCGAAGGTCGAAGCGATTCCCGTCATCGTGCCGCAGCTGAGCTCGCCGGCGGCCGAGGTGCGCATCGCGGCGCTGAAGGCGTTGCTCAAGCTCGACCCGGCGCAGGCCGGCCCGCACCTCGCGGCTGCCGTGAAAGATCCAGACCCCGCCGTGCGTCGTCGCGCGTCGCTGCTGGCGCTCGGGCTGCGCGGGCCGTCGGCGCTCGAGCTCGGTGAGACGGCGATTCGTGACGAGAACCCCGACGTGCGCTCGCTCGCGGCGCTGGTGCTCGGCGCCAGCGGCATGGAGTCGGCGCGCCCGTGGCTGATGCAGGCCATGCGAGACCCGGAGGTGCGGGTTCGCCGCTCGGCGAGTCAGGCCCTCTCACGGCAGCTCGGACAGGACGTGAGCCAGCTCGTCGAGCTCGACGAGGCCCAGCGCCGCCGCGAAGTGCGTCGGCTCGCGCAGGTGCCGTCGAACCCCGTGAAGGCGAAGGTCGTCGCCGCGCTGCCGAAGGCCTCGGAGCAGCGTGCACCCGTCCAGGCCGCTGCCGTTGCACGGAACGAGGTTGGCGCCTCCTCTGCGGACCACACGACCGTGCGACACGAGGTTTCCGCTCGTAGCGCTCACCACGACGCCGTCGTGGGCGGCCCTCTCACGCGCAGCACGACCGGCGCGAATCTCAGCGCCCATCGGACCGCACAGCACGAGGTTGGCGCTTCCGTCGCCACCGCCGTGAGCGTCGCTGCGCCCTCCGTCGTCGAGCAGGTCGTGCTCTCGCACCGCGCGACGCCGGCCGTGCACCACGAGTCGGCGCTTCACACGGGAGCCGCTCCGTCGCGCGTCGCCGTGGCCGTGCTCGAGCACACCCCACCCGCGGTCGACGCCAGCGTCATGAAGGCCGTGCTCGTCGAGCTGCGCGCGGCGATTCGCGGTCAGCCCGCCGACGTGCTGGCGACCTCTCTCAACACGTCACTCGAGTCGGTCCGCGCAGCGTGCGCGGCGCTCATGGAACAAGGCCAGGTCGTTCGCCGTGGCCACAAGTACTTCGTCGCCTGAGGAACCCTCACGCATGGAAACGCCTTCCTACACTCCGAAGCAGGCCGCCGAGCTGCTGCACATCACGCCGAAGGCCCTCAAGGCGTCGCTCGAGAAAGACGTCTTCTCGCCCGAAGACGTGTGGGATCTGCGCGCGAAGCTCAACCTCTACCCGCCCTCGGTCGGCACGCGAAAGCAGCTCTTCCTCAACTTCAAGGGCGGCACCGGCAAGACGTCGCTGTCGACCTCGTACGCGTGGAGGCTCGCCGAGATGGGCTACGGCGTGCTGCTCGTCGACCTCGACAGCCAGGGCCACGCCACCAAGTGCCTCGGCTTCGAAGGCGAAGACTTTCAGCACACGCTGCTCAACGTGCTGGTGAAGAAGGCGCCCATCACGCAGGCGATTCAGAAGTCGCAGCTGCCGAACCTCGAGTTCATTCCTTCGAACCTCTCGATGTCGACGGTCGACCTCGCGCTGATGCCGATGGCCGGGCGCGAGTTCAAGCTGAAGAACGCGCTCAAAGAGGTCGAGGCGCACTACGACTTCATCATCTTCGACGCGCCGCCCTCGTTCGGCCTGCTGAACCTGAACGCGCTGATGGCCGCCGACGATCTCATCGTGCCGGTGCTCGCCGACTTCCTCTCGTTCCACGGCCTCAAGCTGTTGTTCGAGACGGTGCAGAGCCTCGAAGAAGATCTCGGCCACGTGCTCGACCACGTCTTCATCGTGGTGAACGCGTTCAACGCGACCTTCAAGCTCGCGAAGGAAGCGCTCGAGGCGCTCAAGACGCACTACCCCGAATACCTGATGCCGCAGGTGGTGCGGCAGTGCACGCGGTTCGCGCAGGCCTCGAGTGAGGGCATGCCGATCTTCGCGTTCGACCGTGACTCGAAGGGCGCCAGCGACGTGCAGGCGCTCATCGACGCAGTGATTGGGCGACTCGAGAAGAGCGCCAAGGTGGAGCCGCCGGTGGAAGCGAAGTCGGCGTGAAGACGATTCTCTGGAGGACACACGCATGAAGAAGGCATTCGACGCGAACGTCTCGCGGGCCCGTCCGAAGCTGAGGCTGGGCGCCATGCTCGGCACGACAGAGGCTCCCTCGATCTCGCAAGAGACGGTGGAGTCGCTCGCGCAGGCCGTCGCGCAGGAGCCGGTGATTCCTTCGCGTGAGGAGCCGGTCGATCTCTCGCAGGCCCTCAAGGCGAAGCTCACCGCGCGCGCGTTCAAGCCGACCGCCGCCGAGGTGTTGTCGTCGGCCCTGCAGACCGAGGCACCAGCGCCCGTCGCGCACGTGGCGGTGGTGGAGCAGCAGGTCGAGGCCCCGCAGGCAGCCGTCACGCACGCGAAGGCTGCCGTCGAAACGGTGCAGGCCCCGGAGGTCGTCATGGCGCAGCCGAAGCCCGTCGTCGTCACCCACACGGTGAAGGCCGCCGTCGAAGCGCCCGCCGAGGTGCGCGAGGTGCAGACGGCTCCGCTCGAGGCGCCGATGCCCGACGCGACCGATCGCCGCGAGAAGCTGCGCGAGCGCCTCAAGGCCGTGCGTGAGAACCCGCGCCCCGAGCCGCTGCCCGAGACCGTCGCCGAGGCCGGCGTGCTGGCCGTCGAGCGCATCGCCGCGCTGCAGAGCGAGCTGGCGAAGACGCGCGCGATGAACCTCGCGCTGTCGCAAGACCTCGAGGCGGCCCGCCGTCAGGCCGAGCGCGCCACCGAAGAGGCCCGCCTGCGCATGGACGAAGCGCGCCGCCTGTCGGCCGAGATGGAGGGCCGCGTCACGCTGCTCGCCGATCTCGAGAAGGAGCTCGCGTCGCTCGAAGGTGAGCGCAACGAAGCGCTGCTCGCGCTGCAGGAGTCGCGTCAGGCCATCGAGGCCGGTGAGCTCGAGAAGCACGAGCTGCGTGAGTCGCTGACCGCGAAGGACCAGGAGCTCGAGGCGTCGCTGCAGGAAGAAGAGCGGCTGGCGAGTGAGCTCGAAGAGGCGCACGAGGCGATGGGTGGCCTGCGCCGGTCGGCCGATGCGCTCAAGAGCGAGCGCGACACGCTGGCCCGGCAGGTGTCCGACCTGACGAAGGAGCGCGCTGAATTGCTCGAGGCCCGCAAGGCGCTCGAGGCGGTGCATCGTGCGCTCGCGAAGGCCTCCGCCCTCGCCTGAATCGAAACCGGCGCAGCTCACGCGAGACTCGTCACTCTCGTACTCGTTCACGATCATCGTTCGTGCGGCAAGGGAGCCGCACGTCGGCCTCAACGAAGCCGTGCGCTCGACGGCCCGCGCTGCCAGAGCAGCTCGCCACTCGACAGGTCCAGCGCAGACACCACCTGCGTGTCTCGAACGAACAGCAGCCCGTCTCTGACTTCCACCTGATCGAAGTGCGTTCGTCTGGGCGTGACCCGTGTCGCCCAGCGCTCCTTCTTTCCAACGACGTCGACGCGAACGAGCTCGGTCGCCGCATCATCGCCAGTGCCCGTCGTTCGGACGATGAGCACGTCTCCCGCGAGCGACTCCAGGGCGATGCGAAGGAACTTCAGCTCGAGGCCTGAAACGCCCAGCGCCACACCATCAGCGCCAAGCACCTCGGAGCGCGACGACGCGGGCACCGACTTGAGCGAGAGCGAACGCCCATCGGCGAGCGGCAACTTCCAGTCATCGGCGTCTCCAGCCGTACAGCCGTCGCTCTGAACGCTGCCCACCGACTCGGTCGCGAGGGTGAAGGCCAGATACCTGCCGTCTTGCGATTGAAACCGCACCGCCTGCGAGGGCACGTCGAAGCAGCCCGTCTCGTAGCCCGCGAGCGGCGCGAGCACCGGGTTCGCCGCCCTCACCTCCTTCGCCGACCGCTTCACCGCGAGCGTCGAGGCGTCACGCGCGAGCAGACCGTCTCCCGTTCTCAGCCAGAGGAGCTCTCCGCTCATCGCCACCCACCGCTCGTCGTCGACGCGTTTGCGCTGGAGCACCTCACCGCTCTTCGGGTCGACGGCGACGATGCGAACGCCTCCCGGGTCTTCTTCTCCAGACCAGTTCTCTTCGATGACGAGCACCCGATTGCCGCTCACCGCAAACGCACGAACGGAGTCGATCGGCCCCCACGTCAGCCACGCCTCGATGCCACCGAAGACGAGCGCCATCGCGACCGTCAGCCCCACCACCGAGATGATGCGATCCTTCCATTTCTCGGTCATCGAGCGCTCCCCGCGAGCCAGGCCCTCATCGCCTCGACCATCGGCTCGGTGATCTCGTGGGCCGCGTCGAACGAGCGGAACTCGACCTCGTAGCCAGCGCTCGAGAGCACGTCCTTCGTCGTCACGCCGTTCTCGTACGGCAACACCGTGTCGCGGGTGCCGTGCAGCACCAGCACGTGGGGCCGTCTCTTCGCTCCAACGACCGGCTTCAGCTCGGGCAACGTGCGCCCGCTGATCAACACCGCGCCGCTGATCAACTCCGGCTCGGTGAGCGCGATGGCCTCGCTCAGAATCGCGCCCTGGCTGAACCCGAGCAGCGTGATTCGCTCGCCGTCGATGCCTGGGTCCTGCCTCAGCGCGCGAACGAACTCGACGATACGAACGCGCGAACGCTCGGCCTCGGCGGCGTCGTGCACCGGTCCCTGTGGCGTGAACTGCACGGGGACCCAGCTGAACGAGTTCGGGCCACGAACGATGGGAGCACGCAGCCCGATGACGACCGCGTCGGGAGCCACGAACTGGCCGAGCTGGAAGAGGTCACGCTCGTTGGAGCCGAGCCCGTGCAGCACCACCAGCGCCGGCGACTTCCCTGCCCGCGCCTCCGAACGCACCGACTCGAGCAACGGCTGCGTCGGAGCGACGACCGGCTTCCGACACGCCAGGAACACCAGGAGCAGCAGCGCCCATCGCCTCATCACCACTCCTTGACGCTGCAGTCGTCGAGGTTCCACGTCGCCGTGCCGATGACGGTCGCGCTCCGCGGTTCGAGCTCCAGCTCCCACCGAACGTCTCTCGCCAATGACAGCATCGGCAGCTCGGTTCGGCCACACGAGGTGTCGTCGGCTTTGAAGATCTCGAGGGCTCCGGGCTTGTCGCTGCCCGAGCCGGGAGCGCGCATCACCAGCGACTCGTACCTGCGGCTCGTCACCACCGCCGTGAACTCACCGCCAGGGCTCGAGAAGCGCGTGACCTCGTACCGGCCGGAGAGGAAGGCGCCGAACGACACGAGGAACGTCATGAGCGCGAGCGCGGCGAGCAGCAGCCCGGGCACCAACAACGAGCGCGGCTTCTGGGCGCTCACTTCTTCTTCGGCTTCGCTATCGGGAGCGGAGGCAATGTCTGCCGAACAGCCTCGAGCGCCTCGACTCGTTTCGCCGCGGTGGGGTGCGGCACCGAGAGCCCGTCGAGCGTCGCGAGCGCGTCGGCGTACTCCCGCACGTCGAAGCCCGAGGCGTGCATCCACCGGGCGGCCTCTGCATCGGCCAGCAACTCGTCATCGTGCGTCGCCTGGGCTTTCACCCAGTAGCCTCGCGTGGTCAGCGCATCGACCAGCGAGTTGGCCATCACGACGAGCGACGAGTCGTTCGCGTCGAGCGCGAACTCCCCGTTCATGAACTCGTTGCTCGCGCTCACCGTCGACTTCGTCAGCTCGAGCACCTGGCAGCGGAGTTCGTTCTGTTCGCGGAGGACGTCGAGCGCATCGTTGGCCACGACGTGTGCGACCTCGTGCGCCACCACACCGGCCAGCGCCCCGTCGGTCTTCACGGCTGCCAGCAGCCCACTCGTCACGAACACGGTCGCGGGCGGAACCGAAAAGGAATCGACCTTCGCCTCGTCGACGACCAGAACTGCCAGGACCGCACGGGCACCTTCGTTCGCAGAACGTT
The DNA here is from genome assembly GCA_016879935.1 of Archangiaceae bacterium. Classification (GTDB taxonomy): domain Bacteria; phylum Myxococcota; class Myxococcia; order Myxococcales; family Myxococcaceae; genus Xiheimicrobium. Next base: position 27,973 of record JAACJQ010000260.1, on the reverse strand, counting down.
TGCGACGCGGGTGAGTCGAGCATCGGAGCCCGTGGCCCTCTTGCCGAGCCACACCGCACCTGAACGCTCGCCGAGGCCCTGCACCTCGGCCTCGGTGAAGACCTGCGAGCGCTTCGCCCGGCAGGCCTTCTGTTGCGCCAGCATCGCTTCCTGCTCTGCGGCCATCGAGCGCATCTGCCTCGCGTCGTCCGCGCGCACCGCAGTCTCGAGCCTCGAACGACAGGAGCACGCCAATGCCGCGACCAACACCAGCGTGCTCCGAGTCATGAGCGCTCCTCGTTACTTCTTCACGGCCTTGGCCACGGGGTCGAGCGCCGGCGCCTTGAGCCCCGCCGACCAATCCGCGTAGTCCTTCTTGAGCGGCTCGAGCTTCGCGATGCGCGCCTTGTTCGCCGGGTGCGGCGTGAGGAAGCCACCGTCGGGCAGCTTGCCGAGCAGCTTCTCGAACTCGTTCGGGTCGTAGCCCGAGAACACCATCAGCTCGTACGCGACGGCGTCAGCCTGGTGCTCGAACTCGGGGCCGTTACCGCGCGAGACGAGCTCGTCGGCGAGGCCGTCAGACAGCTTCACGATCAGCTCTGCGCTCGCCTTGTTGAGGTCGACGCGCGCCGCGCTCAGCAGACCATCGAAGTCTCCCGCGAGGCTGACGGCGTCTTTGGCGGCGTTCGCTGCGAGCCCGAGGCCCATCGCCGTGCTGCACGAGGTCGACTTCGTCTTCGCGTACGCCGTCATCGCGTGTCGGCCGGTGATGTGGCCAATCTCGTGGCCAAGCACGGCGGCGAGCTGCGCCTCGTTGTCGACGGCAGCGATCATGCCCGTCGTGATGAAGACGTACCCACCCGGCGCCGAGAACGCGTTCGGCGTATCGGAGTCGAGCACCACGAACGTCCAATCGAGGCCCGGCCGCGACGACGACGACGCGAGCGTCTTGCCGATTCGGTTGATGTACGCGGTGAGGTCGGTCTTCGGGCCCTTGCCCGGCTTCGGCTTCACGCCGGCCTGCGGCATCGAGGTGGCGAGGTCGGGAGAGATCTCGATGTACACGCCGCTCGTGCGGTTCGCGAGGTTGAGCGCGACGGCGCCGCCGATGCCCGTCTCTTCTTCGTACGTCGCCTGCTGCTTCTCGAGCGCCGCACACTGGTCCTGCTTGGCCTTGATGCGCTTGGCTTCGGCGCCCAGATCAGAGGCCCCCGAGACGACTCCGCGAGTGTCTCCACGCGAGGCGGCGTTCAGCGTGCGCTGCAACGACGCACAGCCCGAGACCGCGAGCACACACCCGATGATGAGTGCCTTCTTCACTTGGCACCGCCCTTCGACTCCACCACGACACTCGCAGCGACGCCCTCGGCGGTCGCGATGCCCTTCACCAGCTCGGCCTTCGTCTGCTTCTTGCCGGCCGCCTTCAACGCCGCTTCGTTGAGCGCCTTGGTGGCCGCGCCCGACGACGCGAACGCCTTGCCGTCGATGGGAGCGCCGTTGTCACGCGCGAGCAGCTCGGCCTGCGGCTTCGACGGCGACAGGTTCGTCTGCAGGGTGAAGCCCTTCACCTTGCCGCTGTCGATGGCGTGGAACGTCTTGTTCTTCTCGTCCGCCCCGTTCCAGGTCACCTCTTCACCGGGCTGCAGCGTGCCGACGACCTTCCCCTTCGCGTCGGCCTTGTCGAGCACCTTGGTGTCTTTCGACTTGATGTACAGCTTGCCGCCCTTCGAGACGGCGAGGGCCGGCGACGCCACCAGACAGCAGGCGACGGCCAGGCGAATGAGTCGTTGCGTCATGAACTTCGCTCCGTGGTTGGTGGGAATCACTTCTCGAGGGCCACCGCGCCGTCCCAGTCGGGCGGTGGAGGGTTGAGAGCGTACTGGAAGCAGCGCGACTTGAGCGTCTTCGATGGGCCGTCGTTCGCGTCGAGGGCGAGCACCTTGTCGAAGGCCTTCTGCGCCTCGGTGAAGCGGCGGTTGCGGTAGAGGGCGAGGGCCAGCGCGTAGGCCTCGAGAAGGGCCAGCTTCTCGGCAGGCACCTCGCCCGCCAGGCCGACCAGCTCATAGATGCGCGTGGCGATGGTCTTGCCTGCCACCTTCACCGTGTCGACCTCGCGGGCCACCACGTCTTTCTTCACGGCCTCGTACGTGTTCTGGCCCATCAGAATGAGCGTGTCGTAGTTCTTGTTAGCCGCCTCGAGCCGCGCGGCCAGGTTCATGCCGTCGCCGATGGCCGTGTAGTCGAGCAGGTCGTCGGAGCCGATGTTGCCGACGAGCAGCGTGTCGGTGTTGATGCCGATGCGCGTGTAGATGTTGTCGGGCAGGCCCTCTTTCGCGAACTCGGTGCGCAGGCGCGCGAGCACCTGCTGCATCTCGAGCGCTCCGTTGCAGGCCTGGAGCGGGTGGGTCGGCGTGTGAATGGGCGCGCCGAAGAGCGCCACCACCGCGTCACCGATGTACGTGTCGATGCAGGCGCCGTGATGCCGCAGCGCCGGGGTCACCGCCGTGAGGTAGCGGTTCAAGAACCGCATGAGGCCCTTGGGGTCTTCGCGGAACTTCTCCGACACCGTCGAGAAACCCTTGATGTCCGAGAACAGGGCCGTCACCCGCATCGCTTCGCCGTCGAGGCGGGGCAACGTCTTTCCTTCGATCATCAGGTCGACGAGGTCCTCCTCCATGTACGCGCGGAACATCTCCTTGATGCGCTCGCGTTCGCGGCTGGCGAAGAGGCGCTCCCACGCGACGGCGAGCACCGACGCGATGGTGCCCGCGAAGCTCGGCATCGCCGACAACACGTGCACCTTCGTCAGCACGAGGAAGCTGCCGGTGATGAGGAAGAAGCCGACGTAGATGAGCGCGGGCCAGCCGACGTCGACGAACACGTTGCGAACCACCAGCACCAGCGCGCACGAGAGAAAACACATCAAGAAGGTGAAGAGCACCGAGGCCCACAGCGGCGCGTCGGTGATGAACCCGCCGTGCAGCAGGTTGTCGAAGATGGCCGCCTGCTTCACCACGCCGGGCGTGGCCGACTCGAGGGGCGTCGCCTTGCCACCGTCGCCCGTGCCGAGCGCGAAGCCCGCGAGGAAGACGTGCTTGTCCTTGAAGCGCTCGCCCTTGTCCTTGCGGTCGCGCAGCTTGAGCACGTCGACGAGCGAGATGGAGGGGAACCGGTCGGCCAGCTTGCCGCCGTAATCGATCCACGCGGCGCCATCTCGGTCGATGGGGTAGCTGCGCGGGCCGATGGTGAGCTTGCCGGGCTCGATGATGACGCGATCGGCGCCGAACGCATCGGCGGCCGCCGCGACCGGAAACGTCACGTAGGTGTTGGTGCCGTCGGTGTACGCGAAGCGCGTGCGGCGCATCTTGCCGTCTTCGTCTTCTTCCTGGAGCACGAGCCCGTAGCCCGAGACGGCGTCTCGCACGGCGTCGATGGTGGTGACCGGGTTCGCCTGCAGCATGCGGCCCGTCTTCTGGCCGACGGCGTCGACTTCCTCCTGCTCGGGGAGCGACGGCAGCGTGAGGCCGCCTTTCACCTCGACGGGGAACGCGTAGACCCCGGCGTTCGCCGCCAGCTTCTCTTCCTGCTTCTTCGCGCTCGAGGCGTCGACGCCGGCATCGGCGGTGCCGTCATCGGAGGGGAACTCCTCGGACGGAAACTCCTCGGAGGGGAACTCTTCGTCGGCGCCCTTCTTCGGCTCGTCGGTCTTCACCGGCTCGAGCCCCTTCGCCACCTTCTGGAGCGGCGGGTGATTCACGGGCGTCTCGACCTTCGGCAGCGGGAGCGCGGTCGCCGAGACGTTGAAGCCCAGGTACAGCGGAATCGCGTTGTCGGTGAGGGTCTGGCCCAGCGCGAGGTCGCCGGTGCCGTCCCCCTTCATGTTGTCGAGAATGGCGTCGAAGATGATCTGCTTCGCGCCCGCCTCGTGCAGGTACTCGAAGACGTCGGCGTAGATGACGCGATCGTACGGCCACGAGCCGTAGCGCTGGCGCAGGCCCTCGAGCTCTTCGATCTCCTTGAACGTCTTGTCGTCGATGGCGACGATGATGATGTCGTCGCTTTGCTTCACCGCGCCCCAGGGGAACCAGGGCTTGCCGGTGAACTTCTTCACGCCGTCGTCGTAGGCAGCGCGCTCGTCGTCGCTGATCTCGAGCAGGTCGAACTGCCACCACACGAACGAGAGCAGCGTCGCGAGCAGCGAGACGCCGACCATGACGAGCCAGTTGCGGGTGAAGCGCAGGCTGATGACGCGAAGGGCTTTCCGCACGCGGGGCGGACCATAGCCGGATGAGTGGGGCTGATCTCGCTTTCGGCGAGGTAGGCTGCGGCGCCATGACCCTGCCCCGCTTCGCGCTCGTGCTGTGCGGTCTGCTGGCCCTGCCCTCGTTCGCCGACGACGAGATGTACCGGGACCCGGCGTCGAAAGAGACGCTCTTCATCGCCGGAGGGCCCAACGTCTCGTACGCGAGCCTCAAGCGAAAATCGCTCCGCCCGCTCAACATCGTCAGCCACGACGACAAGGCCGGCGTCATTCGCGTGAAGTTCGACCGCAGCGACACCGTGTGGGCGCTCACCTTCGACGCCGACCACACGCGCATCGTGTGCGAAGCGCCGGGCGAGCCGCGGCAGGTCTTCGAGCGCGTCGCCATCGAGCGAGACCCGTTGGTGCAGACCGCGACTGGAGAACAGACAATCGCCGTCACGTCACCGAGAGAGGAGCAGTCGATCTACGAGCCGGCCACCGACTTCGTCGGCACCGTGGGACCTGACGCCGTCTCGATCGAGGCGACGTCGTTCGACGCCTCGGGCGCGATTCAGGCCAAGAGCCGCATCAAGTCGTTCAAGCCGGGTGCGCGCACCTTCAAGTACCGCGTGGCCAAGTCGCTCGCGAACATGTCGCTGGGCTCGAACCGCTTTCGCTTCGTCGCCGAGTTCAAGAACGGCGCGGTCGCCAGCACCGAGCTGCGCGTCTCGTTCCACGAATACGAGGGCGAGATGGCGAAGCCCGTCATCTACCTGTACCCGACCAGCCCGCAGCAGGTGCGCGTCACCGTCGCGCCCCGAGGCGGCGTGACCGTGTCGGAGCCTCCGTACCGAGACGGCTGGACGGTCAAAGCAACGCCCGAAGGAACCATGCTCACCGCCGATGGTCGCACCCACCCGTATCTCTTCTGGGAGAGCGGTCTCACCGAGCGCCCCGCTCCCCTGCGGGAGGGTGAGGTGGTGCCACGGAGCGAGGTCGGCGCGTTCCTCACCGAGCGGCTGCGCGCCCTCGGCCTCTCGACGGCCGAGACCGAAGACTTCACGGCGTATTGGTTGCCGCTGATGACGACTTCTCCGTTCGTCGCGGTGCGGTTCGCGACTCGCGCCGAGATCGACCAGGCCGCGCCGCTCGACATCACGCCCAGGCCCGACACCGTCATTCGGGTGTTGATGGACTTCCGCGCGCTCGACGCGCCAGTGAAGCTGCCGCCACAGAAGCTCGAGGCTGCGCCCGCACGAAAGGGCTTCGTCGCGGTCGAATGGGGCGGTCTCAAGTACCGGGAGCGCGCCAGGCAGTGAGCTGGCTACTCGCGGCCGTGCTCGCGGCGCAGGTCGATGCCGGAGTCGTCGAGGTCGTCGGCACGTACCCGGGCGATGAGCGCATGTGGAGCGCGCTCGTCGCGAAGGGCGAACACTTCGAGATCGGCGGGCCCGTCACGGCCGCCGTCGCGCCGCATCACCTCATCGACGGCTTCGAGCTCGCCGGGTTCTGGCAAGCGCTGGCGACACAGCGGCCATCGACCGTGGTGCTCGTCGCGCCAGACCACTACGTCAAAGGCGTCGGCGTGACGGGAGCGCGTGCCGTTCGCTGGCAGACGGTCTTCGGAGCGCTCGATGCCGACGCAGCCCTCGCCGAGCAGCTCGCGCTCGCGACGAACGACCTCGCGTTTCAGGGAGAGCACTCGGTGCACGTGCACGCTCCGTTCATTCGAAAGCAGCTCCCGGCAGCGCGGTTCGTGCCCGTGCTGTTGCAGTGGGAGACACCGCGAGACCGGCTCGAGGCGCTCGCGCAGCGGCTCCACGAAACCCTGCCGCCTGATGCGCTCGTCGTCGCGAGCGTCGACTTCTCGCACTACCAGCCCGAGCCCTGGGCCTCGTTTCACGACGAGGCAAGTCTGGCGACGGTGACGGCCTTCGACCTCGAGGGCCTCTTCGCGCGCGAGGTCGATTCGCCCGAGTCACTCTTCGTCGCCCTGCGCTTCGCCCAGCTCCGCGGCGCGAGCCAGGCCACCCGCGTGCTGCACACCAACTCCCAGCGCCGCCGCGAGTCCCTGATGCTCGACTCCACCAGCCACCAGTACTTCGTGCTCACGAAGGGAGCACCGCGACCCGTGCCCGCTCTCACGGTGGCGGTGACGGGAGACGCGCCCTCGACGCTCGGCGTGGTGGGGCCCTGGCGCTGGTCGATGACGGGCGACGCCGGCATGCCTTCGAACCCCTTGCTGTCGAGGCTCCGTGGAAAAGAAGACCGCTTCTTCATGGGCGCCGACACGACCGTGTTCTCGCTCGCGCCCGGCACGCAGCAGACGTTCGACGTTCGTGGCCAGTCGATGTCGGTCATCGGCGTCGACCTCTCGAAGCCGCTGCCTGCGAAGCTCGACGGAGACTGTGTGGTCGTGCTCGCCCACCGTGCGGGTGTCGACGAACGCGCGGCGCTGGAGCGGGCTCGCCGCCTCTTCCCCCTCGGGGCCGACGCCGTCATCGGTCGCGACTTCGGTGCGCTGCGACCCATCGAGTGGCTCGACGGAGGCGTCTTCGCGCCAGCGCTCGGAGCCACGTTCTCCAAAGACGGCCGAGGTCGGATTCTCGGCGTCACCTGCGCGCAGGGGCAGACCCGCGCCCGCTCGGTGCCCATCATCGTGAAAGACGGCATCCCGCGGCTCGATGCGACGGTGCTCGAGGCCGAGCGTGGTCTTGCGCCCGAGTGACTTCGACGTCGAAGCACTCGTTTGGGCTCCGAGCCCGAATCGTGCGGAGCGCAAACCGTCGCAACGCGAGGTTCCAATCGAAGCGCAGCGGAGTGGACCTCGACACCAGCGCGGAGCCGGTCGCACGCGCGCCCCCCGACAAGCGTTCGACGGCGGCAAACCCAACTGCCGATGAGGACGCGGGCGGTTCGTCGAGAGATCTGCGGGCCGACATCTCGGGAAACGCGCAGTCGCGATTCATCTCCCCGGCTTGCGCGCCATGGAGCGACGAGTCCTCCACTCTCAATTGCCGAACAGCCTCAACGTCACCGCGCGAGCACCTCGTTCAACAGCCGTACGAGCCGGCCGCGCTCGGTCGACCCGGGCTCGTCGGCATCGATCATCAACTCGTCATCGAGCCCGTGCCCCTCGTCGTCGGGCAGCGTCATCAAGCCTCGCGCGAGATCGCCCAGCTGGGCTGCACACGCATCGATGGTGCGCGGCGAGGCCACCGTCACCAGCCGCTCCATCAGGAACAGGAGTGTTGGGCTCTGATGAAAGTCGAGCACGGTGAACAGATGGAGGAACAGCTCGAGGTCGCTCGGCATCAACGACGCGAGGAACGCCGAGCGCGCCACCTGCCGGAGCGATGCATCGAGTTCGAGCAGCGGCCACCAGTCGAGCTCTCGGAGGGGCAGCCGCAGCTCCAGCGCCGAGCGCAGCAACACCTGCCGGAACTGCGGCGTGCGCGCAGCCGCCACGCTCGCCGGCACGCCATCGCGCAGGACCAGCCCGCGCGCGACGCGCTCCGCCAGCACCGGTCGTGACGAGACGGCCTGCTCACACGCCTCGATCTCGACGCCCAGCAGCAGCGCGCGCTGCACCGCCGCGACCTGCACCTCGAGCGCCTCGTCACCAAAGGCCAGCAGCAGCAGCTCGCGCAGCGCGGGCGAAGCCGAGGGGAACTCTTCGACGATGGCGACGCGTACGGCCACCGACTTGTCCGACTGGAGCACCAGCCGCAGCAACGCCACCACGGGCGCCACCTCGTTCGCCATGTGACAGAGCACCCGCGCGGCGGTCTCGCGCACCAGCGACGACGCATCGAGCACCAGCACCGACCCCAACAGCGGCGCACGCTCGGCGTTCGCCACCACGCTCACCAGGCTCGCCCGCACGCCCTCGCTCGGCTCGGTGCGCAGCCGCTCGAGGAGCGCACCGTCTCCTTCGCGCAACGCCACCGCCCACGCCGCCCACAGCCGCTCGGGCGCGTCGTCGCCCGTGAGCCGAAGCGTCGTCGCCGCGAGCGGTTCGCGAAAGACGTCGTCGAAGCTGTCGGGTCGACTCGGCATGGGGCGGCGAACCAACCCTACCCCCGCACGCGCGTCACGGCTGCTGCGTCACCTGGGCTGCGGCCTTCGCCTTGCGGAACTCGGCGCGTGCCGCCTCGTACCGCTTGCGCAGCTCGCCGTTCTTCGCGACCGGGCCCAGCGGCGGCGACGGCGCGTCGACGGTGATGCTGCACTCGTTGATCCACTCGTAGAGCGCGATCGACTTCACCAGCATCTTGTCCTCACCCTGCAGCGGGCCATCGGCGACCCGCAGGTCGTGCTGCCGCCGAATGAGCTTCACGAAGTCGGGGTGCGACTTGCCCAGCCGCTCGTCGAGGAACGCGAGCAGCTCGCTGTCGCGCAGGCGGAGCATCTGGTGCACCTCCTGCTCGTCGATGGCGAAGAGCTGCTGCGTGTCGCGGTAGATGCACAGGTTCAACGCGAGCAGGTGGCCGTAGCCGCAGTAGTCGCAGCCGTTCCACAACGAGGCGAAGCCGGCGATGAGGTGAAACCGCGTCTCGCCGAAGGTGGCGATGAGCTCGTTCGTCACCTTGTCGGTCTGCGCCGCCCACCGGAAGAAGCCCATGATGCCGCGCTGGCGCACGAGCTCTTCGTCGAAGGTGATGTGGTAGCCGCGCGCGAGCACGGCGAGCTTGCGCTCGATGTTCAGAAACGTGCGCTCTGCGAACGACAGCTCCCGGCTCATCGTGACGTCCCCATCGCACGCTGAGAGGCGAAACTCTCGCGGGTTTCAGTCGAGCTCAGCCACTTCAGCGCCTGCTCCATGGTGGCCGTCGCCTTCGCGGCCTGATCGTTCGCCAGGTGCATGACCCACAGCGCGATGCCACGGAACTGCGAGCGGTCATCGACCCAGGCCGACCGCTTCTTCTGCGCCGCCACCAGCTGCTGCAGCTTCACCAGCTCGGGCCGCGCGTCTTCGGCACAGTCGGTGACGCCGATGGTGACGAAGATGATCTCGGTGGCGTCTTTCAGCTCGCCCGTCACGCGACCCGTCACGTCGCGAACCGACTGAGCGTTCAGCTTGCCGAACAGCTCGACCCGCAGCTGTCCGCCGGTGTTCTTCACCTGGCAGTTGGCAGACCCCACGCGCACCTCGACCGGCTTTCAGCGACCTCGGCTCTATAGCTTCTGAAAAACACAAGTCTCACATTTGTCCTTTCGTCGCGTGTCAGTGGGTGTGTGGGATGACCCACCCCTTGCGTCGCCATGGACCCCGCCCTGTAGGGTTCTCGAGTCCAGACCGATTCATCACCGGAATGGACCCAGCGATGCGGTGAAGACTGATCGCGTGGGGGAGGCGGGCCCGGACGTTCTCGGGAGCCTCCGGGTCACAGGGTCCAGATGAGCTCTTCACGAGAAGAGCCCATCGAGGTGCTGAACGCTGCTCGGTCTGGGCGGCAGTTCGCAGTGTGACCCGTGGGAGGAACAACAATGCAACGACGCAATCGGGGGAGCGTGCTGCTGGGCGCGCTCATGGTGGTCTGGAACGTGGGGAGCGCGATGGCTGCGCCTCCAGCACCGGGGACGGCGCCCGTCGTACCGCGGCCGCTGGCGACGGGCTTCTCGACGATCGAGCAGCGCTACGTCTACGCGCCGCCCGACAAGGGCCGCATCGAGATTCCACTCGGGCTGGGCACGGGCGCTCCGAACGAGGTCTTCATTCAAGAGCCCATCATGTGCAGTGACGAGGCGAAGGCCCACGTCACCATCGACTACGACAAGGCCGCCAACACCGTGCGCGTGCGCGGCAAGTTCCACAAGGCCCTGCCCTACCGCATGAGCTACACGCGGCCGGTCGACGTCTCGACGCCGTACAACCAGGTCCCCGTCAGCGTCACCAACGGCAAGTGGCAGATCTGGATCGTCGGCCGCATGCTGTTCGAGACGACCTTCTATTACGACGCGCTGACGCTGCAGCTCATCGGCAACGAAGCCGATTTCCCCGCGGGCCCGCCGCCGAACTCGATTCCGGTGAAGGTGCCGACGATTCAGATGCTCTGCACGCCGATGTTCGAGGGCAACCCGCAGGGTGACGGCAGCATCGACACCACGTACCGCTACGACCAGATGCTCGACATGCTGGGCACGGGCGGCACCTACGTCGCGTTCCTGCCGTACAACCTCTGCAAGCCCGACCAGTACGGCCCCTACTACATCAACGGCGGCCTCTCGCCGTCGCGCGCGATGAGCTTCGACCAGGTGCTCGCGAGCATCTGGGAGGGCACCGGCATGGCCATCTCGACGAGCCTCGAGCCCGACCCGAAGCCCGGCTACCTCGCCTCACGCGACAACACGATGATCAGCTGGGGCGGCGCGTACCCCGCGCAGATTCCCAAAGGCTACGTGACCCAGCCCATCAGCGGTCTCATCGAGACGCAGACGAGCTGCCAGACCCACGTCGAGCCGAAATTCCCCGCGGGCTACTTCAACATCTGTGGCGGCTGAAAGGAGACAGACCATGAACTTCCTCAAGACCCTGCTCATTGGCCTGCTCGTCTCCACCACGGCCTTCGCCGACCCGCCGTGCAACCCCGTGGCGCCCACGCCCATCGGGGCTCCCGTCGCGGGCCTCACCGCCTCGCAGCTCGCGCTCTTCAACGCGGGCAAGACCGCCTACGAGAAGGAGTTCACCGTCGCCGAAGGCCTCGGCCCCACCTTCAACGCCAAGGCCTGCGTCACCTGTCACGGCTTTCCCGTCACGGGCGGCAGCGAGAACGGCACCGCGAACAACGTCACCCACTTCATGATCAACAACGACGGCAACTGGATGCCGGCGCTCGAGATGGGTGGGCCCGTCATTCAGAAGTTCGACATTCGCAACGAGCCGGGCGGCGCGAGCTGCCCGATCATGGGCGAGTCGGTTCCGGCCGCGCCGAAGATCACCACCAGCCTGCGCCACAGCCCGCCCGTGTTCGGCTTCGGCCTGCTCGACGCGGTGCCCGACGAAGAGATTCGCGAGTGGCAGGGCAAGCAGCCGTGGAAGGACCCGAGCGTCATCGGCTTCGCGCAGTTCGGCACCGAGCTCGAGTCGCTGATTCGCCTGCGCGCCTTCACCTTCGACATCACGCGGCGGCAGCCGGCTGGCGCGGCGCGCGTGGGCCGGTTCGGGTGGAAGGCCCAGACGTCGACGCTGTTCCAGTTCACCACCGAGCCCTTCAACATCGAGCTCGGTGTCTCGACGCCGTTCTTCCCCCGTGAGTTCACGCCCAACGGAGGCCCGCTGCCTGCCGGCTGTCTCGTCGCGGGCGCGCAGCCGAACGACACGGCGAGCGCGAACTCCATCAAGCTCTTCCACTTCCAGGCGTTGCTCGGTGCTCCGGCGCCCAGGCCGCGCACGCCGCGTTCGTTCTACGGAGAGCTCATGTTCCGCGTCGCGGGCTGCGCCGACTGCCACCGCCCCACCATGCGCACCGCGAAGGACTACTACATGCCCCTCGCTGACGGCACGGTCACCCGGGTCGAGGCGCTGTCGAACAAGCTCATCGCGCCGTACTCCGACCTGCTCATTCACGACATGGGCCCGGGCCTGGCCGATGGGCGCGTGATGGGCGCTGCCGGCCCGCGCTTCTGGCGCACCACGCCGCTGTGGGGCACCCAGCACAAGCGCCGCTACCTGCACGACGGCTCCGCCGCGAACGTGCACGACGCCATCGAACGGCACGGTGGTGAAGGCGCGGCGTCGGTCGTTCGTTACGACGCGCTCACCAACGCGCAGAAGGCGGCGTTGATCGAGTTCGTCGAAGGCCTCTGATCAGCACCGGTCGTGAAGCACGGCGCGCCCCTGGCACTCGTCGGGGGCGCGTCGTCGTTTCTGGAGCGCTCAAGGCACGAGCAGCGCCGTGCAGGTCTCGCCATCGAGGTCGGTGCAGCTCAGCTCGAACGTTCCGCCGTCGGGCACGCCGCGACAGTCACGCCGAACCGAGACCTGCACTGAGGGGCTCCGCGAACCACCATCGGAGGTCGTCGGCCGCCCTCCGTCGGGTGTCGTGATCTCTCCGCCGAGCGTGATGACCGACGTGAGCATCGGCCCGCTGGTGATCTGGCTGCCCGCCAGGGGCAACTGCACCAGCTGAGCTCCGCCCACCGAGAGGCCGCAGCTCGAGTCGGAGTCGATGGTGACGACGCCCGGTGGCCCGCACGTTCCTTCGACCCTGAAGGTCACCTTCTCGGCGGTGTTGCTCGAACACGGTGGGCCGACCCGCGACGTGGCGACGAGCACCCACGTCGTCGAGAACAGGGCGATGCTCTGGAGGAGACGTCTCATGACAGGGGCTCCGCTGAGGAGGGAACGGCGAGGGCAAAGCAGACGGCGAGCGGCACCATCACGAGCGCGACGAGGTCGGTGCGATCGGCGAGCAGTCGATGCGGCCCGTCGACCCCGAGCGAGGTCGTCACCCACTCGAGCGTCGAGGCCGTCGTGCGCGCCGCGCCGTCGAAGCACTTGATGGCGGCGAAGAAGGCGGTGGTGATCAGCGCTCCCACGCCGGCGCGCACCCGCAACGACCACCCCAGCGGCACGAGCAGCACCGCCACGAACAGCGGCAACACGAAGCAGCCCGCGAGGTCCGAAAGCTTCCCCGTCACCGCGTTGTGAAAGCGCGCCTTGAGGAACGTGTCGTTGAGCCAGAGCACCACCACCGCGCTCAACGGCAGGGCGCTGAAGAACTCGGGGTGACGGGAGCGCACGAACGCGCCGCCGTGCAAGCTCTGGCCCTCAGGAGCGCGTTCTTCTTCTCAGCGCTTTGCGCGCGGGCCCACCTGCGCACGCGCTCACCGCGACACGAATGCCAGCGACAGCGGTGTCAGTGAACCCCGCCACCGAGCAGCACCAGCGCCAGCACGGTCGTGAGGAAGTAGGGCACCATCGCCGCGGCCGACGCGTAGTCCTTCGCGAGCCGCTGGCCGAGGAAGAGGCTCACGATGCTCGACGCCGCGAGGAAGGCGCCGACGAGGCCCAGACCCGTCTCGCGCAACAGCAACGTGGCCAGGGTGCCCGCTGCCGAAAACACGCCCGCCAACACCTCGAGCACGGTGATGACGAAGAACAGGAAACCACTGAGCACCCTGAAGGGCGTCTTCTCGAGGTACCCCGTCACGTAGGCCTTGTTGCCCTTCCAATCGAAGACCTTGTCGAGGCCCGACTGAAGGAAGAGCACGGCCAGGAATGCTCCAACGAAGCCCTGCGCCAGCAGCAGTCCGAGGTCTCTCATGAGCTGCGCTCCTACTCTGCCCACCCGGGCCCTGTCGCGAACACGCGTCCGTGAGGTGCTCGATCGCAGGAGGGGACCTTGTCTGCTGGCCCGTCACCTGCATTGATACCCATCACGTCTGCGGTTCGGCCGACAAACCGCTGACATTGCCGTCACCCGCCACGAAGATCTGAGGGCTCCCTGCATGAAGACCCGTCTGCTCGCTGCTGCGCTCGCGTTCTCGCTGTCGATGCTCTGGGGCTGCACCCCTGAAATGCCCAATGGCGGAGGCAACTCGGCCAGCGGCTCGGTCGCGACCAGCCGTGACGACTCGCTCGTCTACGCCGTCGACGCCGACCTCGACACGCTCTTCGTCGTGAACGCCAACGACCCGGGCGACTTCAAGCAGGTCAAGGTGGGGCGCACGCCCGAGAAGGTGCTCGTCGGCCCCGATGACACCGTCTACGTCGCCAACCGCTTCGGGCGCAGCGTGTCGATCGTTCGCAAGGGCGAGGCGGCCGTGAGCGCCACCCTCGAGGTGGGCGTGGAGCCGCTGGGCCTCGCCATCTCCTCCGACAACAAGACCCTGTTCGTGGTGAACAGCACCTCGCGCACGAACCTCGAGACCGGCACGGTCATGGCGTTCGACGTCGCGACGCAGCAGCTGAAGTGGGAGACCGCCGTCGGGCCCGAGCCCCGCGGCATCACCCTGCTCGCCAACGGCCGCGCGATGGTGACGCTCTTCAAGAGCGGCGACGTGGTGACGCTCGACACGGTGAAGGGCACGGTCGACCAGACGGGCACCGACATCTTCAGGCAGCTCAACCACAACGCCCTCGGCCTGGGCTCGACCAACACGGGAGGCGGCGCTTCGGGCTCGCCCTTCGCGCCCCCGAACCTGCAGCAGGGCCCGCAGACGCGACGGCCGCGCGCGATGCAGGCCATCACCGCCAACCCCGACGGCACGCAGGTGTACGTCGCGGCGCTGCTCTCCACCGACTCGACGCTCAACACGCGCCCGGACTCGACCGGCACGGGCGGCGGCTCGGCCACGTTCCCCGGCAGGCCCGATGTGGGCGGCAGCTCCGGCTACGGCTCGACGGGCGCGTGTGGCGTCAGCTCGGCCGTCGCCGCGCCTGCGCTGCTCACCTTCGACGACAAGGGCGCGCCGCAGGTCGACGACGTTCAGGTCTGCGACTTCAGCGCCGCCGAGCGCCCGCCGATGATGCTCACCTCGAACGCCCCCGGCGTTCCCGTGCAGGGCCCGACGGCCATCGCCAGCGACCCCTCTGGCGCCTTCCTCTTCATCGCCAACCGCGAGTCGAACAACGTCAGCATCATTCCCACCTCGCGCAAGGGTGGCACGACCGGAGGCGCGGCCTTCGACAAGCCGTTCGGCGTGAGCGACTCGAGCCAGCAGGTGGTGAACGTGGGCGCGGGCCCGACGGGCGTCGCGGTCGCGCGTGACGGCAAGACGGCGTGGGTCTTCAACGCGTTCGACCACTCGCTCTCGAAGCTCTCTGCCGACGGCGGCCTGGTGAAGCAGGTGAAGGTGCAGAAGCTGGGCGCCGACGTGCTCGCAGCGAACGTCGTCGCTGGCCGCAAGCTCTTCTTCAGCGCCACCGACCCGCGCATGAACAACCCGCAGCTCGGCATCAGCTGCTCGACCTGCCACGTCGAAGCGCGCGAAGACGGCCACATCTGGAACACCACCGAAGGCCCGCGCAACACGCCGTCGCTCATCGGCAAGAAGCTCGACCAGACCGCTCCGTTCCACTGGAACGGTGAGTTCGACACCGTGAGCCAGTTCATGCTCCACACCACGCGCGACCGCATGGGTGGCCAGGGCCCGTCGGAGGAGATGGAGAAGCAGCTGATGGCCTTCATCACCACCGTGCCGACGCCCGACAACCCGTTCACCACCGAGACGCCGGCCGACGTGCTCTCCCGCGGCAAGGCGGCCTTCGACAAGGCGGAGTGCGGCACCTGCCACACCGGCTCGACGATGACCGACAACAAGTTCTACGACGTCGGCACGTACGCGTAGTCGGGCCCCGTCACCGACCGCCAGGAGTTCCTCTTCCACGGCGGCCTCAACACGCCCTCGCTGCTCGGCATCGCGCGCACCGCGCCGTTCCTCCACGACGGCAGCGCGCCGACGCTCAAGGCCCGCATTCTCCAGGGCAAGGACCTGAACAAGCACGGCAAGACGGCGAGCCTCACCGCCGACGAGGTCGATGACCTGGTCGCGTTCGTGCGCGCGCTCTGAGCCACACGCTCGTCCCCCGCAGGTGAGAGGCGCCCCGCTCCAGTCGAGCCGGGCGCCTTTCCTTTTTCGGGCCTTCAGCTCGCCGAGGCAGCAGCTTCGGTGAAGAGCCCTTCGCTCGCCGGCACGACCTTGCGTGGGCGGCCGCGCTTCTTCGGAGCCACGGCCTCGACGCCAGGAGGCAACACCTCGGCACGGGGCGTCGTTCGCCGCAGCTTCGGCAACGTGACGAGCGCCAGCTTCTCGCGGAGCGCTTCGTCGGTCTCGGCCATCACCGTGAGCCAGGCGTGGAGACGATGGGCCTTCTTCAACAGCTGCTCCTGCTCGTCGTCGAGCGCACGGCGCGCCGCATCGAGGGCGACCTCGGCGTGCGCGACGGTGACGTGACGCTCCTGCACACGCGAGACGAGCTCGTGCAGCATCGGCGCATCGACGTCGGGGAACTTCACGTCGGGCAGGGCAGAGAACAGCTGGATGAGGCGGTGAAGATCAGGGTTGATCAACCCCGCCCCGGGGGTCGGTTCGACATCGTTCATGGTTGCGCTCCGGTGATGACTGAATGCGCGTTCAGTGTCTCACGATTCGTGGGCCGCGGGCAACGATCAGAAACACTGGAGTTGGGCCGCGCCTCGTCGATGCTGCGCACCGTGAACGCTCTCTTCCGGTCGTCATGCCTGCTGTCGCTGTGTCTCTCGTCTGCGTGCGCGCCGCGTCTGTACCTGCGCCACGAGACGCCGCCCGCGCTCGACGCCGCGGGCATCACCTCGGTCAACGTGCAGGGCGTGACGCCGCAGGCCGGCCCCAACGTGCTCCAGGCCCTCATCGACCCGATGAGCGGGCTGGCGGCGGCGGTGCTCGAGCCCGAGGTGGTGAACCTCACCGAGCGGGAACTCCTGCAGACGTGTGCGATGGCGGTGGCGAACCGGTGCACCGCGCAGCCGTGTCAGCCGGCAGAAGGGGTGTTGCAGGTGCAACTGACGGCGGTGCGCGCGACGGGCGGCACGGCGCCGGCGCCGAACCAGACGAGCGGCACGGCGCTCACCGTCACCACCGAAGCCACCTTCACGCTCACCCGCAACGACGGGCAGCGGGTCTTCTCCGAGAACTACTACGGTCGCCGCTCGGGCCCGACGCCCAGCGTCTCGAAAGACGGCCGCACCAACTACGCCGATGCGCTCATCTCGGTGCAGAACGCCGCGCGCCTCGCACAGCAGGCGATGGTGGCCATGGTGTCGTCGTTCGCCGCCGACCTGAAGCCGGGAGAGACCACCGACACGCTGCTCCTCGAAGAGCCCGATGCGCTCAAGCCGGCGGTCAAGGCCGCCATCGACGGCGACCTCGAGGGCGCGATGCAGCAGCACCAGACGTACCTTCAGGCGAACCCGAACGATGGCCGCGCGTGGGCGAACGTGGGAGCGATTCACTCGGTGCGGGGCCAGTTCCAGGAAGCCATCGCCGCCTACGAACGTGCCGCACAGCTGGGCGGTGACGAGCGGTTCGCGCGTGAAGCGCAGTACGCCCGCAATCGCGCGACGCAGATGCAATACCTCCAGACGTTGCGACGCGCCGCGTGCGGCCCCGCCGTGCGCTGAGTCAATCGGCTCGACTTTTTCCAGCGGTACGGCCCGCTGGGCGTGACACTTTGAGCTGGAATGCAGCTGACGCTCGAGCGCATCGCCGGCGTGGAACGCGAGACCGACATCGAGCTGCGGCTCCGTGGGCGGTCAGTGGCGGCGGTGTGTCTGGTGGCGGTGCTCGCGGGGGCCGTGCTGGCCACCACCTACCAGCTCGTGGGCGGTGCCTTCGACGCGCGCCTCGCCAGCCTCGCCGCGCTGGGTGGGCCCGCAGTGCTGGTGGTGTGGCGGTCGACGCGGAGCCGCCTGGCGGCCCTCAACCTCACCCTCACCTGGTACCTCAGCCTCTTTCTCCTCGGAGCGTTCTACACGCACGACCTCGCCTACCTCGCGTGGTTCTCGACCCTGCCCGTGGGCGCCTTCTTCATCGGTGGGCAGCGCTCGGGCCTGCAATGGACGGTGGTGGTGCTCCTCGCGCTCGCCGTCATCGTCGGGCACCTCGTCTCGAGCCCCCTCGAAGCGGAGACGACTCTCGCGGTGAAGACGGTGCGCGCCATCGGCCTGCCGCCCACCATCGCCGCGCTCGGCTACCTCTTCGAGCGGTCGCGCACCCGCGCCCTGCACGAGGTCGACGCCGCCCGCCTGGCCGCGCTCGAGGCCAACGCGGCGCGGGGCCGGCTGTTGGCAAAGGTGAGCCACGAGGTGCGCACACCCCTCAACGGCGTGCTCGGGCTCACGCAGTCGTTGCTGCTGCAACCGCTCCCCGAAGCGTTCAGGCACGACCTCGACCTCATTCACCAGAGCGGTACTGGCCTCGTCTCGCTCATCAATGACCTGCTCGACCTCGCGCGCGCAGAGGCGGGCAAGCTCGAGCTGCACCCCGCGCCGGTCGACCTCCGACGGCTGGTGCTCGACGTGTCGGGGCTGCACCGCGCGGCGGCCGTTCAGAAGGGCCTCGAGCTCCGCGTCGAAGGCGCCGACCTGCCGCTGTGGGTCTCCACCGACGAGGTGCGGCTGCGTCAGGTGCTGGGCAACCTCGTCGCGAACGCGATGAAGTTCACCGAGCACGGCGCCGTCACGGTCGCGCTCACGCGGGGGCGAGAAGCGAACGGGCTCGTCGAGGTGGGCCTGTCGGTGGAAGACACGGGCCGCGGCATTCCGTCCGAGGCGCTCTCGAAGCTGTTCCAGCCCTTCACGCAGGCGCACCGCGACCTCGCGCACACGGGCAGCGGGCTCGGCCTCGCCATCAGCCAGGAGCTGACCCGAACGCTCGGCGGCCAGCTCTCGGCGGCGAGCCCCGTCGGAGTCGGCTCGGTCTTCTCGGTGATGCTCACCGTGCCCACGGCGTTGCCGCACGAACGAAGAACGCCGACGCCCCAGGTGTTGCCGGCGTTTCGCGCCCTGGTGGTCGACGACAACCAGCTCAACCGGCGGGTGGCGCGCGCGCTGCTGGAGCGCATCGGCGGCACCACCCGCGAGGCGGCTGACGGGCGCGAGGGCCTGGCGGCGGCGCAGGCCGAGCCCACCGACGTGGTGTTCATGGACCTGCAGATGCCCGTGATGGACGGGCTCGAAGCGACGCGGGCGTTGAGGGCCGCCGGGTTCTCGGGCGGCATTCTCGCCCTCACGGCCAGCGCCGGCCCCGAGACCGAGGCGGAGTGTCTGGCAGCGGGCATGAATGGCTGCCTCGCCAAGCCGCTGCAGCTCGAGCGCCTGCGTGACGAGGTTGCACGGGTGTTGAAGGCGAGCCGCGCCGCGGCCTGACCTCGACTCCAGCGCGACGGTCCGTCACCATTCGGGCGTGACCTTCAAAGACCACTTCTCCGGGCACGCGGCGGCGTACGCGGCACATCGCCCAAGCTGGCCCGACGCGCTCGTCGACCGGCTGGCCGACGCGAGCCCCGCCACCACGCTCGTCTGGGACGTGGGCTGCGGCTCGGGCCAATTGTCGACGTTGCTGCCGCGGCGGTTCCAGCAGGTGGTCGCGACCGACGCGAGCGCCGAACAGCTCAAACACGCGATGCCGGCGCATGGCGTGACCTACACCTGTGCTCCCGCCGAGCGCAGTGGGCTCGACGCGTGCTGCGCCGACGCCATCGTGGTGGCACAGGCCGCCCATTGGTTCGACATGCCTGCCTTCGTTGCGGAGTGTCGCCGCGTCGGCCGGCCGCACGCGCTCGTCGCTCTCGTCACGTACGGCGTGATGTTCATCGAACGCGAGCTCGACGACGTCATCAACCGCTTCACCTTCGAGACGCTCGACGGCTACTGGCCCGCCGAGCGGCGCCATGTCGACACGGGCTACGCCGAGCTCGCTTTTCCGCTTGAGCCGGTCGTTCTTCCACCCGTGACGATGCACGCCTCGTGGCGTCTCGAGCAGGTCGTGGCCTACGTCGGCACCTGGTCGGCCGTGGCGGCGCTTCGCAAGGCGGGGCAGCAGGCTCGCTTCGACGAGTTCACCCACGCGCTCGCGGCGCGCTGGGGTGATGGGGCGGCGCTGAAAGGAGTTTCGTGGCCGCTCGCCGTACGCGCTGGCCGACTGCCGGGGTGAAACATGAACGCCGCCGTACGAAGCGTCGCGGCAGCGTGGAGCGGCTTTCACTCGACTCGAGACGAAGACGCTCATGCTGGCTCGCGTGGTGGAGGCGCGGCCGTCGAAGCGGCGTTGTGTTCGACCGCATCAAGCCGAAGAGCATTCTTCCAGCATCGGCAGCACGTCACCGCTGACCGACCGCATCGGCCCACTGCCCTGAACGACGAGCCTGCCGCGGCGTGAAGGCGCGCCGAGCCCCTGCTCGACCTGGAGCCGCGTCGAGACGCCGAGGAAGTCGGGGAGCGCCACCACCGCACCGCCCGTGGCGACGTCTTCAGCGCCTCCGAGTGAAGTGGTGAACACGCGGAGTCGAGGACGAGTCGGCGTGGCTGCATCGACGAGGCACAGGCCACTCAGCGAATGCGCCCGCAGCCACTCGAGCGCTTCCGTTGCAGACCACTGGAGCGTCTCGAAACCAACCGACTCGACTCGCAGGTAGACACGAGCCCGCCCGGTGTCGATGACCTCGCCGAGCCCGAACGGCGTGAGCACTGACCCGCGCCGCTCCACGGCTGAGGCGGGCGTACGAACCCACCAACGGTGCGCCTCGCGGGCGACGAGCAGGACGCGCCGGCGGGCCGACCCGTCATGACCGCAGATGAACTCGCTTCGAGGAGCCCCGATCACCTCCGCAGCCGCGAGCAGCGCCTGGTAACAGACCGCGAGCTCTTCGAGCGTGGAGAAGAACCGGGCGTTCCAACGACGCCCGTGCGGCCAGAGGAACACCGTGTCTGAGACGCCGAGCCTGGTGGCGAACGCCTGGGCAGCGCCCGGGTCAGGTTGGTCTGCGAGCACGACGACGCCGGTGGCGCTTCCGGCGGCGCCCTCGCCACCGAAGACGGAGAAGAGAGAGACGTTCATGCCGTCGACGGTGCCAAGAGCATGGACCAGCGGAAAGCTCCAGTTTCGACAATTCAGCTGGTCCATGCGCGACAAGTTCTGCGCGACGTCGGGCCAGCGTTCACCGTCCACCAGGCCAGCGAAGTAGGCTCGGCGTCATGCGCGCCTCGCTCGTCGCCGGTCTCGTCGCGGTGTTCTCGCTGCTGGTGCTGGTGCGCTCGAGCCGTGCCGAACCTCCCCCAGCCATGGAGCGGCGACAGGTTGCCGACGTTCTGGCCGCGCTCAAGAAGGCGAAGGCCGACCCGACGACCATCTCGGGCGTGCGCTGGTATGCCGAGGTGCTGCACGAGACCGAGCTGCTCGCGCCCATCGGCAGCGCGAAGACCGAGCTCGGCCCGTGGGGCGAGAACGGCCCGTTGATGGCAGCCGAGAGTGGGCTGGGTGACTGCGCTCCGGCCGAGCCGGCAGAGGCGAAGGTCATCGCGGCCCTGTTCAAAGAGTACGGCAACGCGCTCTCGCCCGGTCTGCGTGGCTATGCCCTCGCGCAGGCAGGGCGCGTCGACGAAGCGGCTACGCTCTACCGGGAGTCGGTGCTGGCGATGAAGATCGAAGGCCCCTGCCCCTCCGAGCACCCGATGTATTCGGGCCGGCGCGTCGGGCACATGAACCGGCTGCTGTCGTGTCTCAAGCGGTGGCAGCCGAAGGCCGACTGGAAGCCGATCGAGAAGGCCATCGAGCGTGCGCAGTCGTGCGCCGCAAACAACCACGCCGTCGGGTGACCGCAGCTCCACGTGACACCCGCGGGTGACACCGCCGGGACCCGACGGGTTGTTCCATTCCATCTGGTTTGTTTTGAGGCGCTGCCGGAGCCGCCATGACCAGACCCCTCGCCCTCCTCGTCTTGTTGAGCTCGTTGGCGCACGCGCAGGTGACGACGGTGGGAGACGTCATCGTGGTGCCCGACGCGACGGGCAGCATCCACCAGCGCGTGATGGGCTTCGGGCTTCCGGGGCTGACGCCTGCGCAAGGTCTCGCCTGTCAGGACGCCTCGCGCGCGGCCCTTGGGGCACTCGCCGACGAGTACGACTTTCTCGTCGTCTTCCTCTCAGAGCAGGTGAACGGCCCGTCGAACGTTCCGCTCTTTCAGCAGGCTCGCGTCACGGCGCAGAACATCGGGCAGAACCCGCTGCTCAACGACGGCGCTCCATTCGGGAGTCGCGCGAAGTTGAAGGGCTGCATCTTCATGGGCTCGGCGCGACGATTGCCGGCCGACCCCGACGCGCTCGCGGGAGATCTCGGCTCGGGCAACCTCGGCATGACGGGCCTCGAGGTGCTTGGTCACGAGCTCGGCCATCTCTGGCTCGTGGGCGCCGACTACGACACCGGCTTCGGCAAGCAGGAAGACCTGCGCAGCGGCGACCGGCACTACCAGGTGCGCGTCGACTCCCGCTCGGTGATGTTCGGCAGCTGCATCGACCCGCTCGGCGGCGACGTGTTTCGAGTGAAGGGCTGCGCGCGCAAGTACAACTCGATGGACCAGTACTTCATGGGGCTCATTCCGCCCGGCGACGTGCAGCCGCTGTTGCTCGTGTGGGGTCAGGGCTCGAACGACCCGCTCGGGCCGTTGGCTCCGACGGCGGCGCCCGTCACCATCATGGGCAGTGAGCGCCGCGTCAGCGTCACCGACGTGATTCGACAGATGGGCGCGCGCAGCCCCGCCTTCCCCGCGACGCAGCGGTGCTTCCGTACGGGCTTCGTCTACGTCACCCGCGGTCAGCCGACGCCCGAGGCGTTGCTCCAGGTCGACACCTGGCGCCGCCGCTTCGAGTCCTGGTTCACCGCGGCGACCGATCAGCACGGCTTCGTCGATACGCGTGCGATGGGCCAGGGCTGCATCGTTCCCCAACCCGACGCAGGAGCCCCCGAGCCCGATGCAGGCGTCGCCGTCGACGCAGGCATCATCGACGCGGGGGTGGAGGAAGACGCCGGCGTTCCTGCGCCACAAGGTGGGGGCACGGGCGCGGCGCCAGAGCTGCTCGGGCCGCAGCAGCTTCGGCAGACGGGCTGCGGCTGCTCGCACGTCGAGCTCTCGTCGATGCTCGTGCTCGCGGTGTGGCTGATGACTCGACGTCGCTGAGCGGGCGTGACGGAGTCGCGTTCAGGAGTCGGCCCGGCGGCGTCGCGACTTCGAGCGTCCGATCCCGGCTTCTTCGCCCTCGGCGTGCGTCGCAGCGAGCGCTCGAGCGGCTTCGCTGGACGGCGGTGTGGCGACCCGCACGGTCGAGCCAGGACCCGACACCTCGCCGGTCTCGAGGCACGGGCCGCCACTTCGCCCTCAGCGTGCGTCGGGCTCAGGCGGTGTCGAGAAGGCGCGAGTTCGAGACAAGACCCGACACCTCGCCGGTCTCGAGGCACGGTCCCGAAGGCGCGAGTTCGAGACAAGCGCCGGTCTCGACGCACGGTCCGCCACTTCGCCCTCAGCGTGCGTCGGCGCAGGCGGTGTCGCGAAGGCGCAAGTTCGAGAAAGACCCGACACCTCAACGGTCTCGAGGCACGGGCCGCCACTTCGCCCTCAGCGTGCGTCGGGCTCAGGCGGTGTCGCGAAGGCGCGAGTTCGAGACAAGACCCCGACACCTCGCCGGTCTCCAGGCACCGTCCGCCACTTCGCCCTCAGCGTGCGTCGGCTCAGGCGGGGTCGCGAAGGCGCGAGTTCGAGACAAGACCCCGACACCTCGCCGGTCTCGAGGCACGGGCCGCCACTTCGCCCTCAGCGTGCGTCGGGCTCAGGCGGGGTCGCGAAGGCGCGAGTTCGAGACAAGACCCGACACCTCGCAGGTCTCGAGGCACGGGCCGCACCGGGCATACGTCGCAGGCGCTTCAGGCGGCTTCGCTGAGGCCCGGCGTGGCAAGCAGCGGAATGAAGAGGGTGAAGGTCGTGCCCTGCCCCACGGTGCTCTCGACCGAGATACGGCCCTTGTGACGCTGGGTGATGACCGCGCGCACCAGGCTCAACCCCTGCCCCGTGCCCTTGCCCATGGGCTTCGTCGTGAAGAACGGCTCGAAGATGCGCTCCTGCACGGCGGGAGGAATGCCCTGGCCCGTGTCGCTCACGGAGATGGCCAGGTCGCTGCCGACGACGCGGGTCTGCACGACGATGCGGCGGGGGCAGTCGCGTTGACGGGCGCTGCGCTCCTCGATGGCGTGCGCGGCGTTCACCAGCAGGTTCAGCATCACCTGACCCAGCGCGTTCGGCAGACACGGCACTCTCGGCACGTCTTCGAGGCGCAGCTCGAGCTCGGCGAGGTGCTTGAGCTCTCCGCGCGAGAGCACCGCGCTTCGCTGAATGATGGCGTTCACGTCGGCCGGCTCGAGCGAGCCACCGTCCTGGTGTGAGAACTCCTTGAGGGCCCGCACCAGCTCGGCCACGCGCTGCAGACCGTCGTGCCCGTCGGAGAGCGAGGTGGGCACCTCACGCTTGAGGTAGTCGAGGTCGATGGCCTGGGCGCGCAGCTGGAGCGCCTCCCGCTGCTCCGAGCCCAGCGCCGTCTCCAGCGCGTCGAGGTAACCCATGGTGTCGCGCCACGCGTCGGTGATGAAGACCAGGTTGTCGCCGACG
This sequence comes from Archangiaceae bacterium, assembly GCA_016879935.1. GTDB lineage: Bacteria > Myxococcota > Myxococcia > Myxococcales > Myxococcaceae > Xiheimicrobium. The sequence continues at coordinate 3,614 of JAACJQ010000260.1, read as the reverse complement.
AACTGCACGGGAGTGTTGATCTCGTGCGCGACGCCCGCGGCGAGCTGCCCGATGGCCTCGAGCTTCTGCGCCTGAGCGACCTCCTTCGCGAGCGCGCGCTGCTCGGTGACGTCACGACCGATACCGAAGTAGCGCTGACGCTCGGGGTCCCAGGTGGCGGTCCACGAGATCCACCGCCAGTCACCGCCGCTCGCCGCGACCCGCAGCTCGAACTCCGACACCCGCAGCTCGGCCATCACGCGCGCAGCCATCTCGTGCGAACGCTCGAGGTCGTCGGGGTGAATGAGCTTCACCAACGTGGTGCCGAGCAGTCTCGACGGGTCATGGCCCAGGGTGGTCTGCCAGCTGGGGTTCGCCTGCGTGAAGCAGAGCCGGTCGTCGAGCACGCAGAGCAGGTCGCACGACGTTTTGAAGAAGGCGTCACGCTCGCTCTGCACCAGGTCGCGGGTGGCCGCCTCGACCAGCTGCATGGCGTCGCGCTCGAGCAGCTGGTTGCCCGCCTCGATGAGGTGCGCCTCGGTTCGAGCGCACGACTCCCGTAGGCGGTCGAACAGCGCCAACGCCGGCGCGGAGGGCGTCTCACGCAGCAGGGCTTCGAGCTCGTCGAGCAGGGCACGCATCGCGCAAGGGGAGTGTGAGCAAGACGGTGGCCAGCGCAGCTCGCGGGATCTTCTCACGGGCTGGTGGGTCAACGGCGAAGTGGAGGTCGATGGCACCTCCGGCAGGAGACGGCGGCAGCAGACACAGTGGCGCGACGAGGGTTCACGCAGCACCTTTGAACGAGGAGGTGTCGATGCTTCAGACATTCACCGAAGAAGAGCTGGTCGACCTGACGCCACGGCGCGCACGCGACCTGGTGGTGCAGTGCTTCTTCAACGCACAGGTCGAGACGTTCAAGCGGGCCGCCACGAAGCTCGGCTCCAGCTCGTCACCCGAGCAGCTGCAGCGCACCGTCGAAGGCGCGGTTCGCCTCGCCTTTCGTTCGACGAAGGGCGACTTCGAGAACCCGACCAAAGAGACCTTGATGGCGGCGGTGATGGACCTCGCCAACAAGGCCGCAGCCATGGGCACGCCGCACGACATCATCGAGCACCACAAGCAGCAGCTGGGTCGGGTCTTCGAGGTGCTCGCCCAGGCCGATCGCGCTGCGTAACGTTTCGGAGGCTCCCGCCACTGGTGAGGCAGCGCTCACCGAAGGAGCCCTCCGTGAACCAGACCGAGCAGTCGTTGCGTGAAGAGCTCGAGGCGCTGCGCGTTCGCCTTGCCGAGCTGGAGCGGCGGCGAAGCCACCGAAACGCCGGCCTCGTCGTGGCGCTGGTGCTCGTCGCGGGAACGGCGTGGGGCCAGCTGGTCGTCTTCAGCCCCGACACGCCCGCGAAAGCGAGCGAGGTGAACCAGAACTTCGACCAGCTCAAGACGTGGCTCGAGCAGAAGGTCGGCACGGCGGGCACGTCGGTCGTCACCTTCACCACGCCGCTCGCGGGCGCCCAGCTCGAGAACCTCACCGTGACCGGCGGGAAGCTGGCCGACAACGCCATCACCTCGACGAAGATCGCCGACAACAGCGTCACCGCCGCCGACGTCGCCGACGGAACGCTGGGCGACGCCGACATGGGCCCCGACTTCGCGTGCCCGGCCACTGGTGTTCGCGCGACGCGCGGCCAGTGCATCTTCTACCGGCCCTCGTCGGGCCCCGCGTACATCTACAACGTGCGCGCAGCGGCGACCGCCTGCCTCGCCGACCGCGCGCGCCTGTGCACCCGCGCCGAGCTCAGCGCCGCGCAGATCGCTGGCCTCGAGAACTGCGCCTTCGGCTGGCTGGCCGACCGCGTCGATTCGGCGACGGGCTTCGTCGGCTACCCGATGCAGACCGCCGGAGTTCCCGGCTGTGGTTCGCCGGGCGTGAACGAGATCTCTGCTTCGTTCGCGGCAACCTATGGCGCGTGGTGCTGCAAGTAGGCGTCAGGCCCAGAGCACCGACGACTTCGCGCGGTACCAGGTCTCGACCTGCGGGCCGTACTTCTTCTCGATGGCCGCGCGCTTGAGCTTGAGGGTCGGAGTGAGCAGCCCGTTCTCGGCCGTCCAGTCGTCGGTGACGAGCACGAGCGTCTCGAGCTGCTCGTGTGCATCGAGCCGCGCGTTGATCTCGTCGACGTGCTTCTTGAGCTCGGCCTCGAGCTGCGCACGCCCTTCGGCGGCAGTGAGCTTGTTGCGGGCCTTGAGCGAGAGCACCGCGAGCGCGAAGGGCTGGCCCTGGTTCGCGCCGGCCACCATGGCCTGCTCGAGGTCGGGGTGTGACAGCAGCCGGTTCTCGATGGGCGACGGGGCGACGTACTTGCCCTTCGAGGTCTTGAAGAGCTCCTTCACGCGGCCGGTGATGCGCAGGTTGCCGAAGCCGTCGATTTCTCCCTGGTCGCCGGTCTTCACGTAGCCATCGTCGGTGAAGAGCTCTTTCGTGAGCTCGGGCTGCTTGTAGTAGCCGATGGTGTTGCAGGGGCTCTTCACGAGAATCTCGTGACCCTCGCCGAGCCTGTGCAGCACGCCCGGGTGCGGTGTTCCGACGGTGCCGACCTTCACCTGCCCCGGCTTCGTCATGTGCGAGTACGAGAAGTTCTCGGTCATGCCGTAGCCCTCGAGCAGCTCGAGGCCCAGCTTGCGGTACCACTCGAGCACCGCGCCCGGAATCGGAGCAGAGCCCGAGCCCGCGAAGCGCACGGCGTCGAGCCCCAGCCCGGTGAGGATCTTCTTCTTCACGATGCCGCTCACGATGGGAATCGAGAGCAGCCGGTCGAGCTTCTTCGGCGGCATCTTCTCGAACACGCCCGCCTGGAACTTGAGCCACAGCCGGGGCACCGAGAGGAAGAGCGTGGGCCGCGCGCGCTGCAGGTCTTTCACGAAGGTGTCGAGCGATTCGGCGAAGAAGACCTGGTAGCCGATGCAGAAGGTGCCGGTCTCGACGAGCGTGCGCTCGAAGACGTGCGAGAGCGGCAGGTACGAGAGCATGCGGTCTTCGGTGGTGACTTTCAGCTGCTCCATGAAGCCGCGCGACGCGCACATGGTGCCGAAGGTGTGCATCACGCCCTTGGGTACGCCGGTGGTGCCCGACGTGTAGATGATGGTGGCGAGGTCGTCGGCGGGCCGGGTCGGCGACCCGGTCATCGGCTGGTGCTTCGCCATCACGTCGGCCCACTTCTCACCCTTCGTCTCGGGCGCCAGCGGCGTCAGGACGCGAGGCAGCGACGCGGGAATGCCCGGCTCCATGGCAGCGAAGCCGTCGAGCTTGCCGATGACGATGAGCTTCGCGCCCGAGTGGTCGAGCACCTGGCCAATCGTCTCTGCCGTCAGCGTCGGGTACAGCGGCACCGAGACGTGCCCCGACATCCAGATGGCGATGTCGGTGATGAGCCACCACGCCGTGTTCTTCGAGAAGAGCGCGATGGTGCTCTTCGGCGGCAGGTTGAGCGAGGTGAAGTAGCTCGCCAGCCGACGCGCTTCAGTCATCGCTTCGGCGAACGAGAACTCCTTCACGACGCCGTTGCCCATGGGCTGAATCAGCCAACGCGCGTCTTTTCGGTTCTTCTCGAAGGCGTAGAGGTTCTCGAGCTGCAGTTCGT
>JAACJQ010000259.1 GCA_016879935.1 Archangiaceae bacterium | reverse complement strand
TGAAGAAGTAGTCGGCGGCGCTGTTCCACGCGTTGCCGAGCTCCCAGTTGTAGCGGCTGGTCGGGTTACCGCCCCAGCGCCGCGCCGTCGTGCCGAGGTCGAACTGATGTGACGTGTCCTTCTCGCGGTAGGCGCTGTAGGCGATGCCGTAGATGAGGGGGCTGATGACGCGGCCGTCAGCTTTGCAGTCGACGGCCAGCGCGGCGGGGTAACCGGGCGTCTCGAGCAGGGCCTGCGCAGCCTGCACCTGGTCGGCGTCGGCGGCGGTGAGCCCGAGGTGGTCGACCTCGACGATGCCCGACGCAGGCAGCGCCTTGTGCGCCCGGAGCACGACGCGGGTGAAGGGCACGAGCGTGGGGTCGAGCTCGCGCATGGGCACGAAGACCTCGAACCAGCCACCGTCGAGCGCGCGCACGTGAGCAGCAGTCACCTTCACGCGAGGGAAGATGTCGACCGACTCGGAGTCGACCCGCAGCTCGAGGAACTCGTGCGGCGGCAACGGAGCGCGCACCTGCAACGTCACGCCCCCGAACGTTCCCTTCAGGCGATAGCGCGTGAGAATCCACCCCGCGTAGTTCGACATGATGAGCCGCTCGGCGGCGCCCAGCTTCGGCGCGTGGTCGGCCCACCCGTGGTCTTCCCACTCGCCGACGAGGCTGCCCTCGTAGATGGGCTCGACGATGGCGGGCGCCGGCGCGGTGCGTTGCGGCGCGGCGGGCCCTGCCTGCGCGGGCGCGCTGTGACAGCTCGAGAGGGCCAACAGCAGGGTGGCGACGCGCTTCATGCCCGTGGGTGTAGCGCACCTCCGAGGTGCTTGATGACTGTCAGACGAAATCGACGAGGTGACGTCGACTCGTCAATCGCTCCCATGCGGAGCAGCAGGCGCGTCTTGCGCGAGCGCTGTGGCAGACTCGCGAGCGGGTGGGCCACGTCTTCCTTCATCGCTTCTCGACGGACGTCGCCTTTCGAGCGGTCTGGGAAGAGTCTCTGCACCTCGGCGAGTGCTTCGTGCCGACGCCGGCGAGCCCCGACATCGGAGAAGCCGTCGTCGTCGAGCTCGCCGTGGGGCAGCGCCGCCAGAAACTGACTGCCGAGGTCATCGGGCTCGAGAGCGACGGTGCGGGAAAGCCTGGCGTGCGGGTCACCGTGCTGGCCGACGCGCTCCCCACGCTGCGCGCCTTCGCCGACGCCGTGCTCGGAGCGGCCGCGCGCGTCGAGGTCGCCCTCGCCGACACCGCGTCTCCCGAAGACGTCGCGACGTTGAAGGAGCAGGAGCCGCGGGTCGCGCTGAGTGACACGCACGTCGCGCCGTCGCGGCAACACGCACGCATCGCCGTCACGCCGGCGCCGAGCGACACGACCGGCGTCCTGCCTCCGCGAACACCAGCGCCTCTCGGCGTCACCAACGAGCTGCCCGCCCGCCCACAGGTGCACCTCGGCGACACCGGCGTCGTGCGGCCTCGCATCACGCCGAGCAGCTCGGAGTTCGACGAAGGCGGCGGTGAAGCACGCCTCAAACCCGGGCAGGTCATCGACGGCCGCTTCCAGGTCGAAGCGCACATCGGCGAAGGCGGCATGGGCGAGGTGTACCGGGCGACGCACGTCTACCTGAAGCGCACGGTGGCGCTGAAGGTGCTGCACCGGAAGCTCGTCTCGAACCAGGACGCATGGGCGCGGTTTCAGCGCGAGGCCGAGCTCGTCTCGCAGCTCGAGGGCCCGAACATCGTGCGGGTGTTCGACTTCGGCCGCCTGAGCGACGGCCAGCCGTTTCTCTCGATGGAGTTCGTCGAGGGCGAGACGCTCGACAAGGTGCTCTCGCGCGGGCCGCTCGACGTGAAAGAGGCCGCGTCGCTGCTCGCGCAGGTGTGCGAGGGGCTGAGCGAGGCGCACGCGCTGGGCATCATTCACCGCGACCTCAAGCCACCGAACATCATGCTCGGCAGGCGGCGCGACGGCCGACCCATCGCCAAGATTCTCGACTTCGGCATCGCGCGGCTCGCGGCGGCGGGGCAGGAGAAGCTGACCGCAACGGGCGCCGTCATCGGCACGCCGTCGTACCTCGCGCCGGAGCAGGCCCAGGGCGGCGACATCGACGCGCGCACCGACTTGTACTCGCTGGGCTGTGTGGCGTTCGAGCTGCTCACCGGCCGCCCACCGTTCCAGGCCGAGTCGCTCGCGCGGCTCATCATGATGCACCTGCAGGAGCGCCCTCGCCCGCTCTCGGCGTTCCGCCCGGCGCTCGGTGACTGGCCTGCCGTGAACGACGTGGTGATGAAGGCGCTCGAGAAAGACCCACGCTCGCGTTTCCAGACGGTGAACGACTTCGCCGAGGCGCTCACGAGCGCAGTGCAGGGCCAGACGAAGCAGGAAGCGCCCGTCGAGCCGGCGCCCGAGCCGGCGTGGGGTGTCGAGAAGATGCCGCTCATCACGGCGCCGCCTCCGCACACCATGGCGCTGCAGCCTGCGCCCTCACCACTCCCTCCACCAGGAGTGGGTGCGCGGCCAGGCATGTCGGGGCTGACGCCGGCCTTCGTGCCCAACCAGCGCGGCGCGTCGGGGCTTCAGACGGCGTACGTGCCACCGCCGCAGCAGACCGCGTTCCTGCAGCCTCCGGAGCCCGGCGTGCGGCGACTCGCGCAGCCGACGTCGCTCGCCGCGTCCGACTACGCGAAGTCTGCGACCGATGGCACCGATGGACGGCTCGGGCGCCTCGGAGAGGTGCTGGCACAGTTCAACTTCCCCCTGAGCCCCGACCGGGTGCAGCGCTGTGAGCACCTGCGCGCGTCGATGCCCGCGGCCCTGCCCATCGCGTGGGTGCTGAGCATCGAGCCGCTGCGCGCGCAGGAGCCGAAGGCGTTCGGCCAATTGCTCACGCTCTGCACCGACGTGGCGCTCGAGTGGGGAGGCTGTCTCGACGACGTCACCACCGAAGTCTTCGCCTTCGTCTTCTTCGGGCTCGGCTCGCAGGCTCGCTGTGCGCTCGCGGCGCAGGAGCTTCGGGAGCGCCTCGAGGTTCGGCTCGACGGAGCGCCTGCCGATGCGCCCTCGCTCCGGCTCGCGTTGTCGGGGAGCCGGCTGCGCTCCGACCCCGATGGCGCCATCGAAGGTGAGGCCATCGACGCGGCGAAGGCGCTGGTGAAGACGACGGCGGCAGGCCAGTGCGTACTCGCGCGCGGCTTCGCGAACTCGGTGAACGACCTGCTCGAGCTCGCGCCAGTCGACGACGCCGTGGTGCAGGTGCTCGGTCGAAAGCCGCTCCCGTCGAAGGCGATGGTGACGGTGGGCTTCGACGCAGTGGCGCAGGCGCTCGACGCGAGGCTGGGGGCGCTGGCGAAGGGAGAGGTCGCGCCCGTCGTCGTCACCGGCCCGCGGCGCGCAGGCCGAACGCAGGCCGCGCAGGAGTTCGCAGTGCGTGCCCAGCAGGCCGGCGCGACGGTGATGTTCTCGTCGGGGCTCAAGGGCGGGCCGGCGTCGTCACTCATCGAGCTGGTGTGTCAGCTGGCGCAGGTGCCGTTCGGCCAGCGCCACGCCGCGCTCGCGCCTGCGCTCGACAAGCTCGGTCTTCCACCATCGCACCGTGAAGCCGTGATGCTGCTCTGTCAGGTGCGTGCGGCGCCGGCGCCGATGGGCGGGCGGCAGGCCGTTCACGCGTTGCGCCTGCTGGCCACCGCCGTCGCGAAGGAGCGCCCGCTCGTCTTCGTCTTCGACGCGCTGGACCAGACGGACGACGCGAGCATCGAGGCCTTCGCGGAGCTGTGCGCGACGCGGCAGAAGCGCGAGCTGGTGGTCGGCTTCACGACGCCCGAGCAGGCGCCGACGTTCGCGAAGGCGCAGCAGCTCACCCTGCCCGCGCTCACACCAGCCGACGTCGACGTGCTGCTCACCGGCTTTCTGGGAAACCCGCCCTCGACGGAGCTGCGAGAGGCGCTGCTCTCGCGCTCGGGTGGGCTCCCCGGCGTGCTGGTCGACTTCGCGCTGCTGACGGCCGAGCGGGGAGCGCTGCGCCCGCGAGGGGAAGCGATGGTGCTCGAGGGCGCGGTGCCGCAGCTCGACAGCGCGCAGCTTCCACTCGCGAGGCTGAAAGCGGTCGGCACGCGGGTCTGCCGGCTGCTCGAGACCGTCAACGCGCTCGGTGACGCAGCCGATGGCGCGAGCGCGGCGAAGGCGTTGCCGCAGGTGGCGCAGGCGGCGTGGGCACGTGCGGTGACGTCACGGCTGTTGCGAAGTGCAGGGCACGGGCGCGTCTCGGTCGCGCCAGGCTTCGAGGGCCTGCTCGGCTGGGCGCCGATGATGGGGGAACGGCCGCTCGCGACGCGGTTGGCCGGAGTGCTGAACGAGTCGAGCCGCCAGACGCCGTCGCTACTGCCGCGCCTCGCCGAGCAGCTGGGGCGCGCGGGAGACACCTCGCGTGCAGGGCAGGCGTGGAAGGGCGTCGCGGAGCGGGCGTTGAGTGAGCGCGACCTCTCGACCGTCTCACGTGCGCAGCAGGGCATGGCCGAAGCGCTCGCCGCGCACTCGTATGCATCGTCGCGTCAGGCCGTGACGGCGCGGCTCGAGCTCTTCTCGCGCGCGGCCATCTGCGCGCTGCTCCTGAAAGACAAGCGACGCGCGCGGGACCTCATCGACGCCGCGAACGAGCTCGCCGACTCGTCGCAGGTGACGTGCGTGGAGCACCGCCTCGCGTCTGCCCGCGTGCTGCGCTTCGAAGGACGTCACGATGAAGCGCAGGCCGCACTCGATGAAGCGCTCGCCACGTCGCAGGGAACGCCAGCGGCGGCTGCGTGTCTCGCCGAGCTGGGTGAGGTGCAGGAGGCCGGCAACGACCTCGTCGGGTCGGTCGACTCGTATCAACAGGCGCTCGCGGTGGCCGACGCGTTTCTGCCCATCGCGCCCTGGCATGGAGAGCTCGACGTCCGCGCGCGGCTCGAGTCGCGCATCGGCGGCGTGTTGATGACCCAGCAGCAGTTCGCGCGGGCGAGGCCGTTCCTCCAGGCGGCGGTGGAGCGATGGAAGGCGTCGCATGCACCGCTCCATGGGTGCCGGGTGATGGCGAACCTCGGCACGCTGTGTGTGCAGACGAACGCGTTCAAGGAAGCGACGCAGTGGTTCGGCGCCGCGGCGACGACGGCAGAGGCTGCGGGAGACTTTCTCTTTCAGGCGCGCCAGCTCGTGTCGCTCTGCCGCGTGCTGTCGAAGATGGCCGACCCGCGATTGGCCACGTTGGCGAACAACACCGCTCAGCTCGCTGCGTCGCTCGGCTGGGATGATGGGGTGAAGGCCGCGCGCGGCTTCCTCACGAAGAAGTGAACAGCGGCTTCATCGCCACCCACGGCGCGTCGGCTTCGAGCTGAAAGGCGAGCTCGAGCAGCATGCGCTCGGTGGCCCACGCGCCCGCGAGCTGAACGCCAATCGGCAGGCCCGACGCCGTGCGGCCCATCGGCAGCGAGATGGCCGGAGCGCCCGCCGCGTTCATCATTCCCGTGAAGGGCACCGTCAGCGTGAGGCGCGCGAACTTCTCGTCGAAGGGCACGTCGGGGCGCAGGTGGCCGATGGGCGGCGGCGGCACCGCCAGCGTCGGCATGAGGAACACGTCGCACGACTTCATCGCTTCGGCCCACTTCTGCGAGAAGCCACGCAGGCGCCGCATGCGCTGAAACGAGTCCCACTTCGAGCTCAAGAAGCGGCTCGCGAGCGACTTCGTCCACGGCTCGAGCAGGTCTGACTTGAAGTCGCGGTGCACGACGAGGCGGCCCAGCCGCGAGTACGAGAACCCGAGGAAACCCCAGAGTGCGACGAAGTCATCGAGGTCTTCCTGCGTCCACGGCACCACGCCGGGCGTGACGTGGTGGCCCAGGCCCTCGAGCCGTTTGCCCACCGCCTCCACGGTCGCGCGCACCTCGGGGTCGATGGGCGCTCCACCCGGCACCGTCGCAGTCACCATCGTGACGCGCAGCTTGCGGTCGGGCGCGGGGTTCACCACGTCGATGGCCGGCAGCTTCGTCGGGCGCGCGGCAGTGACGGCTCTCCAGAACGCGACCGTGTCACGCACGCTGCGCGTCACCGTTCCATGCACCGCGATGTTCACCGGCAGCGACGTCGACCCTTCCATGTCGAGGCGGCCGCGGGTGGGCTTGAGGCCGACGAGGCCGCAGCACGACGCGGGAATGCGAATCGAGCCACCGCCGTCGCTCGCGTGCGACATGGGCACGACGCCTGCGGCCACCAGCGCCGCCGAACCACCCGACGACCCGCCCGTCATGCGCGTCTCGTCCCACGGGTTGAGCGTCGGCCCGAAGACGACCGACTCGGTGCTCGCCGTGAGGCCGAACTCGGGCGTCGCGCTCTTGCCCAACGAGACGAGGCCGACGGCTTCGAACGTCGTCACGCACGGGTCGTTCTTCGGAGAGATGTAGTGGCCCGACGCCGCGGTGCCCCAGGCCGTGCGCACGCCCGCAATCTGCGAGAGGTCTTTGGTGAACATGGGTACGCCCGCGAGCGGCCCGGTGCGCTTCGTCGCGTCACTGCGGGCGCGGTCGAACGTCGGCGTGACGATGGCGTTGAGGCGGCTGGCCCGCTCGGCCCGAACGATGGCTGCGTCGACGACTTCGGTCGCGCTCACCTCTCTCGCCTGGAGCCGCGCGCGCGTCTCGACCGTGTCCCAGGAAGCCAGCTCCCACGCCTGCCGCTCGTTCATGAGGCGCCTCTACCTCGTCGGTTCCAGCGGCGCCGCGATTCCAGCGCGACGGTAGTATTCTTTGATTTCCAGCCAGCGACCGATTGGGGCGTTTAATCTCCCGCCACCATGAGACTCGACGTGCACCGTGACGAGCAGTTGCCGAAGCTGGCGTGGTTCGCACGCATCGACGTCGAGCAGCAGGTGACGACGGTCGACGTGGGGCCGTTCGTCGAGGTCGACCGCGCGGAGTCTCCGAAGTGGGTCGTGGCCGGTATGTGGACGGGCGCCTTCTCGAGCGGTGACTTTCATCGCGCCGAGGCCATCTTCGGCAGCGGGCTGCGGCTCGACGACGACGGCGTGCACGTCGTACCTGCGAGCACCACCGTCGACCGCTGCGTGTACGCGCGTGACGGAGCGACCTGGTACGCGTCGAACTCGCTCGTGGTGCTGCTCGGCCGGCTCGGCGCGCGCATCGACCTGCGCTTCGACCACCGTGACTGGGGCGAGAGCATGGCGCTCGGCGTCTTCAACTACGTGCGCCAGTTCCACGTGCTGCACCCGCGCATTCCGACGATGAGCCAGCTCATCTTCGAGTCGCTGCGCATCGGGCCCGGCGGCGTGCCGTCGTTTCACTTTCGCGACGTGCCGCGCTCGTTCAAGGACTTCGCCGATTACGTCGAGCAGTTCGAGGGCGTGCTGAAGACGCTGCACACGAACGCGAAAGACCCGGCGCGCAAGCGGCCCATGCACTCGGTGACGTCGGCCTCGCGCGGCTACGACTCGGCGGCGGTGACGTCGTTCGTCGCGAAGCTGATTCCGGGCATCGAGAGCTGGACGGCGAAGCGCTCGAACACGCGCATTCCGCGGCTGTTGCAGGGCGTGATGAACGCCGACGTGGCCGACGACGATGGCAGCGAGATTGCGCGGGCGCTCGGCGCGACGCCCCGCTACCTCGACCTCGACCTCACGAAGCTCCCGCTCGAGATGGAGCAGTGGTGCTGGGCGACGGCGCAGATTTCTCCCGAGCTCGTGTTTCATTCGATGCTCACCGACGCCGAGTCGCGCGACGTGCCCACCATCTTCTGGGCCGGCCACGTGGGTGATGGCGCCTGGGAGCGGCAGCTCGGCGAGATGGGGCTGTCGGGGCAAATCTGCCGCGGCGCGCAGAGTGGCTATGCGCTCATCGAAGCCCGCGTGCGCTACGGCATCGTCGAGGCGTCGGTGCCGTACCTGTTCATGCGCAGCGTGGCGAACATCAACAAGGTCTCGCGCTCCGACGAGATGAAGCCCTGGCAGTTGATGAGCGACTACGACCGCCCGATTCCGCGCCGGCTCGTCGAGGAGCGTGGCGTGCCGCGTGAGGCGTTCGGGTTCGGCAAGAAGGCCGTCGCGCAGGACTACGAGTCGCCACAGGGTGAAGCGCTGCGCGCCGTCTTCTTCGACCAGACGCAGTGGAGCGCCATCACCGAGCAGCTGTATCGCGGCGTGAACCTGGGCATTTACTTCGCGCAGCGGGCAACCGACTTCGTGGTGACGCGTGGCGACCGCGGCAAGCTGGTGGCGAAGGCGCGGCGGTTCGGCAAACGCGCGCTGTCGTCGGTGGCCGACCTGCAGCGGCAGACGTTCTTCCTCGCCACGCACCAACTGGCCGAGAAGTACGCCAAACGGAGCGGGTGAAACGCCCCCACAGTCGAGCGCCGCGCGAGGTGGTGCTAGGGGCGGCTCGTGCCCTTGCTGACTCCATCGCGTGCGTCTCGCGTCGAGCGTTGGCCGTGGCTCGCCTTGCCGCTCTCGTTGGTGGCGCACGTGGTGGGCGCCGCGTTGTTCCTCGCGCTCTCGTCGCTGACGTCGAAGCCACGCCCGCCGAAGCCACCGCCACGCCAGCCCGTCTCGCTGCGTCGCCTCGATGCCCGTCAGTGGGCCGCCAACCGGAGCGCGCGCAGCCTGCAGGTTCCCGAGCGCCCTGCCCCGCTTCACCCTGAAGGCCAGGTCGTCGACGTCGCGCCGGGCAACGAGCGCATCGCCGAAGACGCGAAGTACCTCGCGACCACGAACAACCGCGTGATGAAGGAGACGCGCGCGCGCGAGCAGACCCGCACCTGGAGCCGCGCGACGCCGCAGACGCAGAAGACGCCCGAGGCCCAACCGTCGGCGAAAGGCGCGGCGTCGAGCGCTCCACCGCCGTCGGCCGTGAGCCTCACCGAGAGCCTGCTGGGCCGACGCACGGCGCCGAGTCTGCTGTTGCCCTCGAGCACGGGAGGAACGGAGGAGGACACGACCTCGACCGCACCGGCTGGCACCGAGTCAGGCACGCAGGCCAGCGGCACCGAGCTGACCGAAGGTGGCGGCGCGCCCAACGACGCGCTCGACGTGCCAGCGGGTGACGGCACCTTCCTCAACACGCGCGAGTGGAAGTACGCCGCCTTCTTCAACCGCGTGAAGCAGGCCGTCAGCGCGAAGTGGGACCCGAACGGTCGCCTGCGTCAGCGCAACGTCGACCCGGGTGTCGTCGCGCGCGTCACGGTGATGACCGTCACGCTCAAGCCTGATGGCAGCCTCGCCGACCTCTTCGTCGCGCAGAGCAGCGGCATGGACCTGCTCGACGCCGAGGCGATGCGGGCCTTCGAGCAGGCGGCGCCGTTTTCGAACCCACCTCCGTCGCTGGTGGAGCACGGGTTCATTCGGTTCAACTTCGGGTTCCACGTCACCCAGGACGGGCAGTTTCGTTTCCGGTGACGTCACGCCTCAGGTGACGTTCAGCACCTGGAAGAGCCGCATGAAGTCCTGCAGCGGCAGGTCGAACACGCCATCGTCGACGCCGTCGCGGCCGGGCTCTCCCGAGGCCCAGGGGTTGCGCAGCGTGACGAGCTGCTGGCCGTTCTCTTCCTTCGCGCCGAGCACCGAGTACGCGTGGTGCGCGTAGAGCCCGCTGTTCGTGTACCGCGCCGCCTCCTGCGTGCCGTACGTGCCCGCCGCCATCGCGCGCTGCTGCGAAGTACCCGCCTGAATCGTCGCGAAGACCTGCTCGGCGCTGACGCCCGTGTTGAGCCAGTGCTCGACGTTCGGCCGCCCGAGCACCTCTGACTGGAGCTGCCCCACGCTGCCGCCCTGCGCGACGACCTCGTAGCTGCCCCGCCACGTCGCGTACGCCTTCTCGACGAGCGAGAACCACGTCTCGGCGTTGCCATTCACATCGCGCTGCGTGGCGCCGCCGTACTTCGCTCGGCCGAAGGAGCCATAGAGGTCGCGGTCGACGACCACCTCGTGGGGCGTGAACGTCTGCGTGTCGAAGAAGCGAACGGTCACGGTGCCGTCGTCGTTCGGTCGAATCAGCGCTTCGATTGCCTTCGGGTCGGCGTGCGCGATGGCCGCGAGGGCGGCGGGCACGTAGCAGTTGCCGATCTGCCCCTGCTTCGGGTCGTGCACCGAGACGCCGTTGACGAAGAGGTCTCCGCTCGCGGCAAACATCGGCGGCGTTCCATCACTCACGACGGCGGCCGGGTCGTCGATGGCTCCACGCGGCGGAAAGCCGGGCGCCGTCAACGTACCGGCGACGAAGGAGAAGTCGGTGTTTCCCTGGCCGTCGCTGACGGCGACGGCGATGGCGTCACCGGGCTGCCCCTTCAACACGACGGGGTTCACCAGCGTGGCGAAGTCGCCCATCTTCACGTCGACGAACTCGCCGGTGCGTTGGTTCGAGAAGCGCACGGTCGCGTACGGCTCGGTGAAGGGCAGGTCTTTCGAGGCCGCGAGGATGGAGACGGTGCCGTCGGGGCTCGTGCGCGCGAGCACGCGGCGAAGGTTGACGAACGCAGCGCGCAGGTCGGTCTGCCCAGTGTCGGCGGTGACGGTGAACCAGTCGCTCGCACGGCCATCGACCGAGCGCGCACGCACCCGAACCTGGTCACCCTGCTGCGCGTCACCCATGAACACGCTGAAGCGCCCGCGGTCATCGGCGCGGCCCAGCTCGACGCCGTCGGTGACGCGGCCAAAGCCCGTCGCTGCGGTGCTCAAGTTGACGGCCTCGATGAT
>JAACJQ010000258.1 GCA_016879935.1 Archangiaceae bacterium | reverse complement strand
GGCGGCAAGTCCGGCGGCGGCAAGTCCGGCGGCGGCAAGTCCGGCGGCGGCAAGTCCGGCGGCGGCAAGTCCGGCGGCGGCAACTCCGGCAGCAGCCGCTCCGGCCACGACTCCAGTTGCTGACGCGAAGTCTCCCTCCGAGACCTCATCACCACCGCCTCGCGCAGAAGGAGGCACGCCATGAACTTCGAGTTCGACCTCGGGTTCTCGATCATCGCCCCGATCATCGTCGTCTCGGCGCTCTTCGTCGTTCGCGCGAAGAACCTCATTCACGCGGTCCTCTGGCTCGGAGCCACGCTGCTCGGCACGGCGGCGCTCTACGCCCGCCTCAACGCCCCATTCCTCGCTGGGGTGCAGGTGCTCACGTATGTCGGCGGTGTCGTCACGCTGATGATCTTCGGCGTCATGGTCACGAGGCGTCACGACGGCATCGACGCCGAGGCCTCGAGCGAAGGCTCCGAGCGAGGGCTCATCTTCGCTTCCGCCTTCTTCGTCCTGCTCTCCGTCGTCACCTGGAAGACGGCCCCCTCCATTCCGAACCCGGCGCCCATCGCCACCAGCGCGCAGCTCGCCCGCGTGCTGCTCGACTACTACCTGATCGCGTTCGAGGCGCTCTCACTGCTCCTCCTCGCCGCCATCGTTGGTGCCGTCGTCCTCGTGCGCCGCAAAGACCCCGAAGCCGTCACCAAACTCCGCCAGGGCTCGGCGCTCCCGCTCATCAACGAGGTCGAGTCATGACGCTCACCTCGTGTCTCATTCTCGCGGCCGCCGTGATGGCCATCGGGCTCTACGGCCTCGTCACCCGCAAGCAGGCCGTGGCGATGCTGCTCTCGGTCGAACTCATGGCGAACGCGGCGAACATGGTCTTCGCCGCTTACGGGCACTTCCGCGGCGGCCCTTCTGCCCAGGTCTTCGTGCTCTTCGCGCTGGCCATCACCGTCGCCGAGGTGGCGGTCGGGCTCGCGCTCGTGATGCTGCTGTACCGGCGTCACGGCGACACGACGGTCGATCTCGCGAGTGAGGCGCGGCAATGAGTCCCTCGAATCTGGCCATCATCGCGACGGTCGCGCCCGCAGTCGCCGCGCTGCTTCTGCTCGTCGTCGCGCCGCTCCGCCACAAAGGCGCGCCCGCTGCCTGGGTGACGCTGCTCGGCAGTCTCGTCTCGTTGGGCTCGGCGATCATGCTGCTCCTCGGTCGAGTCGATGGAGGCGCCGACGTTCGGGTCACCACGCCGTGGATTCAGGAGGGCAGCCGCGCGATGGCCGAGATCGGCGTGCTGATCGACGGCGTCTCGGTGCCGATGCTCATCATCGTCTGTCTCGTCGCGCTCTGCGTGCAGCTCTTCTCGGTCGCGTACATGCACGACGAGCCGCCGCGCGCGTACGGCAGGTACTTCACGCTCCACGCGATGTTCCTCTTCAGCATGAACATCGTGGTGGTCTCGCCGAACCTGCTTCAGCTCTTCGCGGGCTGGGAGCTCGTCGGCCTCACGAGCTACCTGCTCATCGGCTTCTACTTCGCCAAGCCCTCCGCCGCGCAGGCCGCCGTGAAGGCGTTCTGGATGACGAAGCTCGCCGACATGGGCTTCCTCTTCGGGCTGCTCGTGCTCTTCGTCGCCACCGGCAGCTTCGAGTGGACCTCGACGCCCAGCGCACAGGTCGCGACGTGGGTGACCGCGCTGCTCTTCGTCGCCGTCATCGGCAAGTCGGCGCAGTTTCCGCTCCACATCTGGCTGCCTGACGCGATGGAAGGCCCGACGCCGGTCTCTGCGCTGCTCCACGCCGCCACGATGGTCGCTGCCGGTGTCTTCCTCGTCGTGCGCGCCGATCCCCTCTTCGCGCAGGCGCCCGAGACCCGTGAGGTCATGCTCTGGGTTGGCACCGTGACGGCGGTTTTCGCGGCCGGCCTCGCGCTCGTTCAGAAAGACATCAAGAAGGTGCTCGCGTTCTCGACTGCCTCGCAGCTCGGCTACATGGTTGCGGCGCTCGGAGCAGGGCAGGCCTTCGCCGGCTTCTTCCACCTCGGCACGCACGCCTTCTTCAAGGCGCTGCTCTTCCTCGCGGCGGGCAGCGTGATTCACGCGGTGCACTCGAACTCGCTCGAAGACATGGGCGGGCTGCGCAAGAAGATGCCGCTCACCACCGCGGCCTTCGTCATCGGAGCGCTCTCGCTCGCAGGCGTTCCCGGCTTCGCAGGCTTCTTCAGCAAGGATCTTGTGCTGGGTTCGCTGGAAGGCAAGGGCCACTGGATTCCGTGGACCCTGTTGATGGGCTCGGCGTTCCTCACGGCCTTCTACATGGGCCGCGTCGTCATCAAGGCGTTCTGGGGCAACGAATCGGAGAAGTCGTCACACGCACACGAGAGCGGCCTCGCGATGACGGGCCCGCTCATGGTGCTCGCGATTCCGTCGCTGGCCTCGGGCTTCCTCGGGGGCTGGCTCGCCTCGCAGGTGAAGGCCGAGTACCACGTGCACCTGGGCCTCACGCCCATCGTCGCCTCGTCGATGGCGATTCTCGGCATCGTGGCCGCGGTCGTCGTCTTCGGCCGTGGCGGCAAGGCCCCCTTCGCGGGTGTGCTCGAGAAGCTCGACACCTTCTCGCTCGTCGACCGCACCTGGGCCAGCGGCTACCGCATCGGTCTGCTCGGCATCGCCTCACTCGCGGGGTGGATCGATCGGTACCTCATCGACGGCCTCATGAACTTCACCGGCTGGGCCACGCTCGAGGGTGGAGCGTCGGCGCGGAAGCTCCAGACGGGCCTGGTGCGCGACTACGCGCTCATGGTCGTCGTCGGCGTCGTGGTGCTGGTGCTGATTGGAGTTCTTCGATGAGTCACCTGCTCGCCATCACCATCGCGGCTCCGGCCATCGCGGGAGCACTGCTGCTGCTCGTGCCTTCGAGCGCACGCCTCGCGATGCGCGTCGTCTCGCTCATCGGTGCGGTCATCTCGCTCGTCACCGCCATTCTGGTCGCTACACAATACGACCGCGCGCAGGGCGGGCTGCAGTTGCTCGAGACGGTGCCGCTCGTTCCTTCCCTCGGCATTCACCTGAAGCTCGCGGTCGACGGCTGGGGCGTCGCGCTGCTCCTGCTCACCGGCATCATCATCGTCGCTGGCGTGCTCGCGAGCTGGACGGTGGCTCGCCGCGACAAGGAGTTCTTCCTGCTGCTGCTCGTGCTGGTCGCGGGCGTGTTCGGCGTCTTCGTCGCGCAAGACCTCTTCATCTTCTTCCTCTTCTACGAGATCGCCGTGCTGCCGATGTACCTGCTGATCGGCATCTGGGGCGCGAGCCACAAGGTGCCCGCCGAGGGCCCGTTCACGTTCACGTGGAAGCGCTTCGACGTCGGTTCCAAGGAGTACGCCGCGATGAAGCTCACGCTGATGCTGCTGGTCGGCTCGGCGGCGATTCTCGTGGCGATGTTCCTGCTCTGGGCGAACTCGGGCGCGCGCACCTTCGACATGCAGGTGCTCGAGCAGACGAAGTTCCCCATCGCGGTGCAGCACGTGGTGTTCCCGCTCGTGTGGCTGGGCTTCGGCACGCTCGCTGGCGTCTTCCCGTTTCACACCTGGTCACCCGATGGACACGCCTCGGCGCCGACGGCGGTGTCGATGCTCCATGCCGGCGTGCTCATGAAGCTCGGCGCCTTCGGGGTGCTGCGCATCGGCATGGTGCTCGTGCCTGACGCGGCGGCGTGGTGGGCGCCCATCGTCGGCGCGGTCGCCATCGTCAACGTGCTCTACGGTGCCCTCTGCGCCGCCAGCCAGAAGGACCTCAAGTACATCATCGCGTACTCGTCGGTGAGCCACATGGGCGTGGTGATGCTCGGCATCGCGACGATGAACGCGGCGGGGTGGAACGGGGCCGTCTACCAGATGGTCGCGCACGGCATCATGACGGGCCTCTTCTTCGCGCTCGTCGGCCTCGTCTACGAACGCGCGCACACGCGAGCCATCGCGAAGATGGGCGGGTTCGCGCACACGATGCCCGTCGTCGCCGGCTTCTTCACGCTGGCCTGTCTCTCGTCGCTCGGCCTGCCCGGCACCGCCGGCTTCGTCGCCGAGTTCATGGTCTTCGCTGGAGCGGCGAAGGGCTCCAATTGGTGGTGGGCGGTTCCGGGCGTGCTCGGAGCGTTCGTCACGGCCGTGTACGTGCTGCGCGCGTGCAAGGCGATCTTCTGGGGCCCGCCGCCGCAAGGTGAGTTCGCGCATCTCGAAGACGTTCGTCGCACCGAGTGGGCCGCGCCGCTGGTGCTGGGAACGCTGCTCGTCGTCTTCGGCTTCTGGCCGCGCCTGCTGCTCGACTTCATCGACGTCGCATCGCAGGGCTATCTCGGCCGCCTTCCCGTCGTCGTCGCGCTGGCACAGGTGGTGTCGCCATGAACGCCTGGTTGCAGGTCTTCTCGCTCGACTTCGCAGTGGCTGGCGCGGCGATTCTCATTCTCGCGCTCGACGCCATGGGTGGCATCTCGGGCCGCGTGCTGGGCTGGTTCACGGCCGCGCTGCTCGGCGCGGTGCTCGTCGCGAGCTTCTTCTTCGACCCTTCCGGCTCGGTGCCCCACGGCGTCTACGTGGCCGGCGCCTGGGTGCTCTTCTTCAAGCGCGTCTTCCTCGTTGCCGGAATTCTCGCGGTGCTGGGCAGCCTCGACTGGCTCTCGGAGCGAACGCCGCGCCGTCAGGCCGAGTACTACGCGCTCATGTTGTTCAGCCTCACCGGCATGATGGTGGTGCCGGGCGCGCGCGACTGGGTGCTGCTGCTCGTCGCTTTCGAGTTGATGGGTATTCCCCTCTACGTGCTGGCCGCGTGGGCGAAGACCGATGGCCCCGCTGACGAGCCGAAGGTCGGCCCCGAAGCCGGCATGAAGCTCTTCGTCACGGGCGCCGCGAGCTCGGCCTTCACGCTCTTCGGTCTCGCGCTGGTGATCGGCGAGACGGGCTCGACGGCGCTGTCGGCGCTCCCCGCGCAGGCCACCATGCTCACGCACGTCGGCATGATGATGGTGATCGCCGGCATGGGCTTCAAGCTGGGCGCGGTGCCGTTCCACATGTGGGTACCCGACACGTACCAGGGCGCTCCCACGCCGTTCGTCGCGTTCCTGTCCGTCGCTCCGAAGGCGGGTGGGCTCGCGGCCCTGACGGTGGTGACGCTCTCGGGCTGGGGCACGCAGCAGACGTTCTGGGCACCGGCCATCGCCGTCATCGCCGCGGCGAGCATGGTGGTTGGCAACATCTTCGCGCTGCCGCAGACCGACGTGCGCAGGCTGCTCGGCTTCTCGGGCGTGGCGCAGATTGGCTACGTGCTGGTCGCGCTGGGCGCAGGCTCGCAGGAGGGCGTCGCCATGGCGCTCTTCTTCATCGCCACCTACGTCTTCACGAACCTCGGCGCGTTCCTCGTCGTGCACGCGGCCGCGCAGAGCAGCGGTGGGCACGAGACGGCGAAGCTCGCGGGCCTCTCACGGCGCTCTCCGTGGCTCGGCGCGTCGCTGCTCGTCTTTCTGCTCTCGCTCGCAGGCATTCCCTTCGTCGTCGGCTTCTGGGCGAAGCTGTTCGTCTTCATGGCGGCGTGGCGCGCGGGGCTTGGCGGGCTCGTCGTGCTGGGCCTCGTCGTCGCCGTCTTCGGCCTCTTCTATTACCTGAGCGTCGCGCGCTCGACGTTCATGTCCGAGGGCACGGCGCAGGAGCCGATTCGCGCTGGCCTCGCGCTCAAGCTGTCGATCGCCGTCTGTCTGGCAGCCGTCGTGGGGCTGGGGCTGTGGCCGAAGCCGTTGGTCGATGAAGCGAACCGCGCCGCGAGCGCGTTCATGCAGAGGCACTGAGGAGGCCGTCATGAGCCTGGAGCACAGCAAGATTCGCCGCATCATCCTCGTCGAGCATGAGGGCCTTCGCATCGGCATGCGGGGCATCGAGTCGAAGCTCGAGCTCGTCGCCTCGGGAGACGTCGCCGCGATCAAGGACACGCACCACGCGCTGCAGTCGCTGCTCGAGAGCTTCATTCGCCACATCGAGCACGAGGAGCGCATTCTTCGACCCGTGCTGCAGACGATCGACGCGTGGGGCCCAGCCCGCGTCGCCTCGATGGACGAAGAGCACACCACGCAGCGCAAGCAGGTCACGCGGCTCGCCCAGATGGACGCGGTGAGCGACCCCGCGAAGTGGGCCAGAGAGGTGCGCACGTTCGCCACCGAGCTGCTCGCCGACATGGCCGATGAAGAGAAGACCTGCCTGTCACCCGACGTGCTCCGCGACGACATCATCGCGGTGGGGCCCGACAGCGAGTGATTCACCCCCGTCGTCACCTCCAGGAGGCATCACATGCCGTACGTCGTCGCTGAGCCGTGCATCAAGTGCAAGTACACCGACTGTGTCGAAGTCTGTCCGGTGAACTGTTTCTACGAGGGCGCCAACTTCCTCGTCATTCACCCGACCGAGTGCATCGACTGCGGCGCGTGTGAGCCTGTCTGCCCGACGAAGGCCATCTTCCCCGAGGGCTCGTTGCCTGCGGAGTGGGCCGAGTACACCGCGCTCAACGCGCAATACGCCGGGCAGTGGCCGCAGATCGCCGCCAAGAAGGAGCCCATGGCCGACGCCGAGGCCTTCAAGGACAAGACGGGCAAGCGCGCGATGCTCGACCCGGCACCGTTCAAGTAACGAACGGGAGTTGCACGTGGGTCGCAGGCGTGGGGTCATCGAGCGGTGACCATCACCAACCAGCCCGTGGCCCTCCGTGGTGTGAACCTGGCAGCCGGCTACGCGGTCGCGTCAGCCGTGCTGCTGGTGTTGAACATGGTCGTCTATCGGGTCCTCTCGATGGGCCGGGTGGAGTCGGTGCAGGCCGGCTTCGAGTTGTTGTGGCTCGGGGCGGCCGTGGTGCTCGCGGTCGCCGTCATCTTCATCGGAACGGCGATCGATCGGCCTGGTCTCGCGTGGGCGCTCGTCGGACTGATCGCGGTGAGCTCGCTGCTGAGCCTGGGCTTCACGCTCGCGCGAACGTTCGCGGCCGACAAGTACTGGCTGTGGTCGCTGTTCTCGGTGCCCTCGAGCCTGTTCGGCCTGGCCGAGCGCATCGTCTTCGTCGTGTTCTTCGTGCAGCTCTGCGGGCCGAAGCACCCGTGGGCCCTGATGGTGGGCCTGCTCTCGGGCGGTATCGGCGTGCTTCGAACGGTCTTCTCGCTCGCGCTCCCGCTCATCATCTCGAGGATCGGTGGCGAGGGGCTGATGACCTGGTACCCGTGGGTGCTGGGCGTGATGAGTCTGCTCGGCACCGGCACCATGGTGGCGCTCGTCTTCGCGGCGAGGGCGCAGATCATGAACTCGAGCTCCGAAGCGGCCGCTCCCCGTCCCGTGACTGGAGAGGCGCCGCCTCCGAGCCCTGCGGCAGACTTCGGCATCGGGGCCGTGATGCTGGTGGTGGGGATCGGCGTCTCGGTCGCGTCGTACGCGGTCGCCTCGTCGGGCAGTGGAGGAGGCCGCTACCTCATCGCCACGGGCTTCATCGGCGTCGGCATCGGGCGGCTGATTCGGGGCCTCATTCGACTGTCGAAGGCCCAGCCGTAACCCCCGGCGCAGGGTCGGCGTAGGAAGCGCATGCTCGCCCTGTTCGCGCTCGTCGTCGGCGTCGCTCCTGCTCACCCCGAGCTGGGGAGGGTGTCGTGGCTGCGCGATCTCGAGGTCGCGCGCGCCCAATCGCGGGTCACTGGAAAGCCGGTGCTGGTGCTCTTCGACGAGGTGCCTGGCTGCGCCACCGTTCGCGGCTTCGGGCGCGACGTGCTGTCCGACGAGGCGATCGTCTCGCGCGTGGAGCGCGACTTCATTCCCGTCGCGATCTTCAACAACGTGGGTGGCGCCGATCGCCGCGTGCTCGAGCGGTTTGGTGAGCCCGCGTGGAACAACCCCGTCGTTCACGTCATCGACGCGGAGCAGCGCCCCCTCGCGCCGCGATTCGACGGGCCGTACACGAAGGAAGCGTTCGTGAAGCTGCTCGATGGCGTGAAGGCGGGGAACGAGCCCGCGCCGATGACGGTGCTGCTCGCTGCGCACTGCTTCTGGGAATGCGAAGCGCGCCTGGGTCGGCTCCCCGCGGCCATGTCGTCTCAAGTCGGGTTTCTCGAGGGGCGCGAAGTGGTGGAGCTGACGTTCGACTCGCGCCTGAGCTCGTTCGTCGAGACGGTGCGCGCCGCAGAGGGGCTCGACTGTGCCTTGAAGGTGTTCACGCGAACCGAGACGGCACGCGTGGAGGCCGCGCGCGTCGTCGGAGCCAGAGCCAGCCTCACCACCGCGCCGTTCTCGCTCTCGGAGAAGGACACGAAGTTCTACCTGCGGCAGGCGGGCCGGGAGCTGGCGCCGCTCACACCGCTCGAGCAGGTGCGCATGAACGCGGCGCTCCGGTTCTCGGAAGATCCCGAAGCGGCGCGGGCCTCGTGTCGCCAGCGGTGAAACGACACCTCACCAATCGTTCGTCGTGCGTGGGCGCACGCCCGCGTCGGCCAACGGGCTGAAGCGCGTGGGCGGCCTACTTCGAACGGCGTCGATCAGGCTCGCTGCGGCCGTCTGAGTGAGCGGCTCGTCATCACGCGTTGGAGTCGGGTCGAAGCGCGCCCAACCTCCGACCCCGCGAACCTCGACCCACGCGTGGAGATCGCTCGACGCGAGCAGGTAGCGCGCTGTTCCGACGCGCCGCCCACCGCGATAGCCACCGACGACCCGCGCCTGAAACCCCCGACTGCGCAGCATCATCGTGAGCGCGCTCGAGAAGAGCCGGCAGTCACCTCGTTTGGTCGAGAAGAGGAACGCGGCGAGGGGGTCGACGGCGCGCTCCTGCCGAGCCTGTGAGTACGTCAGGTGGGAGCGCAGCCAGGCCGTGAGCTCAGCCGCGGCGCGCTCCGGGTCCTGCTCAGCGCCGCTGACCGACACCGCGAGCGCCCGGATGCGTGGGTCGAATCGGAGAGGCAGTTGGCCGAAGCGCCGCGGATCGTTCTCGACGTCGCGCGCCGCTTCACTGCTCGTCACCGTGAAGCTCCGAACTGCCTCGCCAGCTCGCGCGTCCCAGCCTCGTCGCGTGATCGGGGAACCCGCGGCGAAGCTGAGGGCGTGATCGAGACCGAAGAGGTTCGCATCTGAGCGCCTGAGAAACGTGATCGTCTGCACCGTCACCGGCCCCTTCGGAAGGGGTACGGCCGTCGGCTCCGTCGTCCATCTGGCGCGCGCCGACCAACGGCGACCATCGAAGGTGTCGTAGGTCGTCCATCGCCAGTAGGCGTCGAGGAGCCCCGTGGAGGGATCGGGAGCGATCGACACACTCGCGAGGTCGATGGGAGGCTCCGGCCCGCGCTGGTCGATCGCGAAGCCCTCGTCGTCATCGTCAGATTCGGCTCCCGCGTCGGGCTCGGGTTCGTCACTCAGCACGCGCAGCAGCAGCTCGAGGTTGTGCCTCGCCAGCTCGTCACCGGGAGCGAGGTGGAGCGCTGCGCGATAGTCAGCGATGGCGTCGGTCGTTCGCCCCGCACGGGCGCGCACCGTGCCTCGATCGCTGAGCACTCGCGCTCGCAGCGATGGCTCGGTGACGAGCTCGATCGCCTCGTCGAGCGCGCTGAGCGCTGGTGCATCCTGGCCGAGTTGGTGGAGCGCGAGCCCCCGGTTCAGGAGCAGGGCGGGGTGTGGCGAAACGTTCACCCGATCGAAGCGGTCGAGGGCCTCGCTGGCGTTCCCGGCCTCGAGCTCCTTGATGCCTGCCCAGAGGTCGGCGCTCTCGAGTGGTGAAGGCAGCCCGCAGGCAGCGCACCCCAGCAGCGTGACGAGGACCCGTGCCACGCCGAGAACCATGGCCCAGGCCAGCTCCGCGGTTCAAGGTGGCGTCAATAGCTGAAGCTGAACTGGCACTCGCGAATGAGCTGCTTCATCGAGTTCGCCTCGACGCCCGACGCGCGCCAGTCCCACGGAAGGCCGAAGTACGGGCCGGGCACCTTCACCATGCTGATGCCCATGCGCGTCTCCACGCGCTCGCTCTTCTTCTCGCGCGCGTTGCAGGTGCCGACGACCGTGAGAATGGCGGCGTCTCCACCGAGCAGCTCGATGCCGCCGTACCAGCCGAAGCCGCTGTTCGGTTTGAAGCCACCCAGCAGGCTCGTCACGTCGCGCTTCTCGATGCGGTCGCGCAGCTCCTGGGCCGCGAGCTGACCGCCGACCTGCTTCACCGTCGAGCCCAGCGCTCCGCCCAGCAGGTTCGCGAGCGACTCCCCCAGCACGCCGGTGGCCTCCTTCATGCCCGCGGCCGTCATCGCGACCGTGATGTCGACGGGCAGCTCGGCGAAGCGAGAGAGATCGGCGTACCGCATCACCACGTTCAGATCGCCCTGCTCGATGCCCTGCTGCAGACGCAGCACCGAGAAGTGCGGCGAACAGCGCAGCACGAACGCCAGGACGAGACCGATGACACCGAAGGTGAGGAGCTTTTTCACGGCACAGGTTTAGCCCAGGTCGAAGAACCAACCGAACTGCAGCTGAATGGTTCCGTTCGAGAAGCGGGCGGGGTCGGTGAGGTAGCCCACCTGCAGGCCCCACGACGCTGGCGCGCGCCGGAAGGCACCGAGGGTGAAGCCGACGTGGACGAGGCTCGACGGAGGCAGCACCTGGCTGAGCCCCAGCCTCGAGAACGTGCGGCGCTCGCTGAGCGACGTGCCGAGCACGAACTCCCAGCGCTCCAGCTGAAGGCCATAGAAGATCGGAACGCCCCATTCGACCTGCGCCCAGAGCGGCAACCCGAATCGGCCCGAGAGCGCCGTGCCACCGAGCAGCCCCGTCGACACCACGTGCGTCACCGGCCCCGTCTTCGCGTGAACGAGCTCGCCTTTCACGTCGGCTGTGAGACCGAACTGAAAGACGCGCTCGGGCGCCAGCACCTGGCCCAGCGCCTGTGCCGACACGCCGACGTCGAAGCGCGACCCGAGGCCGTAGCGCCCGTTCACGCGCAGCTCGGGCAGGGGAATGCCATCGGGGTAGTCAGTGCAGCGCGTGAGGCCGAGCAGGGGCCCCTGCGACGGGTCGCCACAGAACGCCGACGCGGAGAGCTGGCCACCGACGCGAAAGCGGCCCTGCTCGACGACCGATGCCGTCTGCATCGGCACCACCGTCGTGCAGCCGGTCAGCAGCAGGAAGAAGCCGAGCGTTCTCATCGCGCACGCTCCAGCAGCCAGTCGACGATCTTCGAGGTCCACCGGGTGTCGTAGAGCGGCAGGTGACCGGTGCCTTCGTGCGTCCACAACTCGACCGAGCTCCGCGGCGCGCAGCCCTCGATGATCGATTGCTGCGTCTCGGGTTCGGGCTTGCCGAGCAGATCGAGCCGCTCGCCTTCCTTCCACGTTCCCGTGCAGCCGTTGCGAGCGCCGAAGCGTGCGCCGGTCTCACGCGCTGAGGGGTACAGCCCAGACACTCCCTCGATCGGCACCGAGGTGTCTTTGTCGCCATGCGCCAGCAGGATCGGTACGGGCTGGCCGGCTCCACAGCGCAGCGGCGCCTCGAACGTCGAGCCCGACACTGCGACCACGCCAGCGACCACGTCACTCGCATCACACGCGAGCCGCAGCGACATGAAGGCGCCGTTGCTGTGGCCCACGAGGAAGACGGCTCCGGGCTTCACCGGGTAGCGGGCCTTCACGTCGTCGACGAGCGCGCGAAAGAAGGCCACGTCGTCGACGGGGAGCTTCTCGAAGTTGCAGCAGGCGTCGGTCGCGTTCCAGAAGCGCTTGCCGAGTCGATCGACGGTTCCGTTCGGCAGCGCGTACAGAAACTGCTTCGCGTCGATCTGCCCTGAGACGGGAAAGAGAATGTCCTGCCCGCGGCCGGTGACGCCGTAGCCGTGGAGCATGACGATGAGCGGCAGTGGCGTCTTGCCGTCGTAACCGGAAGGAACGCGCACCTCGTACGCCCGCCCCAGCACGGCATGATCGGGAACGCAGGCGACGAGCAGCAGCGCGCCGAGACTCAGGAAGCGGAACATGAGGCCGGTGATAGTCACCTCAGCCCATCGCCGCAGCACGAAGTGTCACTGGCACTTCTTCGCCCGCTCGTTGCAGTCGTTGGTACAGGCGGCGACCTCGATCTGCAGGTTGCTGGTCGGAGGTGGACCTCCACGAGCGGCGCCCGGGCAGGTGTTGAGGCAGGCGTCGTAGAGCCGTTTGCACGACTCGCTCATGCCCGCCGTGTTCAGCGTCGCGCAGCTACACAGCAGCGTCACCACGAGCGCTCTCATCGCAGGTGCTTCGCGACGGCCTTCTGCATCGCGGTGATGAACTTCGAGAGCTGCTTGTTGGGCTTTCCTTCAGCGGTCGTCGACCACTTCCCGACCGACAGCGGCAGCCCGTCACGCCCGCGCATCGCGCTCAGGGAGACGTCGACTTTGCCCTTCTCGCCTTCGGTGGCGTCGAGCAGCAGGAGCACGTCGGCGCTCTGCGACTTCGCGACCTCTCCCAGACACGGGCCGATGCGACAGCCCTGCACCGGCAGCTCGGACTCGTCGACACGCTTCGAGAGAAAGCCCTTCTTCAGCAGCTCGAGCGTGACCTGTTCGGCGAGGGCACGTGAGACGTCTTCGTAGACCGCGTCTGGCGCCGAGACGTCGAGCACCGCCACATGGGTGGTTCCCTGAGCGAGGACGAAGCCGAGCGCGAGCGCGAGCACGAGACGAAGGCTACTCCGGCTTCGAGGGCGCCGCAGGAATCGGGTCGAGCTTCACGCGGGCCACGCCTTCACGGGCGAAGCTGCCGAGGTAGAGAAACCCGTCGTGCTCGATGGCGCTGGCGATGGGCGAGTAGCTCTCGGGGTGTTTGTACTGGAGCGACTCCACGACGTTGCCGTCGAGATCGTACGCCGCGACGAACGCGTGCCGTGTCGGCTTCGGCTGAACGCTCTTCGGGAGCTTGGCGACGAGCGAGCGAATGGCCGGAGCGTGGGCCAGCGCGTCCATCAAGGCGTGACGCGGAGACCCGATCGCGACCCAGAACACCTTGCGCGCCTTCGACAGCCGCACGTTGTCGGGGAAGCCGGGCAGGGGAGCGCCGAACGGCTCCTTCGTGCCCTTCTTCGGCCCCGTCAGCCAGATGCGCCAGAGGCGGTAAGCGCCAGTTTCGGCCACTACCAGGAACGATTCGTCAGGCGACAACGCGAGGCCGTTGGCGAAGTTGAACCCTTCGGCCACCAGCGTCGTCAGGCGCGTCGCGGGATCCCACATCAGCACACGCCCCGTCGTCTGATGTTCGATCAGGTCTTCGGTGAACTTGTCGATCGACTGCCGGGCCGAGGCATCGGTGAAATAGACGAGGCCGCTCGCGGTGACGTCGAGATCGTCGGTGAAGCGAAACGGAATGCCGCCATGCTCCGAGGCGAGCACTTCGATCACGCCCGATGTGTCCAACGCGAGCAGCCCGCGAAAGGCGTCGCAGATCAGAATGCGCCCGTCGGGGTGCCGGGCGAGGGCGAGCGGCCGGCCGTGGGTGTCGGCGATCACCGTCGGCTCGTCGACTCCTGGCTTGAGCCGAACGATGCGGCCGTCTTTGAGTCCCGTGACGACGGTGCCATCGGCGTCGATGAAGACCGCCTCGGGCCCGACCAGCTGCTTCGCCCACCACTCGACGGGCTTGAGCCGTTCGTTGAGCGCATAGGCGCCTTCCATCGGCATCGGCGGAGGCGGATCCCACTCGGCGGGCTCGATCACCGCGGGCATCGTCGCGAGCCAGCCGATCAACGCGACCGGCAACGTCACCACGAAGAGCAGCACTCGCCGCTTCACGACTGGGCGCTCCGGCGTTTGGCGCGCTTCGCCTCTTGCCGCTGCTCGAAGAACTCCAGCACCGAGGGGTAGCCGGTGGGCGAGGTGCGCTGCAGGCGATCGAGCATGATCGCGTCCTTCCCGATCAGCACGCGCTTGTCGCCCTTGTCGATGCCGCGAACGATCGTCTCGGCGCAGTCTTCGGCCGTCGTCGCAGCCATCTTGTCGAAGATTCGCGTCATGAGCGCGTGATTGGCCTGCGGTGAGGCACCGCGACGAAACCGCATCGACCGCACGATGTTCGTCTTGATGCCGCCGGGGTGAATCGAGACGGCGCTCACGCCAGTACCCTTGAGCTCACGCCACAACGTCTCGGTGAAACCTCGCACCGCGAACTTCGACGAGTTGTAGACGCTCTGCAGCGGCCACCCGACGATGCCGAAGACGCTCGAGACGTTCGCGATGACGCCGGAGCGCTGCCGCAGCATGGCCGGCAGGAACGCCTTGGTTCCGTACACCACGCCCCAGAAGTTGATGTTCATCACCCACTCGAAGTCTTCGTACGAGACCTCGGCGACCGTGTCGTGAACGGTGACGCCGGCGTTGTTGATGACGAGATCGACGTGGCCGTGCTGCTGCTGGGCGCGTGCGGCCATGGCCTCGACCTGATCGCGCTTCGAGACGTCGACGAGCTCGATCGTCGGCTTCTTCGAGAGCAGGGCGGCGGTCTCGTCGAGGCCCTGCGCGTTGACGTCGGCGATCACCAGCGACAGCCCCTGCGAGTCGAGCTTCTTCGCGAGCGCCCGGCCGATGCCCGACCCTGCGCCCGTGATGACTGCGACCTGTCCTGCCTTCATGTGGAGACTCCCTCGAGGTGATGCAGGCGTTTGTCGAAGCGCGAGAGCCCCGCGCGGAAGGTGAAGGTGAAGCCCGGCCACAGCGTGACGTTCTGGCCGTGCTCGTCGAGGTACCAGCTTCGGCACCCGCTGAGCCACACCGTTCGTTGCAGGCGTTTTTGAATCGCGGCGTTGAACCCCGCTTCAGCGTCGCTGCGAACCTGCCACCAGCGCGCGCGCGTGTTCTGCACGATCTCGACCGTCTTCATCACGAACGCGAGCTGGGCCTCGATCATGAAGACCATCGAGGAGTGCCCAAGCCCCGTGTTCGGTCCCGTCATGAGGAAGAGGTTGGGGAAGCCGTGAACCGCCGTGCCGTACCAGGCCTTCGCGCCGTGTTTCCACGCGTCGTTCAAGGAGACGCCGTCGCGCCCCACGATGCGCAAGGGGCCGATGACGTCGCTCACGCTGAAGCCGGTGCCGAAGATCAACACGTCACAATCGTGCTGCGCGCCAGCCTTCACGCCGGTGGACGTCACCTCGGCGATCGACTCCGTCACGACCTCGCAGTTCGGCCTCGTGAGCGCCGGGTAGAAGTCATCGGAGACGAGCACGCGCTTGCAGCCCATCGTGTAGTCGGGCGTGAGCTTCGCGCGCAGCGCCGGGTCGGCGATCTGGTTCTCGAGGTGTCGCGTCGCGAGCCTTCGCGCGACCGTCATCAGCCACGTCGCGCCGCTGAACGCGGGCAAGCGCAGCTCGTGTTGCCAATACAGCGCCGTCCGCAGCAACCACTGCACGAACGGCAGCAGGCGGAAGAGCGATCGCCGCCACGTCGGAATCGGCTGATCGCCACGCGGCAGAACCCACGGAGGCGTGCGCTGGAACACCGTCACCTGTCGCGCCTCGTCGACGATCTTCGGAACGAACTGAATCGCGCTCGCGCCGGTGCCGATGACGCCGACGCGTTTGCCCGAGAGATCGACCGAATGATCCCACTGCGCCGAGTGAAAGATCTTCCCCGAGAAGCGCTCGAGGCCGGGGAGCGATGGCAGAGCAGGGCGGCTGAGGCCGCCGATGCCCGCGATGAGAAAGCGTGCCGAGAACGTCGCGTCGTTCTCGCAGCGCACGATCCACCGCGCGCCGTTCCACACGGCTTCGACGACGCGATGCCCGAAGCGCAGGTGTGGCCGCAGCCCGAAGTGCGTCGCCGCGCGCTCCAGGTAGTCGAGCAGCTCGGGCTGGCGGGCGTAGTCGTGGCTCCAGTCAGGGTTGGGGAAGAACGAGAACGAGTACAGGTGCACGCGTACGTCGCACGCACAGCCCGGGTACGTGTTCTCGCGCCACACGCCGCCGACTCGATCGGCCTGCTCGAGAATGAGGAACGACTTCTCGCCGCGCATCGCGAGCTGCGCTCCGGCTCCGAGACCGGCAAAGCCACTGCCGATGATGAGCACCTCGACTTCAGCGCCCAAACGGCCACAGCCCCTTCTTCTTCGGGGCCCGAAGCAGCTTTTCGACCTCGGCACCGTTCGCCGGCCGCGCCTCTGGCTTCTTCGCCAGACAGAGCATCACCACGTCGATGGCCGGGTGTCCCTTGAGCGCGGGATCTCTCGGGACGATCGGCGGTGGCGTGTCGTTGAGGTGCGCCGAGAGCAGGTCGAAGTGCTTTCCCGCAAACGGCAGCTTGCCCGCCAGCAGCTGGTAGCCGACGACGCCCAGACTGTAGACGTCCGAGGCTGCGGTCACCGGCTTGCCCATGGCCTGCTCGGGAGACACGTAGGCCGGTGTGCCGCCCACCTGATTGATGTTCGTCTGGAACATCAGCGCCGCCTCTTTCGGGTCGGTGAAGCGCGCGATGCCGAAGTCGAGCAGCTTGATCGACGGCGTGTCGGGCCAGCCGATCACCATCGCGTTCTCGGGCTTCACGTCGCGATGGGCGATGCCGTTCTGATGAATCGCCCCGAGCGCCGAGGCGAGCTGCGCGAAGAGTTCGACCGAGGTGGGCCCGTCGGGGTGATCCTTGATGCAGAGCTGATCGAGCCGCACGCCGTCGATCCACTCCAGCACCAGCAGCAGGCCCTCGGCCGCGCGCTCCTCGAACTTGATCAGCTTCACGATGCCGGGGTGTTCGATCTGCCAGAGCAGCGACGCCTCACGCGAGAAGCGCGCCTTCATGTCGTGATCGGCGAGCAGCTCGCGCCGCAGCACCTTCACGGCGACCAGCTGACCCGAGCCCGTGTCTTCAGCGAGGTAGACGCGCGCCGTGCCGCCCGTTCCAGCGGGCCGGATCAGCCGGTACTTCCCGTCGAGGATCGTCTGGTCAGCCACGGCCCTCGTTCTACCCTTCGAGGGTGCGAAAAGCCCGAGGGCACGTCAGCGCGGTGGGGTGGGCGGCAGACCCATGTCGCGCCGAACGTTCGAGAACTCCTGCGTCCACTGGCCCTTCGCGTCGCGAACGGTGAGCGAGTCACGAAGCGTCGAGCCTGACTCCCAGGTGAAGCAGAACACGGTCACGAGCGGCGCTTTGCCTTCGCGCGGAATGATGTGGCGCACCACGCGCGGGTAAAGCGCCGTCTTCGCGGACAGCACCCGCTCGTCTTCGAGCGTCGCAGCGCACATCACGAAACGCCCACCGGGCAGCAGGTGCCGCTCGGCCGCTGCGAGATACACCTCGACGCCACCGCGGTGTTCGAAGCGGCACGCCGCGACATGCTCGGCTTCTGCTTCGGTGCCCGTGCCCGCGGGAAAATAGGGAGGGGTTCCTGTCACGAGCGAGAAGCGCTGGCCGAGGTCGAGCTCGCGCAGATCACCGTCGAGCACGCGGCAGCGATCGTCCACGCCGTTCCAGGCGATCGAACGCCGTGCCATCTCCGCGCGTTCGGGCTGCGCTTCGACGCCGGTCACGTCGAGCGACGGCCCGCGCCAGGCGACCATCAACAACACGCTGCCGAGCCCGCACCCGAGATCGAGCGCCGCGCCGCTGGGCAGCTCCGAGGTGGCGAGGTGGGCGGTGACGAGGTCGTCGAGGCTCCAGCGGTGGTCGTCGAGCTTCTGAAACAGCCGTCACTCGCCCGAGAGGTAGCAGAGATCTTCGTCGTCTCTCGGCAGCAGGTCGGGTCGGCCGACGGGCTTCGGGCCAGGTGGCTCCCAGCCTTCGGGTCGGCGCGGCTGTCTGATGATGCCCGTCACATGGCCGCTCGAAGCACGAAGGCGCGGCGGCAGGCCAGATCTTTGCGGTCGCCCCGTTCCTGCTCTTGCATCGGGGTACCGTGGCAGACCCGCTGATCAACTCCGATCGCAGACACCTGATCGAGCGGCTGCGTGTTCCCATCGTGCTGCTGCTGATGACGAACCTGCTCGGCACCGTCGGCTTCAAGATCATCTGGAGCGACATCGGCGGCACCTGGCTCGACGCGCTCTTCATGACCGTCACCACCATCACCACCATCGGCTTCGGTGAGGTGCACAAGCTCGACACGGCGGGCCGGCTGCTCACGATGCTCATCGCGGGCAGTGGCATCGGCAGCCTGTTCTACTCCTTCACGGTGTTGCTCGATTACGCGGCGAGCGAGCAGGTTCGCTCGGCGCGACGGAGACGCAAGATGCAGAAGACGATCGACACGCTGAGCGGTCACTACATTCTCGCGGGGATCGGGCGCGTCGGGCGTGAGGCGGCCGCCGAGCTCGCTGCGTCGGGCGCCGCCTTCGTCGTCATCGACCCCTCACCGGGCATCGAGTCGTTCTGCACGCAGCTCAAGTGCCCCTTCATTCAGGGCGACGCGACCGAAGACGCGACGCTGCTCTCGGCGGGGCTCGAGCGCGCGAAGGGTCTCATCGTCACCACCTCGAGCGACGCGACGAACCTCTACGTGATCCTCTCGGCGCGGCTGCTCAACAGCGACATCTTCATCGTGAGCCGCGCCGTCGACGACGCCTCGGTGCCGAAGCTCATTCGCGCTGGCGCCGATCGCGCGATCAGCCCCTACGCCATCGGAGGCCGTCGCCTCGCGCACGTCATGCTCAGCCCGCGCGTGGTCGACTTCCTCGAGACGGCGCTCACCAGCGGCAACAAGACGCTCAACATCGACGACGTGGTGGTGGGGCAGGGCGGCGCGGCGGGCAAGACGATCGAAGGCCTGCAGGTCGGCGCGAAGTCGGGCGCCACCGTGCTCGCGGTCGTGCGTGATGGAGAGCCCACCGCCAACCCGCGCGGTGACTTCCAGCTCGCCGCTGGCGATCACCTGCTCGTGCTGGGCACGGCCGACCAGCTCAAGACCGTCGAGCAGCTGCTGGGCGCGTGATCAGTTCAGCCCGAAGAAGCGCTTCATTCGCTCGAGCAGATCGACCTCGTCGGAGCGCTGCCGCGCCTTCGCGGTGTCGGCATCGAGCCCTTCACGCGCGGCCTGCAGCTCGACCCGGCGTTTGGCGAGCAGCGTGGCCACCTGCTCCATCAGCTCGGGGCGCTTCTCGATCACCCGCTGGAACGTCACCTTGTCGAGCCTGAAGCACTCGACCTCGGACTCAGCGATCACCGTGGCCGAGCGCGGCTCTCCCGTCAGCAGCGACATCTCGCCGAAGAACGAACCGTCAGACAGCTTCGCCACCTCGCGCTCCGTGACGCCGTCGCTGACCTTCACGCTCGCCCGGCCTTCTTCCAGCAGGTACAGCCAGTGGGCTTCGGAGCCTTGCCGCGTCATCACCTCACCGCGCGCGAACGGCGCGTACTTCATGCCGCGCGCGAGCTCCTGCTTCTCTTCGTCCGACAGCGGCGCGAACAGCGGCATGACCTCGAGCACCCGGCGGCGTCGCGCGAGCTGCTTCTGCGTCTTGATGGCCTGACGATCTTCGGTCTCCTGCGTGAGGAACACCGCGTGCGCCGGGAGCGCGGGCTTCATGCCCGCCCGCTCGAGCGCGAAGAAGATCACCTGCCGCACCTCGCTGTCGGTCGGGTCGTCTGCGGCGAGATCGGTGAGCCAGTAGCGCACGGCGTAGCGCCCGTACGACTCGGCCATGTCCATCATCACGCAGTTGGCCTGCGGGTCCTTCGCGAGCCGCTCGATCTTCGCGCCCCGTACCGCCGACTGAACGACGTCGATCACGTCGCCAGGTTGGAAGCGGAAGTCGACGTGGAAGTACACCCAGCGCCGCCACTGCTGAGGCTGGCCACCGCGCCGCCCGAGCACCATCACCGACGAGTTCATCAGCACACGGTTGGGCACCAGCACCGTCTCCCAGTTGCGCGTCTCGATGGCCGTGTAGCGCCAGCGAATGCGCACCACCCGCCCGTTGATGTCGGTGGGCTGTGTGCCGATGCGAATCCAGTCGCCGACCTCGATGGAGTTGTCCGTCTGCAGCCCGAGCCCGCCCGCGATGTTCGCGATCGTGTCCTGCAGCGAGAAGCCGAGCACCGCCGTCAGCACCGCGCTCGTGGCGATCAGGCCCGACAAGTTCACGCCCGCACGGCCCGCCACGGTGACCGCGGCGATGATCGACAGCAGCGCGACCGACACGTCTTGCACGATCTGCGGCACCGCCAGCTTCACGCGCGGCAGCACCACCGTGAAGAGCAGCGTCGCCATGGCTCCGACGAACGACACGCCGCCGAACACCCAGCATGGCGTGCGGAAGAAGTTGTCGAACGTGCTGCCGGCTGCCTCGAAGCCCGCCGAGACGAGCAACGAGATCACGTGCAGGAACGCGAAGACGATGATGGCCTTCAGGCGAGGCTGATCGTGGCCCAGGCGCCGCACCAACGGCACGGCGAACAGCAGGCCGCCCAGAATCCACAGCGTGCGGGCCTCGAGCGCTTCGTTGGCCAGGGTCTCGAAAAAGAGCATCGGGCGCCAAGGGTACCCAAGGTCACGAACGGGTGACGGACAAAACCCGTGGTAGGAATGAGGCGTGAACTTTGGCGACCTCGTCGATCAACGGCTCGCAGACTTTGGAGTGACGGCTCCGGCGGCCAGGGCCGCGTGCCTGAAGTGGGTCGACTCGCGCTCGAAGAACGGTGCGATCGCGGTAATTCCCGCCGATCTCACGCTCGTCTGGGCGGTGCTCCAGGGCAATGCCGTCGCCCTGATGGAGATCGACGAGCTGATCGAAGGTCTCTCGCGGCGAGCGGCGGGCCGCGCCATCGAGGCCTCCGAGCTCGCGCAGCGCGTTCGCACCCGGCTGCTTGTCGCGCCGAAGAACAAAGAGGCGCGCCTGTCGACGTACGACGGACGCGGCAAGCTCAAGAGCTGGCTGTGGACGGCGACGAAGCTCGAGCTGCTGCAGGCCACGCGTGGCATGGGCCAGGCGCCGACCGAAGACATTCAAGAGCTCACCCACCTCACCGCGCAGGGCCGCACGCCTGAGTCGCAGGCCCGCTCGACGATGGACACACGCCTGGTGTCGCTGGCACTTCGTGACGCGCTGGGCGTGCTGGAGGCGAAGGAGCGCACGCTGCTCCGCATGCGCTTCGTCGACGGCGTCTCGACCGAAGAGCTCGGCCGCATGTTCCAGGTGCACCGCACCACCGCCCAACGGTGGATCGAGTCGGCCCAGGCGAAGATCATGGCCGCGATGCGCGCGCGCCTCGAAGAAGAGACCCGCCTCGGCCGCAGCGACGTCGACTCCCTCATCGGAGAGGTCGCCCAGTCGATCTCCCTGCGGCTCTCGCAGGTGCTCAACCGCGACGAGCTGCCGCTGCCCTGATCGTCAGCGCAGCAGCAGCCAGGTGCCGAGGCCGAGCGCGATGGCCGACACCACCGCCACTACCCACGGCCACTTGCTCGAGCTCACCGAGCGCATCTGCGACTTCGAGAGATCGAGCATCGCGCCATCGACGGCCGCCTCGAGCTTGTCGACCTTCTTCTTCCCCTCGGACTGACGCTCGGGCTCGGTCTTCTCGGGGTCGAACGGCTTCTGCGCGAGCCGGCCGGGCTTCACGGTGCTGGCGCGCGAGGCTGGCGCGGGCGCGTGCGACTCCTTGAGGGTGATGACCTCGGAGTTGGCCGTCGCGGGCGCGGGCGCTCCAGACACGATCGCCTGCAGACGTTCCCTCACGGCTCTGGCCGACACGGGCCGCAGCTGCGGGTTGATGCGCGTGAGGTCGGCGATCAGCTGCGCGAGCCCATCGGGAACACCGGGCCGGCCTTTGAGCGACGCGGGCTCCCGCTGCAGCTGCATCTGCAGCACGGCGATCGGGCTCTTGTCGTAGAACGCGTCCATTCCCGTGATCATGAAGTAGGCCATGAGCCCGAGCGAATAGAGGTCGCTTTGCGGCGTGGTGCCGATCGCCTGAATCTGTTCGGGCGCCATGTAGCCCGGCGTGCCCAACACCATGTCGGGTGACGTTCGCAGCGTGCTCTCGCCGCTCTTCGCGAAGCCGAAGTCGAGCACCTTCACGCGAGGCTCGGGCGCGGCCATGTGCGTGAGCATCACGTTCGCGGGCTTGAGATCGCGGTGCACCACGCCGACCGCGTGCACGGCCTCGAGCGCCGCGCAGATCTGCTCGAGAATCGAGATGATTCGCGCCGTCGGTGGCTCGTCGCTCGTGCGCGCGCGCACCCACTGACTCAGCGACATGCCGTCGAGGTACTCCATCACCAGCCACGGGCGCCCGTCGGGTAGCTCACCGAAGTTGAAGATGTCGATGATGTTCGGGTGGCCGATGGCGTTGACGGTGCGCGCCTCTTCCAACATGCGCTGCGCGTAGTTGAGCTCGGCTGGGCCTGCGGTCAGCAGCACCTTGATGGCGACCTGTTTGCCGATGAGTGGCTGCACGCCCTTGTAGACCGCGCCCATGCCGCCCTTCGCGAGCAGCTCCTGCACGAGGTAGTCGCCGAGCTTCTGGCCGACGAGCTTGTCCGAGGGAATCGGCAGCTGCTCGACCTGAAGCGGAGCCTGGCGGCGCACCGACACGCTCTCTTTCGTGGGCGCGAGCTGGGCGCCGTCGGGCGAGGTGGTGTCGTCGACGTCGAGGCGCTTCTTCTTCGGGGTGACGAGCGGCGGGACCAGCTCGGTGCCAGCCTGGGCCTTTCGCAGATCGACGGTGCGATCCTGCACGCTCTGGCGCAGCCGCTCCTTGTCCGTGTCGGGCTCCTGAATGCCGTCGAGCGTCTCGGAGCCGTCACCACCGTCGTCGTCGCTCGCGAGCGCCGAGAGCAGCTTGCGGCAACGCGAGCACTCGTCGAGGTGAGCCAGCGCCACCTCTCGTTCTTCAGGCGTCAGCGTGCCGGAGACGAAGCCGTGAAAGGCGGCTGGATCGAGGTGGGTGCCCTCCATGGAGTGCGAAGGACTCTAGCGCCACTCCCCTCACCGGTCGCACATTCGTCTCAGTGGCAGTCGGGGCCCTGGGTCGCCGCCTGCACCGCGCGCCAGATCAGCACGCCTGCCGCGAAGAGTGGCACCGCCTTGCGCAGCGCCCACGTCACGTTCGGCCAGCGCGTGCCGAAGTGCGCGCCTGCCTGCACGGCCCCGAGCGCGGGAACGGCGCCGAGCGCGAAGGCGCCGAGAATCGTCGCGCCACCGAGCACGCTCGACGTCGCGATGGCCGCGAGGAACACGCCGTAGAGCAACCCGCACGGAAGAAACGGAGTCGCCAGCCCCATCACGAAGCTCCGGCGCGCAGGTGAAAGTGTCGCTCCCGCGCGAACGAGCGCACGCGAGACGCGGCTCACCCCGGGCAACGGGCGCAGGTGTTTGCCCAGCTCGAGCGCGGTGGCGATGAGGCCCGCTGCCATCACCCAGGGCAGGTACGGAGCAACCGAGAAGGAGAGGGCGCTCGACACCGCCGTACCCATCAGGCCGAGGGCCGCACCGACGACTACGTAGCCGCTGATTCGCCCAGCGTTCCACGCGAGCGCTGCGGCCCGACGACCTTCACCGTGCGGAAGCCCCGCGCAGGCGAGCGGCCCGCACATCAGCGCGCAATGCAGGCTTCCGGTCGCACCGGCCACCAGCGCACTCGACGCGCCGGCGATGACGAGCGGGGAAGTCATCGCGTCCACGCCGCGGTTCCGTTCAACGGGCATGCCGTCTGCACAGCCGCCCGTCATCGTGAGTGCCCCCGCGTCCCAACCTCTTGTCGCTCCTCAACCCGGCAAGTGCCTGCACTGTCAGAGCCCCATCCCCGCAGACGCAGCATCTGCGCAGTTCTGCTGCCATGGCTGTGAGGCGGTGCACGATTTGCTGCTCGAGCAAGGGCTCGGCCGCTACTACGAGCTCGCGAGAGGTGAGGTGACGCCAGTGGCTTCGTCGCCCGGCGTTCGATCGCACACCTGGCTCGAGCCGTTGATGGAGCAGGCGCAGGCCTCGGCGCAGGGCGAGCTGTGTGCGCTGACGCTCGACGTGCAGGGAATCCACTGTGCGGCGTGTGTGTGGTTGATGAACGAGACGTACCGCCGCGAGAAGGGTGCGCAGGAGATCACCGTCAACCCCGCGCTCGGCAAGGTGCGGCTGCTGTTCAAGAAGGGCGAGACCGATCTCTCGCGCTGGGTGAAGGCGGTCGAAGGCTTCGGCTACCAGTTCGGCCCCGCGCGAAAGGAGACCTCGAAGAAGTCGATCGACCTGCCCCTGCGGCTCGGCGTCTCGGCGGCGATCACCATCAACGTGATGCTGTTCTCGGTGAGCTTCTATTTCGGGCTCGCGCCTGATCAGGAGGGCATCTTCTCGCTCTTCACCTGGCTCTCGTTCGCGCTCTCGTCGGTGACGGTGCTGGTCGGGGGCTGGCCGTTCTTCAACGCCGCCTACCGCGGGCTCAAGAGCGGCATGCTGCACCTCGACCTGCCCATCGCCGTCGGCATCGCGCTCGTCTACGCGATGTCGCTGATTCAGATGCGCACGGGGCGCGGCGATCTCACGTACTTCGACACGCTCAACACCTTCATCACCCTCATGCTGCTCGGTCGGTTCCTCCAGGAGCGGCTGCTCGAGCGAAACCGCCGCTTCCTGCTCGACGACGACGGCGCCGAGGGGCTCGTGGTGCGCAAGGTGGTCGGCGAGAAGCTGGTGCCGATGAAGGCGCCGCTCGTGCAGTCGGGCGACGTGTTGCTGGTGGCGCCGGGCGACGTGGTACCGGTCGACGCCTCGCTGCTCGACGAAGACGCGAACGTCAGCACCGATTGGATCACGGGAGAGTCGAAGGCGCGGCAGCTGAAGAAGGGCGCCGAGGTTCCCGCGGGCAGCTTCAACGCGGGCCGTACGGCGTTTCACGTCATCGCCCGCACCGAGTTCTCGGCGTCGCCGCTGGTGCAGCTGCTCCGTCAGCCTCCCACGCGTGAGGGCAAGGTGCCCGAGCACCACCAGCTGTGGAACGACCTGGCGCGCAAGTGGGTGGTGAAGGTGCTGCTGGTCTCGGCCGCCGGCTTCCTCGCGTGG
Source organism: Archangiaceae bacterium (assembly GCA_016879935.1). Classification (GTDB taxonomy): domain Bacteria; phylum Myxococcota; class Myxococcia; order Myxococcales; family Myxococcaceae; genus Xiheimicrobium. The sequence continues at coordinate 40,687 of JAACJQ010000258.1, read as the reverse complement.
CTGCCCTCGAGCTTCGACGAGGCCGTCAACGTCGCCGCCTCGCTGCTCGTCATCACGTGCCCCTGCGCCATCGGCATCGCGATTCCCCTCGCGTACGAGATCACCCAGACGCACCTGCGCCGCGCCGGCTTCTTCGTGCGCTCGGCCGATCTGCTCGATCGCCTGGTGAAGGTGAAGAAGGTGCTCTTCGACAAGACGGGCACGCTGACGCTGGGCCGCCTCGAGCTGGCCGATTCGTCGGTGCTGGAGGGCCTCTCGTCGCCAGCTCGTGACGCCGCATGGAATCTGGCCGTGCGTTCGAGTCACCCCGTCTCGGGCGCCATCGCACGCGCGCTCGAAGGCCACGGCGTTCGCTACGACGTCACCGCCGCCATCGAAGAGGTGCACGGGCAGGGCATGGAGTGGCGGCGCGCCGATGGCGTGTGGCGGCTGGGGCGGGCGAGCTGGGCCGTTCAGGGGTCGACCGAAAAGGTGACGCTGCTCTCTGTCGACGGCGTGCAGGTCGCCAGGCTCGAGACGCGTGAGGCGTTGCGCGCCGACGCCCGCAAAGAACTCGGCTGGCTCACCGATCACGGCTTCGACGTGTGGCTGATCAGCGGCGACGAACCGGCCCGCGTCGCGGCCATGGTCCAGACGCTGGGCATCGCCCCCGATCACGCCCTCGGCGGCCAGCGCCCCGAAGAGAAGGCCGACACGGTTGCGCGCCTCGACGCAGAAGACACGCTCTACCTCGGCGACGGCGTGAACGACTCGCTCGCCTTCGAGCAAGCCTTGATCGCGGGCACTCCGGCCATTGACCGCCCCGTCATGCCCGGTCGCAGCGACTTTTTTCTCGTCGGCGAAGGCTTGGCACCCATCAAGGAGTCGCTGGCACGTGCCGCGCATCTGCGCGCCGTCGTGAAACGCGTGCTGACCGTGAGCCTGACCTACAACGCCTTTGCCATCTGTTTGGCTTTGCTGGGAAAAATGTCTCCCTTGCTGGCGGCGATCACCATGCCGGCGAGCACGTTGACGCTCCTCGTCATCACCATCATCGGGCTCAAGGCATTCGCCCGCGCAACGACTGCGCCCGACAATTCGGTGACGCAGAACTCGCGTCTGGCCGGAGCCCAGCCATGAACGTGATGATCCTGCAGGTCTTCGTGAGCCTGATGCTCGTCCTCAGCTCCGTCGTCCTCTTCGTCTTCACCGTGAAGTCCCGCACCTTCGAGCACGCCGACCGGCTGTCGCTCACGCCGCTCGAGAACGACGACGTCGTCAGCGGCAGCGCCCCACCCCCCGCCAGCACCACCACCACGAAGCAGTCCAACCAGGAGTCGATCTGATGCAGACCCAACGCATCGAGTACGACGACGCGATCGTCCGGAAGTTCATCTTCGCGTCTGTCTTGTTCGGGGCCGTCGGCCTTCTCGTCGGAGTCCTCATCGCCAGCCAGCTTGCCTGGTGGCAGATGAACTTCGGCATTCCGTACACCACCTTCTCGCGTCTGCGCCCGCTGCACACGAACGCCGTCATCTTCGCGTTCGTCGGCAACATGATGTTCGCCGGCGTCTACTACTCGACCCAGCGCCTCACCCGCGCGCGAATGGCGTCTGACTTACTGTCGAACATTCACTTCTGGGGGTGGCAGCTCATCATCGTCGCGGCCGCCGTGACCCTGCCGCTCGGCATCACCACCTCGAAGGAGTACGCCGAGCTCGAGTGGCCGATCGACATCGCCATCGCGCTTATCTGGGTGGTGTTCGCCATCAACTTCTTCTGGACGCTGGCGAAGCGGAACGAGAAGCACCTGTACGTCGCGCTGTGGTTCTACATTGCGACCATTCTGACGGTCGCAGTTCTGCACATCGTCAACTCGTTCGAGCTGCCGCTGTCGATGTTCAAGAGCTACTCGGTCTTCTCGGGTGTTCAAGATGCGTTGGTTCAATGGTGGTACGGCCACAACGCCGTCGCGTTCTTCCTGACCACTCCGATTCTCGGCATCATGTACTACTTCATGCCGAAGGCGGCTGAGCGCCCGGTCTATTCCTACCGGCTCTCGATCGTTCACTTCTGGGCGCTCGTCTTCATGTACATCTGGGCCGGCCCGCACCACCTGCTCTACACGGCACTTCCTGACTGGGCGCAGTCGCTCGGCATGGTCTTCTCGGTGATGCTCTGGGCGCCGTCGTGGGGCGGCATGCTCAACGGTCTGCTCACGCTCCGCGGCGCCTGGAACAAGGTTCGCGAAGACCCCGTGCTCAAGTTCTTCGTCGCTGGCGTGACCTTCTACGGCATGTCGACGTTCGAAGGCCCGCTGCTCAGCATCAAGTCGGTGTCGGCGCTCGCGCACTACACGGACTGGATCGTCGGCCACGCCCACGGCGGCGCCCTCGGCTGGAACGGCCTCATGGCGGCCGGCATGTTCTACTGGCTCGTCCCGAGGATGTACGGCACCCAGCTGTACTCGAAGAAGACCGCTGACGCGCACTTCTGGATCGCGACGGCCGGCATCGTTCTCTACATGGTGTCGATGTGGATCTCTGGCGTGAACCAGGGCCTCATGTGGCAGGCGCGCAACGTCGACGGAACGCTGACGTACCCGAGCTTCGTCGAGACGCTGATCGCGATTCGCCCGATGTACGTCGTGCGCTTCCTCGGCGGCACGCTCTACCTCACGGGCTTCCTGCTGATGATCTGGAACCTCATCAAGACCATGTCTGGCAAGACTGCCGTCGTCGCCAGCACCGAGGTCGTCGTCTCGGAAGACAAGGCAGACCCCGAGGCGGGCACGCTCGTCGACGTTCTCGCTGGCCGCCCGATGTGGTTCAGCATCGTCGGCTTCGGCGCGGCGGTGGTGTTCACCTTCGTCTCGCTCGTGCCGGCCATCATTCTTGCCATCGCCGTTCTGGTGGTTGGTGAGGCCGCGTATGTCATCAACAAGAAGGAGCGCGCGGCCGGCAAGCCGTCGTGGTTCGGCATCATCGAGCGCCGGCCCATGGCCTTCACGGTGCTCGTGCTCCTGTCGGTGCTCATCGGTGGCATCTCCGAGCTCATTCCCACCATCTTCGTGAAGCAGGCCGTCCCGGCGACGGGCTCAGCGCAGAAGCCGTACACCGCGCTCGAGCAGCAGGGCCGCGACATCTACACGCGCGAAGGTTGCTACGTGTGCCACTCGCAGATGATTCGTCCGATGATCGACGAGTACCAGCGCTACGGCGAAGCCTCTCGCGCCGAAGAGTTCATCTACGATCACCCGTTCCAGTGGGGCTCCAAGCGCACGGGCCCTGACCTCCACCGCATCGGCGGCAAGTACCCGAACCTCTGGCACTACACGCACCTGATGGACCCGCGTGCGACGAGCCAGGGCTCGAACATGCCCTCGTACTCGTGGCTGGCCGATGGCCGCATCGATCTCGACCTCGGCAGCAAGAAGCTCGAGCTCATGACCACGCTCGGCGTTCCCTACACGCCCGAGCAGATCGCCAACGCGACGACCGATCAGCAGCTGCAGGGCGCTGCCGTCGCGAAGGACCTCGCGGCACAGGGCGTCACCGTCGCTGCAGACAGCGAGATCGTCGCGCTCATCTCGTACCTCCAGCGCCTGGGCCGCGATTCGGGCATCAAGTACGGCGTCGAGCCGGTGAAGACGACCGAGGTCGTTCCGCCTGCACCCGCGCCGGTTCCTGCTGCCGACCCAGCGGCGCCTGCTCCCGCGGCTGATCCTGCGGCGCCGGCGCCTGCGGCTCCTGCTCCCGAAGGCGCGCCCGCCGCGGCGCCTGCGGCCAACGGTGGGGGGCGCTGAGCCATGTACAAGCAGTTCTTCGCCAACATGGAGTCGCCGGCGCTGCCGTTGTTCGCGCTCGCCGTGTTCTTCTCCGCGTTCCTGCTGATGCTGGCGCGAACGTACTTCTACAAGCGCAAGGGCGACTTCGAGCCCCTCGCGTCGATGCCCCTGAACGATGAGACGAAGGAGGTGAAGTCGTGAGCTCCGACAACAACAACCTGCGCAAGTACGACGACATTCTCGAGGAGGACAACCACCTGCCGAACTGGTGGCTGGCCATTCTCTTTGGCTCCATCGTCTTCGCCTTCGGCTACTGGATCGCCTTCCACACGACCGACACGTTCCCCAACCCGCCAGTCGTCTACCGAGCCGACGTCGACGCGTTGAAGAAGGCCCGTGCGGCGGCGAACCCGACCTCGGAAGAGGCGCTCACGGCGCTGGTGGCGAGCCCGGAGGCCCTCAGTGAGGGCCAGAAGGTGTTCTCCACCACCTGCGCTTCGTGCCACGGCCAGAACGCCGAAGGGCTCGTCGGCCCGAACCTGACCGACAAGTTCTGGATTCACGGCGCCGCCGGGAAGGACATTCTCAAGTCCGTCAACGATGGGTACCCCGACAAGGGCATGCCGGCCTGGGGTGTCGTCATCGGCGACGCGAAGGCTCGCAACGTGACTGCCTTCGTGTTGTCGCTCAAGGGCAAGAACCTGAAGGGCAAAGACCCTCAGGGCGACCCGGTCGAGTAGTCGTCGTGTGGGGCGCTCCGTCTCGATCGGAGCGTCACACCTGACAGCGCGAGCGCACGTGGGGGAGGCAGCCTTATCGCCCCGTGCGCTCGTCGTGTTTCCAGAGCACCTTCGTCTCGAACCCCGCACCCCGTCGGCTGCATCCCACCGACGACATGAGCTCCACCATGACTCCGACTCCGCAAACGCCCGACGAGCCCCACCTTCCGTTCCACGTTCCGGCCTCGACGCTGGGCACGATGAAGGCCGATGGGTCTCGCATCAAGATGCACCCGGCCGACGTGAAGGGGAAATGGTTGAACCGGCGGCGAGTCGTCTTCGCGCTGCTGGTCGCGTTCTACGTGATCACGCCGCTGGTGAAGATTGGTGGCAAACCAGCCATTCAGCTCGATGTCGCGGCTCGCAAGTTCTACCTCTTCGGCGCCACCTTCAACGCCCAGGACTTCTGGATGGTGCTGTTGCTGGTGATTGGGTTTGCCTTTGGCCTGTTGGCGCTCACCGCGTGGCGTGGCCGCGTGTGGTGTGGCTGGGCGTGCCCGCAGACCGTCTTTCTCGAGGGCGTGTACCGGCCGATCGAGCACTTCTTCGAAGGTGGGCGTGAGCAGCGCATCAAGCTCGACGCCGCGCCGTGGAGCGGGAAGAAGATCGCGCTCCGGCTCGGCAAGTACGCCACGTTTCTGTTCGTCTCGTTGAACATCGCGCACGCCGCGGCCGCCATCTTCGTCGGGCCGCGGGAGTTCCTCGCGATGATCACCGAGGGCCCGTCACTGCACCCCACGGCCTTCTTCCTGGTCATGGGCTTCACGGCAATTCTGATGTTCAACTTCACCTGGTTCCGCGAGCAGTTCTGCGTGGTGCTCTGCCCGTACGGCCGCCTGCAGTCGGTGCTGCACGACAAGGAGTCGATCACCGTCTCGTACTTCGAGAAGCGTGGCGAGCCGCGCGGCAAGGTGGCCAAGGGCGCCGCCGCGACGCCCCGCGGTGACTGTGTCGACTGCAACCGCTGTGTCGCCGTGTGCCCGACTGGCATCGACATTCGCAACGGCCTGCAGATGGAGTGTCTGGCCTGCCTTCAGTGCGTCGACGCCTGCAACGACGTGATGTCGAAGGTGAAGCGCCCGCCGGAGCTGATCGGCTTTGCCTCGCACCAGCAGCTGATTGGCCAGCCGCGCAAGGTCGTTCGGCCGCGCCTGCTCGTCTACCTCGCGTTGATGGTGCTCTCGCTGGGCACCCTCGGCGTGAGCCTGGTGACGCGCACGCCGTTCGAGTCGAACGTGATTCGTACGAAGGGCTCCAACCCGTTCATCGTCGACGGCGACGTGGTTCGAAACCCCTTCGAGGTTCACCTCGTGAACAAGAACCCCGAGCGCTCGAAGTTCCACCTGCGACTCACGGCTCCCGTGCCTGCCGACGTGGTGATCGGGACACCCGAGTTCGAGCTGGCTTCGCTCACCGATCAGCGGGTGCCGGTGATGGTGACGATCAAGAAGGACCAGATCAAAGGCGCGCTCGAGCTGACGCTGGAGATCACCGACGACTACTCGGGCACCGTGAAGCGGCAGCCGATTCGGTTCCTCTCTCCGATGGGCGTGGGCCGGTAGTGCGACGCGCGAGGGCTGGAGGAGGGTGGTGGTCCCGTGCCGCGGGCCGCGAGGCTGAAGTTGCCGCTGTCGCTGGAGCGGCCCGAAGGTTCGTCGTCTCGCTCCCCGAGTCGTGGCCGCGCGTGAACGGTCGGCTCGAGTTCTACGACCGGCGACTCTGGTTCACGCCTCCGACATTGCGGTGATCGTCGTCTCCGCGCTGCAGGCCTGGGCACGAAAGTGAGGCGACTCCGTCGTGGGTGGCACCGAGGGCATTCTCATCGACGGAAGCTCGGGGCCGACGCGGCCGTGTGGCTCCGCGAGTCCTTGCCGCCTCGCACGGGCCGCTTTCGAACGGTGCCCCCGATTCTGGCCGTTGAAGTCGCGGGCCTCGATGAAGACGAGGCAGCCCTTCGGCGGAAGGCGCAGTGGTACTTCGCCAAAAGGGGTGAGGCTCGTGTGCGTCGTGCTCCCGCGGATTGGAAGGGCGGGCGAACGCGTCGCGTGAAGAACGGTGACGCCATTTCGCAGACGCCGCTGTTGCCGGGCCTGTCGATGCGCGCGCGCGACTGCTTCGATCAGCTCTGACCGCCGGAAAAAGTGAAGGCGCCGGAGCTTCGAAGAGCGCCGACGCCTTTCAACTTCAAGCCGCTGAACTTCAGAAGCGGGCTTGCATCACGGCGTTGAAGCCGAGCTGGTTCGGCTGCTCGAACGTCGGCTGCGAGATGCTGGCCGTCGAGTCGCGGAACGTCACGCGGTTGTCGTCGCGCGTGTAGAAGACCTCGCCGATGATCGCGAAGTACTCCGAGAGGTCGAGCCGGTAGGTGCCCTTCACCGAGATGATCGGCAGCACCGCGATCGCGTTCCCCGCGCCATCGGTCGCGGGAAGAATGTTGAACAGGTTCACGTCGCGAACGACGACCACGCGCGGGCCAGTCAGCCCGGGAGGCGGCGCGTTGCCACCGAAGTCGAAGCGCGGCGCCGACAACGAGGCGGGCATCTGCACGCCGCCGACGATGCCGAACGTCGAGTGCAGCTTGGGAATGTAGCGATCGACGCCGACCGCGAGCCACGTCTCGGGCCGCACCGTGCTGCCCTTCGAGAAGTCGAAGAACGGCGGGAAGCCCGGCACGTCGAACTGAATGAACGACAGCGTGCGCACGAGGCCCAGCAGGGTGACGCGCCAGTAGTCGATCTTCGCGCGGGTGTTCAGCGCCAGGGCGCCGGCGTACTGCGGCTTGGTCGAGGCGAACTTGTCGGGGTCGATCAGCGTCTGCGCGAGCACCGAGCCCTCGAGCTCGGCCGTGATCGAGAAGCCACCCGGGTACGTCTCGGGGCGGAAGAAGCGCGCGAGCACGTCGGGGTCATTCTTGTAGAGGCGAATGTCGATCGACTGCTGAATCTCGGCGCCCTGCTGGAACGAGAGGCGCGCCGAACCACCGACCGCGTTGATCGGCGCGCGCACGCCCTGGAGCGCGAGCGACGGGGCGATGCCACGGTTGAAGTAGCCGCCGTTCACCTCGAAGCGCAGGCCACGCTTGTCGGTCTTCCACAGATCGATGCCGGCGCCGCCGAGGTAGCCGTAGACGCGCTCCTGCACGTTGAGCAGGTTGTTGAGCAGCAGGCCCGTCTTCAGGCCGACGAAGGCATAACCCCAGTCCTTGGTGACCTGCAGCTTGCCGCCGGGCGCCGCGCTGGGCCGGCCCGTCGTCGAGAGGCCCGAGCCCTGCTGGTAGGTGAAGGCCGAGTCTCCGCCCCACGTCACGCGCCAGTTGTAGCCAAGACGAAACCGGTCGGACGAGACGGGGAAGCCGGTGAGCGAGATGTCTTCCTTCGAGCCCCAGCCCATCGGCTTGAAGTTGAGCTTGATGTAGCTGGAGTTGTCGAAGAGGGTGATCTGCCCGTTGGGCTGCGTCAGCAGCAGCACCGACAGCGCCGCCTCGCCCTCGAAGCCTTCGAAGAAGCTGAACGACTTCTTGTAGAGCGTGAGGTTCGACAGCGTCTCGAAGCCCGAGAAGCGCGTGTTGAAGTTGTCGAAGAACTGGGTGTTCTGCCGCGAGGCGCCGAAGCCCACGCCGGGGCTGTTGGGCGTCGTCTCTCCGGGGCGCACGAACACGTTGTCGTGCGCGAACGCGAAGGTGACGCGGGTATCGATGAAGTCACCGGCCCAGGCGGCGCTCGACAGAGTCAGGGCAATCAGCAACGGCTTCACGGCTCTCACGACGTTCTCCTCTCCCGCAGCGCCCCACAGCGGGGCGTGCCCAACGGAACTTCGTTCTTCGGTTCAGCTTCCTCGGCACGACCGCAGCGGTCTGGGGCACTCGAGGCCCGGGCCGGGATAGCAGCAGACGTCATCAGGGTCGCGGGGAATGACAATCCACCGCGGGCGGGCCGGCTGCACCTGCTTGAGGTGCCCAACGACGTCGTAGGTCGCGCCCTTCGTGAAGCGGCACTGGCGGGCCACCTCGGCGTCGGGGTCGTCTTCGCGGCAGTCGGGGTTCAGCTCGGGAATCGCGTCTTTCGTGTCGAGGTTGAAACGCGTGCGCGGGTTGATGGCGGCGTAGCAGCGCCCCGTCGCCGCGGTCGGCAGGAAGCTCAGCGAGTCCTGCACGGGCATGTTCGGCGCCGCCACTGGCATGCGCAGCTTGAGCACCGTGCGCGCGTCGAGCAGGGGATCCTGATCGGTGGCGACGACGGTGCTGGTGCCGGCTTTCCACCGCACCGGCACGTCGCACACCGCGACGGCGTAGGTGCCCGCTTCGAAGCCAGCCTCTTGGGGAAGGTAGAGGCCGTTCACCCGGCCAGGCGCTCCGAGCGTGACGGGCGCCGAGACGATGCGCGCCGGGCTCGACTCGTCGAGGTTGGCCCAGGCCGGCCCCGGAGGCGCCATCTCGACCGTGTACTGGCCGAAGCCGATGAAGGTGGCCTCTTCGGCGCAGACCTGCTCTCCGTCGGCGCCGCGGCCGAGCGTGCAGTTCTGAATGCACTCACGCTCGAGACGATCGTTCTCGGCTTCGGGCGCAGGGGGCGTGTCGAAGTCGCAGTTGCCCCACGTGCGCACGGTGTTGCCCATGGCGTCGAGATCGGTGCGGTTGCAGAAGAAGGGCACCGAGCCGTTCGCGTCGAGATCGCAGTTCGCGAACTTCTTCGGAAACGTGACGCCCTTCACGCGCACGAGGCCGGCCTCGAGGCTCTCGAGCTTCAGGTTCGTCGACGACTGGCCGCACAGCGCGTCGGTGATGAACGGGGCGAACGCGTTGTCGAGGCCGCAGATGCGGTAGTTGATGTCGACGGGCGGAGCGAAGCGCAGCCACTTGTCCCACTCCGACGGCGGCAGCAGGCGCACGCGCTCGGCGATGGTCCACGCGGGGAACGTCATCTGCGTCGTCGAGGTGAACTCCTGCATCGCGCCCGAGAGACTGAAGAGCAGGTCGCCCTGGTTGAGCCCTTCGGGGAACGAGAAGTTGAAGACGAAGAGACTCGCGAACGTGCCTGGCGCGTAGCTCGAGCACTGGGAGCGCGCGGTACACGCGGCCTTCGAGATCGCGCAGCGGGCGTTGCGGCCCCCGGGCACGTCTTCGATGTTGGCGACGCCGCCATCGGCGAGCGCCACCTGACATGGCTCGGGCGGCTCGGGCGTGCGAACGCGGAGCGTGCCCGACTGGAGCAGCTCCTTCTGGCGGCAGGCGGTGATGTCTGTGACGTAGAAGCCGGTGGGCTCGACGCCAGTGACGACCATGGCCATCTGCTGGCCGTTGCGCTCCGGGTCGTCGAGGCAGGTCTGCTTGAGCGGCGTGCCCATCTCGGGCGGCGTGCCGACGCGCACGAACTCACCGACGAAGGGCGACGACCGGTTGTCGAGCGTGTCGGGCATGTTCAGCGTCTGCAGCGTCTGCTCCTCGAACCACACGATGGGCGAGCTGCCGGTGGCGAAGCTGTACTTCGTGTCGACCGGCGGCAGGCGATCGGGCGCGATGAGGTAGCCACCATCGAAGAGCTGCTTCGGCGGCGCGTTCTCGAGCCACAACCGAACCTGGCCGTACTGGTGCTGCACGCGCACCACGCCGCGAATCTCTCCAGCGACGGCCTGCTTCCAGCGGTTCTCGTAGCCAGGGGTGCGAACGCGACCGGCAGTGCGGCGGAAGGGGTCGACGCCACCGTCTTTGAGCAGCGGCAGCGGGGTGCCCAGCTGGCCCGACGTGTTGCGGCCCCACGTGAAGAAGGTGCCATCGTCCTTGAGGCCAATGCTGAAGGTGTCTCCGGCCGCGACGCTCGCCCAGTCACTCGCCAGCCCGATGGGCTGAGGCGACGTGCGCTGCGAGCTGGTGCCATCGCCGAGTTCGCCTTCGGCATTGCTGCCCCACGAGTAGAGAACGCCGGGCGCTCGCAGACCGACCGAGTGCGTGACGCCCGCCGACACGCTGTCCCACGCGGCGAGGGTGCCCACGCGGGTGGGCACCGAGACCGCGGTGGTGTTGCCCAGGCCGAGCTGCGCCTTGTCGTTGCGCCCGAAGGCCCACAACGTTCCGTCGGTGCGAATCGCGAGCGAGTGGCCCTCGCCAGCGGCGACGGTCTTCCACGTGTTCTGATCGACCTGCACCGGCGTCAGCGCGTTGGCCATCATGACGCCGAGCTGGCCCTGATCGTTGGAGCCAAACGCCCAGAGCGTTCCGTCGCTGCGCACGGCCAGCGAGTGGCGCGCCCCAGCCGCGATCGCCTTGAAGGTGTCGGTGCCGACGCGCGTGATGGTCGATGGTGCCGTCAGCGTTCCATTGCCGAGCTGGCCCGACTCGTTGTCGCCGAACGCGTACAGACTGCCGTCGTTTCGCAGGGCCAGCAGGTGCTTCGCGCCGGCCGAGACCTGCACCCAGTCTGCGTCGCTCCCGAGCTGCCCGTTGATCGACCCGAAGCCCCAGAGCGTGCCGTCTTCACGAATCGCAGCGGTGAAGGAGCCTCCGGCCGCGACCACCTTCCACCGGCCTTCGGGCGCGACGGGCAGCGGCGTCTCTTGTGGCGTGTTGGTGCCGTCACCGAGCTGGCTCGTGTCGTTGGCGCCCCACGTCCACAACGTGCCGTCGGTGCGAATGCTGGCGACGTGCGCACCACCAGCCGAGCCGGCCGTCCACTCCACGGGGTCGGCGAGATCTCCGGGGATGACACGAATCGCGACGGGGCCCGTGAAGCCGCTGGCGAGGTTGCGCTCGGCGTTCAGCGCGCGGCCGACGTAGTCGATCTCGATGGGCCCCCGCGGAATGATGTAGCGGCAGTTCTCTTTGCCCCGCACCTGCAGCGGCACCGCAGGCTGCCCACCGTCGTAGAGCGCGGCGCAGCTGCCCACCACGGCGAGCGGCGTGCGTTGGCCGTTCGACGACGTGTAGATGCCTTCGACGACGACCTCGAACGACTGCACTTCGCTGCGCTCGGGCGTGGGAATGATCGGGCAGGCGGTGAGCGCGAGCGCCGAGAAGACGAGCAGGCGGCGCATCACTTGACCCTCCGGCCGATGCGGCCGTCTTCGATGCCCGAGGCGATGGGAATGCGCGTCGGGTTCTCACAGAAGTTCTGCACGGCGCGCGTCACCGTGCCGCAGACCGGGTCTCCGGCGAGCGCGTCGCGGCACGAGCACTTTCCAGTGAAGGGACCCGGCGGCAGATCTCTCTGGCATTGGGCCGCGATGTCCTTCGCGCCGGGGCAGCTGGCGTCGCCACGGAAGGCGCCGAGGCACGTGCAGCCGTTGCCGTCGTCGACGGTGAGGCGATCGGAGAACGCCTTGGCCTGCGTGCAGAACGAGACCTGCTGCGGGTCGACGTTCCACTTGCTGGGGCGGGCGGGGTCGCGCGTGCCGCAGACCTGCTGGTTGGCGCCGATGGTGTTGCCGTAGCTGTCGACGTTGCCGCTGAGCAGATCGTTGCAGGTGCAGAAGTTCTGCATGAAGCCGATGAGCGAATCGCGCAGCGGAATGCCCGACTCGATGCGCGTGGTGTTGCGCTTGAGCACGAGGAAGCCCGAGCCACCGCGCGCGATGTAGTCGTTCACCGCGATTCGGTACGACTCGTTGAGCTGCACCGGCTGCCCGTTGATCGTCAGGTTCGTCGCGGGGCTCGACCAGCACCGCCCGCCGCCCGAGGTCGCGTCGGTCAGGCACTGCCAGGGCTGGCGGCCTCCGGTTCGGCCGTCGTTCGGGCACTCCGAGGCATCGCCGGTGGGGTCGCACGGAATGCGGAGCTGGTTCAGCTGCGCCTGCGCGCAGTCCATCGTGAAACGCGCGCCCGACACCTGCGCCTGGCTCACGCAGCCGCGGCCGGTCGAGCGCTCGGTGATGAAGTCGAAGAGCTCCTGCATCTCCCGGCCCGAGAGGAACATGACGTTGATGGTGTTCTCGAAGGGGAACACGTTGAACATCGACTCGATGCTGACGGGGCCGGCGTACAGGTTGTCGCGAATGCCGAGCGAGTTGGTGATGGCGATCTCGGCCTCGATGCCGCGGCGCTTGCGCATGGAGTCGGCGGTGATGTTGCCGAGCGGGCTGTCGCCACCGGTCGAGTTGTTGCGGCGCGCGATGTCGTTGGGCGCGTAGGCGAACAGGGTGGTGAGCGCGATCTTCGCGTCGAGGTCGGTGATGTAGTTGAGCAACAGCTGCGAGGTGTCTTTGTCTTCTTCGGCTTTGCACTTCTCGACGCCCGCCTGCACGCGCGGGTCGGCGATGAAGGCCCCCGCGTTCCAGAACTGGTCGCGGTAGAGCTGGTGCAGGCCGTCGTCGCACCACACCGAGTCGATGGGGAAGACCTTGAAGTCGTGCGAGAGAATCTCGCCACCTTCGCTCTTGTCGCCCAGCTTCGGGGGCATCTGGATGACGAGGTCGAGGCGGTTGACGTACTTCGAGAACGCACCGCCGTGGCTCAAGATCACCCGACGCCCGTTCGGGTCACGCAGCAGCTGGGGCGGGTTGAGCACGATGTGCAGGTGGCCGCCCAGAATCGCGTCGATGCCTTCGACGCCGGGGATCGTCACGCGCACGATCGTCGAGTCGTCGGTCGGCTCGTTCGCGTCGTTGGTCGGCCCGAACGACTCCAGCAGCGCCCACGGCGAGTTCGTGCGCTTCACGTACTTCTTGGCGATGCCCCACTCGTAGAAGGCCTCGTAGCCCTCGACGAGATCCTGATCTTCGGTGAGGCCCGCGTGGCTGGTGATGACGATGAGATCGACGGCCGGCCGCAGGAAGTCGACGTAGCCGCGCACCACCTCGTTCTGCTCGAGCGGAATCGCCTGCAGCGAGTTGCCCTGCTCGACGATGGAGTTGAGCGAGCCGATGTTGCCCAGGCCGATGATGCCCACGCGCAGACCGCCGACGTTTCGAATCGTGTACGGCTGCGTGTAGAGGGCGGTGGTGTTCGACGGGTTGTTCGCGACCGGGCTGCGGTAGTCCTCCCACTCGTAGTTCGCGACCAGCACCGGAAACCGCGCCGACTCCTTCGCCTGCTTCGTGAAGTTGAACGCGCCGGCGTCGAACTCGTGGTTGCCGATGACGGCCGCGTCGAGGCCCAGGAGCGACAAGAAGCGGTACTCGACCTCTCCGAAGTTGATGTTGAAGATCGGCGCGCCCTGAAAGCTGTCGCCAGAGTCGAGGTGCAGCACGCGGTCGGCCTTCTTGCGCTCGCGCTTGATGATCGACGCCATGCGCGTCGCGCCGCCGAACGGGCCCGCCTCGGGAATCAGCCCGAGGTCGATGTCGGTGCGCAGCGGGCGAAAGTCGTACGGCAGCAGGCGCGAGTGAATGTCGGACGTGTGCAGCAGCGTCAGGCGAATCTGCTGATCAGACAGATCGAGCTCTGCGCCCTCCACGACGGGAAGGCAGGAGCCGTGAACGAGGCCCACGACGAGGAAGGCAAAGCAGCGAAGAAAGCGCATGGGTGGGGTTCTTTGGCGGGGCCCTTCGAAAGCGCGGGCACCGTATGCAAGGCCCCTCGTCTGGTAAAGCCGCGTCTGTGAACCGGAACGCGTCTGTCACCGCCCTGGAAGTCGTCGAAGATTTCTCTTCCACTGCTCGCTGCGACGAGGGCTTTCTCCAGATTCGGCGGCTGCGTGTTCGCAATCGCCGCAGCGATGGTTCGCATTCGCCCATCTATCGGGTCGACGTCGTCGACAGGCCCAAGCTCGACGCGGTGGCGGTGCTGGTGTGGCGGCGCACCGAGCACGGCCTCGAGTTTCTCACCCGGCAGCAGCTTCGTCCTGCCGCGTACTTTCGCAGCGAGAAGAAGCCGGTGCTGCCCGAGGAGCGCGACTGGCTCTTCTGCGAAGAGATCGTCGCCGGCCTCATCGAGCCGTCAGACGACGGTGAGCGGGCCGTGCGGGCGCGGGGCGTCGAAGAGGTGCACGAAGAGGCGGGCATTCGGGTCGAGGTCGACGCGGTGAAGCACCTCGGCCCGCCGTTCTTCGTCGCGCCCGGCATCATCAGCGAGAAGATCTTCCTCACCCACGTCGAGGTCACTGGGCTGTCCATGGAGCAGCCTCCCGGCGACGGCAGCCACCTCGAAGAAGGCGGAACGCTCGCGTGGCGAACGCTCGAGTCGCTCCAACAGGCGCTGCGAGACGGCATCATTCAAGACGCCAAGACCGAGCTGGCCTTGAACCGGTTTCTCGCCCTCGGCCTGAAATAACCGGCGAAATTCACGCTGGTTGTAACGTGGGTTCGCAGGGGTCTTGGTGTTCGAGAGAGCCACATCGGCCGACATTGTCTCCAGAGGTTCACTTCCTTTCTGGAGACGCCATGACCACGACCCTTCGACCTGGAATGACGAGCGCATCGGTTCGAGTGCTGCAGCAGCGCCTGAAGGCGGTCGGCACCTTCGACTACCCGAAAGCGACTGGCTTCTACGGCAACTACACCCGTGAGGCCGTCTCGCAGTTCGAGCGCCGCAATCATCTGAAGGTCGACGGCATCGCAGACCCGGCGATGCAGGCGCTGCTGGCGAAGAAGGCCGCCGCGACGAAGGCTCCCGCGAAGCCCACCACCTGGCAGACCGCCGCCGAGCCCGCGCACGACTATCGCCGGGTGAACTTCCGCGGCGTGACGGTGAACGTGCGCACGCAGCAGATGCTCCTGCGCGCCGAGAAGTACGCGAAGGCGATGGGCGTGAAGGTGCCCTTCGGGCTCGCGCAGGGCAGCTACAACCCGGGCGGCGTGACGCAGAGTGGAGGCACGCACGATCGGGGCGGCGCCCTCGACATTCGTACCCGCGATCACTCTCCGCGCGGCGTGGTGCTGATGGTGAAGGCGCTGCGGCAGGCGGGCTTCGCGGCGTGGAGCCGTGACGCTCGCGACGGGTTCTCGCCGCACATTCACGCCGTGGCCATCGGTGATCGCCAGCTCTCGGCCGCTGCGGCCAACCAGGTGCAGTCGTACTTCGCGGGTCGCAACGGCCTCCGCAACAACGCACCCGATCGTGATCGCGCCACCGCCGGCCGTCCGATTCCGAACTGGGCGCGCCGCTACGACTGAGCGACAGTGGTGCGATGCATCGGTCACTGCTTCTGCTCTGCGCGTGTGCCGCGTCGGGGCTCTCTCCACTGACCCGAGGCGTTCGCGCTGATGCGACACCCGGCGACGTGGCCGCCTGTCAGAACTTTGCGCCCTCGCGCGAGCAGGTCACGCGCTTCTTCTCGAGGGCGAGGGCCGTCGACGTGCACGAGGCCGACGTCGCGGCGTGTGTGGTGCGGGGAACCATCGACGGCCAGCCGTTCGAGCTCAACGCGCTCTGGAGCGCCGAGCGCACCGAAGCCGATGGCGGGGTGACGTTCTTGAAGTGCGACGACTGCTGACTCAGGCGCTCAGCAGGCGTTTGCTCTCACGCAGCATGAAGCCGCGATCTTCGGTGCCCAGCTCGAGTCGAACGCCGAAGCCGCGCAGCGTCTGATCGGCCGTCGCGCTCTCGAAAGCCACCGCGCCGCGCGCGCCGATGACGCGCTTCGCTTCTTCGAACTGAAACGAGAGCCCGAGCTTCGTGCCGAGCGGCAGCGCGGGAATGCACGGAAAGAAGACCGAGCTCGTCGACAGGTTCATCAGCCGGTGCGCGGTGAAGACGAAAGCGGTCTGGCGCGTGACCGAGAACGAGGCCGCGAGCTGGTGCGGCTCCTGCCGCAGGCGCAGCACGTCGAGCTGCCAGGTCGGAAGGCGGCTGGGAGCGGGTGGCGGCGCAGAGGGTTTGGGCTCAGGCACCGCGAGCTTCGCTTCGACCTGCTGAATCACCTCGGTGAGGTACTGGTACACGGCCATGTGGGCCTTCACGAGCGCGCTCGAGGCGTCGCGTGGCAGGCGGCCGGGGTGAAACCGCTTGGCGAGGTTCAAGAAGCCGTGGCGGTAGTCCTTCACGGTGGCCGTCTTCGGAACGCCGAACAGGGCGTGCGGCGCGAGCTCACGGTAGCGATCGAGATCGAACAGCGCGCGCTCTGCCTCCTGCTGCTCTCGCGCGAGTCGTGCCGCCGGCGCTTCGGCCGTCACCATCGTCTGCACGGCCTGGCCCCGTACCGGCTGCCAGGTGAGGCGATCTTTCGAGGCGAGCACGAAGACGCCGGGCTTGGTGCGCAGCAGATCGACCGCGACGTCGCGGGAGAGCGGACCAACTTCGTTGCCGCGCGAGTCCTTGAGGTACCAGTCGTTGCTCATGTGCGTGGGCCCCCCGGGGGAACGAGACGCAGCAGTGTCGTCGGTCGCCGCGCGCGCCTGCAAGGCGCATCTTCGGCACATTCACCGACGGTCAGGCCTCGAACGCCCCACCGTTGCGCACGGCGAGCTTGATCACCTTCGTCAAGGCCGCGCGATCGAGGTCGGCGAGTGACTTGAACCGAATGCAGCTCTTGCCAACCGAGGCCGGCGCGAGCGACTCGGCGTGCGCTTCGGCGACGTACTGCCCCTCGTCGGTGAGGGCGCAGACGTAGAGCGACAGGTTCGACTTGCGGGCCGAGAGCGCCAGCAGGGGCCAGTCACCTTCACGGCCGGTCGCGTAGCGATAGTGGAACTCGCCGTAGCCGAGCAGGGAGCCGTTGCTCCACAGCTTGCGCACGAGCTTCGGAGCCACTTTTCGGATCAGCGCGTCGACGGCGATCAGCTCGTCACGCTGAGCTGCTGGCGCCGCGGTGAAGAAAGCCTCGACGCTCGAGGGCTTCTTCGCGGCCACTCACGCCACCATCGAGAAGAAGTCGGCGTCCTTCCACACGCTGACGATCGGCCCGTCGGCGAGCGCGCGATAGCCACGCGGCACCGAGGCGGCGATGCGAATCGCGGTGGCCGTCGACGACAGGCCCTTGTGCACGCTGATCGTCACCCGCCGCGAGTCGCAGAGAATGGTGAGCAGCGCGTCGGCTCCGATGGCGCCGCGCACTTCGATGCGGTTCTCGTCGAGCTGGGTGATGCGCTGCACGAGATCGGTCGAGATGACGCGCAGACGCGGTGGCTTCGCCGCGGGCACCAGCGCCTCCGAGAGCGAGATCTCGAGGCCGCCGATGCGCTCCATCACCTGCATCACCACGTCGCGCGGCAGATCGCGCTTGAGGGTCGCGACCGCGTGTTCGGGGCCGCTCGAAGTCGCCAGCGTCACGTCGAAGGCCGTGGAGGGCGTCTCGACACCGAGCGCAGTCGTCGGCTCGTCACTCACCTTGCCCGAGAGCAGGAACTTCGACGACCCCTGCCGCTCGACATGGAACGCAGGATCGCTGCTCTCGAGATGAAAGCGTCGAACGCTGAGCTGGGTCACGGAGTCGATCACGGCCGGCCTCGCAAGTCGTATGCTGCGGCGCGTCTATCGCTTTGGAGCGGTCGAGAAAAGAGGGGGTGGGGTCGTACGAAAAGCCCCCGAAACCACGGAGTTTTTCATGCAGGCACCAGCCGGAGGGCAGTGCGCGTACCATCCCGACGTCAGCGCTCCGGGCGTGTGTACCCGCTGCGGGAGCTTCGTCTGCCAGGCATGCACCCGCTGGGGTGAGGGCTCGCTCTATTGCCCGCGCTGCTTCACGCCGACGCTCAACCGCGCCAACCGGGGCTACCGCTTCCTGGCCAACGTGCTCGACTCGTTCGTCGTCTCGGTGCCGGGCGTGATCGTGATGATCATCGTCATGGTGGCAGGAGGCGCCTTCAATCAGCGCGAGAAGAACGAAGATCTCGTTGTGCTGTTCGGCATGCTCGGGCTCTTTGGTGGCTTCGCGGTCGGCATCGCGGCGCAGGTCTTCATGCAGGTGCGCTTTGGGCAATCTGTCGCCAAGCGCCTCTTCAAGATCAAGGTCGTGCGGGTCGACGGCTCACCAGTCGAGCTGTGGCGCATCATTCTCCTGCGCAACGTGGTGATTCACGTCGTCTCGCAGTTGTGCGGCCTGGTGAGCATCATCGACGGCGCGATGATCTTCGGAGACGAGCAGCGCTGTCTGCACGATCTGATCGCCGAGACGATCGTGATCGACGTCAGCGGCGAGCAGTGATCACTTGCCGAGCTGGGAGGCGAGGGCGGCGCCGAAGAAGATCGCTCCGCCGACGCCGCAGCAGCAGAAGAGCACCAGCGGCCACAGAACGGCGATGGCCGCGCGCGCGGTCGTGAGCTTGTGCGCATCACGAATGGCCCAGATCTCGAGCACCAGCGTGTAGATGCCCGCGAAGCCGCCGATGACGGGAATGCCCTGCAGCACGTTCGGCGCGACGGCGTACGAGATGGCCCGCAGCGTCGTCGAGAACGGGTACTGCGTGCCGCCCGCCATGCGAACCCCGAGGTGCACCAATGCGGTCGAGAACATCATCGACAACGGGAAGAGCACGATCGTCGAGACGCCCAGCACGATGGCCAGAATGAGCGGACTCGTCTGGAAGAAGTCGAACATCGCCTGCATCGGCGCAGGCACGTCTTTCATCGTTCTGCCCAGCTCGCGGAACTGAGAGGCCGACTGTGCGAGGTTCAAGATGAGGAAGGGAATCTGCAGCAGCCCCGCCGCGCTGGTGATCACCCAGCCATAGAGGAACGCGTCCATTCCCGAGCCGTTCGGGTCGAGCTCGGCCCAGAACTTCTTCGGCTCGACGATCGTCTGCTTCCACGTCTGCCAGACGGCCTGCACGAGACCCAGCTCGGCGCGGCGCTCCCACGGGGTCGGCACCGGCGTGCTGCTGCTCGCGCCCGTCACCTGCTGGCAGGTCGGGCACTGGCTACGCCCATCGGGGTTGCACTCGCCGCAGGTGAACGCGCCACACCGCGGGCAGACCGAAGTTGCGGCGCGATCAGGGTGCAGCGCACATTGGGCGGTGGGCGTCATGGGCCCGGCGTCTTACTCCGCGGAGCAAAGCCCAGCCGCTCCAAAGCGTGCGCGAACACCTGCGAGTCCTGCGCGCCCTGAATGACGAACCTGTTGCCCACGATGAAGGTCGGCACGGCGTGTACGCCGAGCTCCGAAGCCGCCGCGAGGCCGGCTTCCATCACCGGCTTCCATTTCCCGGATTCGACCTCGCGTTGCAGCTCGTCTCCGTCGAGACCGGCATCGGCCGCCGCCGCACGGAGCACGCTCCACTCGTGAAGGTTCTCGCCCTTCGTCCAGTACCGCTCGAGCACCGAGTGGTGGAACCGGTCGAACGCGCCCTTCGACCGCGCGTACTCGGCGGCCTGGTGCGCGCGCCGCGTCGAGGGAATGAGCTCGCGATCGTGCACCATCGTCAGGCCCATCGCCTCAGCGCGCGTGGTGAGCGGGTTGTTCGGGTTGGCCATGTAGGCCTTCACGCGATCGGGCAGCGGCAGCCCTTCGTCAGGTGTCTCGGGGCGCAGGAGAAACGGGCGCCAGTCGACGGTGAAGTCCCACTCTCGCTTCAGCTTTTCGACCTCGCCGAGGCCGATGTAGCACCACGGTCAGACGTAGTCGGACCAGATGGTGATGACGGGCGTGTTCATGGGCGTCTGTTCCCACTCCCAGCGAGCAGACGCAAGCGGAGCCGATTTCGCATGATCGACCGGGAAACGACGGCTAGCCTTTTTCTCATGGCCGCCAGGAAGAACGCGAAGCGGGGCAAGACCCCGAAGGCGAAGTCGAAGATCAAGAAGCCGGTGAAGGTCGCGAAGGCTTCGAAGGCGAAGAAGCCGGCGCCGAAGAAGAAGGCGGCGCCGAAGCCTGTGAAGAAGGCGGCTGCGAAGAAGGCGGCGCCGGCGAAGAAGGCCGCCGCGCCGAAGACGTACCCACCTGTGAAGCTGCCCGAGCTGCCCGAGATCGAGGGCTACGTGCGCAGCCTGCCGCCGCCGGTGGTGCCGATCGTGAACAAGCTGCGTCAGGTCGTTCGTGATGCGGCGCCCGAGGCGCGCGAGCTGCTCGACCCGAACGGGCCTGCGTACGACGCCAATGGCCTCTTCGCCCGCATCGAGGCGAGCGATCGCGAGGTGCTGGTGACGTTCCTGCGCGGTGCGCAGCTCGAGGCGCCCGAAGGCACCCTCGCCGGAGACGGTGACTCGCGCGCCATCTCGGTCGCGTCGCTCGACGATCTGAAAGAAAACGTGCTGCAGGCGCTGGTGCGGCAGGCCGTCATGCTGAACGTGCAGGACCCGTCGTCGGGCGCGGTCTGATGCTGCCGTTTCAAGCCGTCATCTTCGATCTCGACGGTACGCTCGCCGACTCGCTGCGCGATCTCGCCGAGGCGATGAACCTGGCGCTGACCGACTTCAAGCTGCCGACGCACTCCATCGACGCGTACCGCACCTTCGTGGGGGAGGGCGTCGACACGATGGTGCGCCGGGCCGCAACTCCCGAGTCGAACCCGCAGACGCTGAAGGCCATCGCCGACACCTACCGGGCGCACTACGCGAGGCTCGATTACCCGCACACGAAGCCCTACGCCGGCATTCCTGAGCTGCTCGACGGGCTGACCGCCGCGAAGGTGAAGCTGGCCGTGCTGTCGAACAAGCGTGACGACTTCACACGCGCGCTGGTGGCGAAGCAGTTCTCGCGGTGGCACTTCGTCGACGTTCGCGGTGAGCGTGAAGGCGTGCCGCGCAAGCCCGACCCGACCGCCGCCTACGAGCTCGCCCTCGCGTTGAACGTGCTGCCGGTGAACATCGCCTTCGTCGGAGACACGGCCGTCGACGTGAACACGGCGAAGAACGCCGGCATGCGGAGCGTCGGGTGCGTGTGGGGTTTTCGCGGGCGCGAAGAGCTCGCCAACGCGGGCGCGCGTCACATCATCGAGTCGCCGATCGAGCTGCTGTCACTCCGCTGAACCAGCCTTCATCGTCAGCCGGCTGAAGACGTTCAAGCGTCGAACAGGTACTTCTGCACCTCTGAGGCCTGCAGCGCGCGGAAGCTCTTGTTCGCTTCACGCAGCAGATCTTCGCTCGAGCGCACGCGATCGGTCGGGAAGACGGCTCCACCGAAGCGAATGACGACGCGAATGCGGCCGTGCGGTCCTTCCACTGGTAGCGCCTGGAGCAGGCTCAACATGCGATCGGCCACGATTCGCGCGCCGGGGAGATCGGTCTCGGGCAGCAGGCCGACGAACTCGTCGGTGTCGATGCGGAAGAGCCGATCGGCGCCACGCATCGCGCTCCGAACCTCTTGCACCACCTTCGCGAGGTAGCCGTCGCACGCGTCGCGCCCGAGCTGGTAGCGAAGGCCCTGGTAGTCGTCGAAGCCGAACATGAGACACGCGGCAGGCCGGCCGTAGCGGCGGCTGCGCGCGAGCTCGGAGTCGAGGCTGGCCTTGAGCTGCGAGTACGTGCCGGCGCCCGTGACGGGGTCGACCGCACGAAACTGGGCGAGCTCGTCTTCCGCGTCGAGTAGCCGCCGGCGGTACTCCCGCACCGTCAGCGCCGAGTTGATGCGCGTCTGCAGCTCGATCAGCTTGAAGGGCTTGGTGATGTAGTCGTCGGCGCCCAGCTCCATGCCGCGAATCTTCCCGTCCATGTCGCCCATGGCGGTGAGCACGATGACGGGCAGCTCGGCCAGCTCGGTCGTCTCGCGCACGGCCTTCAGCACCGAGAAGCCGTCACGCCGCGGCATCATCAGATCGAGCAGCACGAGATCGGGCCGCGCCTTCGAGATGTGCTCCATGGCCTCGACGCCATCTTCGGCAGTCAGCACCTTGAAGCCGCTCGTCTCGCAGAGGTCCTTCAGCAGGGTGCGGGTGTGCTCGTCGTCGTCGACGATCAGCACGAGGCGGTTGCTGAAGTCAGGAGCGTTGCCCTTCATCGCGAACCCCAGACCTTAGCCTCAACCCTGCCAGTCGCGCGCGCGGCTTTCGAAGCGCGTGTACTCCGCGAGGAAGATCAGGTCGATCGAGCCCACGGGCCCGTTTCGCTGTTTGGCGACGATGAGCTCGCAGGGCATCGACGCCCGCTGGGGCGGAGGCGGGCCCCCTTCGTCGCCTTCTTCGTCTTCACGGTGGATGAACATGACGACGTCGGCGTCCTGCTCGATGGCGCCCGACTCGCGAAGGTCAGACAGCATCGGCTTGCCGCCCTTGCGCTCTTCGACTTTTCGGTTGAGCTGGCTGAGCGCGATGATCGGCACGTCGAGCTCTTTGGCGAGCTGCTTGAGGCCACGCGAGATCTCCGAGACCTCGAGCTGGCGGCTCTCGACCTTGCCCTTCTGGTGCATGAGCTGGAGGTAGTCGATGACGATGAGGCCGAGCGACGGCTCCTTCTGCTTGAGGCGGCGGGCCTTGGCGCGCAGATCGAAGCCCGAGAGACCGCCCGTGTCGTCGATGTACAGCTTGCAGCCGTAGAGCTCGTTGGCGCCCTGCTGAATGCGCTCTTCGTCGCCCGGCGTGAGACGGCCACCACGCAGCTTCTTCATGTCGACGCGGGCGTGGGTCGCGAGCATACGGGTGAGCAGCTGCACGGCGGGCATTTCGAGCGAGAACACCGCGGCGGCCCGGTTCTCTTTCAGCGCCACGTGAATGGCGATGTTCATCGCGAGCGAGGTCTTGCCGATGCCGGGGCGCGCGGCGAGCACGATGAGCTCTCCGCCGTGCAGGCCCGTGAGCTGGTTGTCGAGATCGACGAAGCCCGTGGCCGTGCCGGTGATGCCCGACGCGTTCTTCTTCATCGTGTCGAGGAGCGTGAGCGCCTCGTCCATCAGATCCTGCATCGAGCGCAGGTCGCCCTGCTGCCGCGCCTCGGCGATCTGGAAGACCTTTCGGCCCGCCTCGTCGACGAGCTCGAGCACGTTGCCCGTGTCCTGGCTGGCGAGGTCGTAGATCTCACGGCCCGCCTTCGCGAGGTTCCGCCGCGTCGCCTGATCCTTGATGATCTTCGCGTACTCGACCGCGTTGGCCGAGAAGGGCACGAGCTGATCGAGCGTCTGCAGGTAGCTGGGGCCGCCGACGTTCGCGAGCTGCCCGCGCGACTTGAGCTCTTCCGAGATGGTGAGCCAGTCGACCCGCGAGTTGCGCCCGTCGAGCGCGACCATGGCGTCGAAGATCTCGCTGTGCGCCGCGTTGGCGAAGTCGTCTTTGGTGATCTGCTCGGCGACGTTCGGCAGAACGGCGTTGTCCATCACGATGGCGCCGAGCACGGCGCGCTCGGCCGCGAGATCTTCGTAGACGCGTGGTTGCAGGCTCACGGCGCCTTCATACCGTCTTGCGAGGACTTCGACAGTCGCTACAGCGGCAGCCGAAACGGGGCGTCTTCGAGCACGAACTCCACCTTCCGCAGCAGCTCAAGCGTGGGCTGGTCGTTCGCCCCGAGGGCCGTCGCGCGACGGAGCAGAATGCAGGCGCCGAGCAGGCTGCCCTGGGCGTCGAGCTCTTGCGCGACCTCGAAGAGGAGCTTTCGATCGTCGGGGCTCTTCTCGAGCATCGCGAGCTTCGCGGGCGGCTTCTCTGTGCCCTCGAGCCACGAGGGGCACGCCTCGGGCTGCTTCGCCACGGGCTTCGCGTACGCGCCCTTGAGCCCGCGCTGAATGAGCGCCGCGAGCCCGTTGGAGTGACTCGTCTGCGCGGCCGTCACGTCGGCACACGCCCCGAGCACCACGAGGAAGAAGCCGGGGTTCAGCCCTTCGACCGTCTTCGACTCGATCAGCTTCGGGAAGCCGGGGGAGAGGCGCAGCTCCTTCGGGAGCACGAGGGCCTTCTGCAGCTTCTCGGCCTCGACCTTCGTCTTCGCGCCAGACGCGATGAACAGCCTGCTGCCCGGAGTGCCTGCGACGGCCACCGCGAGGAGCAGGCTCAGCATCACTCGGCCTCGTCGTTGCTGGCGCCGCTCGCGCGAATCACGAACTCGACGCGACGGTTGTTCGAGCGCCCGGCCTCGGTCTTGTTCGAGTCGGCCGGCCGGTCGGGCCCGAAGCCCTTGGCCTGCAGCCGCGTGCCATCGACGCCCTGATGAATGAGGTAGTCCTTCACCGAGTTGGCGCGTCGCTGCGAGAGGCTGATGTTGTAGTCGCGGCCGCCCTGCGCGTCGGTGTGGCCCTCGACGCGAATGAGCTGAATCTCGGGGTGATCGCGCAACACGCTCGCGACGTTGTTCAGCAGCGGGAACGAGCGGGGAAGAATCGTCGCCTTCGCGGTCGCGAAGAAGACCTTCTCTTTGATGATCAGCTTCTCGCTGGTGATGATCACGAGCTGCTTCTGCTTCTCGGGGCAGCCCTGGTTCGACGCCGGGCCCTTCTCTTCGGGGCAGTTGTCGAACTTGTCCTCCACGCCGTCGCCGTCTTTGTCCTTCACGGGGCAGCCCTTGTTCTCCTTCGGGCCGGCTTCGTCGGGGCACGCGTCGTCCTTGTCTTCCGTGCCGTCGCCGTCGCGATCCTTCACGGGGCAGCCGTTGCGCTCGGGCGGGCCGGCTTCGGTCGGGCACTCGTCCTTGGCGTCGACGATGCCGTCTCCGTCGGTGTCGATCTCCACGACCTTCACCACCGGGCAGCCGTTGTTCGCGAGCGGGCCCTTCTTGAGCGGGCACTTGTCGGAGACGTCGGGCACGCCGTCACTGTCGTTGTCGGGGTCGGGGCAGCCGTCTTGATCCTTGTAGCTGTCGAAGTCTTCGGGCTCGAGCGGGCAGGTGTCGGCCGCGTTGAGAATCGTGTCGTTGTCGTCGTCGAGATCGGGGCACTGCTGCGGCGTGTGTTTGCGGCCGCTCGAGCAGGGATCGTTGTCGTCGGGCCTGATGCCGACGCCGCCGAGCACGCGCACGGTCGGAGTGCCCGGCAGACTGCCGAAGCCCGGGCCGGCCATGAGGAAGAGCTCGATGGGGCCGATGGGGAAGCGCGCGCCGCCGAGCAGCTCGAAGCCCGCCGGCGTCTCACCGCCTCCCAGCGGAACGAGCGTGTGGAACGAGCCCTCGAACCGAACGCCATCGCCGGTGCTGCCGACCAACGCACGCAGGCCGAGCTGGCTGCCGATCTGATCACGCACGAAGGCGGCGTTCGAGAGGTTCACCGCTGTCGGGCGCACGTAGCCCGTCACCTCTCCACCGAAGCGTACGGGGCCGAAGTCACGGCCGGCCGACAGCTGGGGGAAGATGTTCCAGCCGCTCTCGACGGCGAGCGCGTTGCCGACGCCGAAGGGAAACGCGGTGCCGAGCTGAAACGCGAGATCGACCGGAGCGTCGGCCAACAGGCCACCTTTGCGCTGCGAGAGAATGCCGAGGCGCACCGAGAGGCGGGGAGACGCGAGGCCGAAGCTGTCGGGCGAGATGACCTTCGCCACCTGCGAGAGATCGTCACCGCCCTGGTAGATGACGAGCGGCACTTCGAGCGACGCGGTCAGCCACGAGGTGATGCCGTACGCGACGCCGAGGTGCAGGTTGAGCCGGTTGCCGACGAGCGCGCCCTGGCGCTGGTTGTCGCGGAAGAGCACCAGCGGGTTGTTCTCGTAGTGGAAGGCACCCCACGCGCGGAACTTCTTGTGAGGCAGCACGTCTCCCGTCGCCGCGCCGAGCCCGCCGAGGGGAGCGTCGTTCGGCGAGAAGCGCGTGAGCGAAAACGGCGGCAGTGGCGTCGCCTCCTGCGCGAGCGCAGTGAGCGAGACGAGGACCCCAACGAGGACGAAGCGGTTCATGAGTGGTGGCCCTGGCGCGCGCGGCGGCGGGTGACGAGAACGAGCAGCGCCAGCACGAGCGGCGCGGCGTCGAACGACAC
This sequence comes from Archangiaceae bacterium, assembly GCA_016879935.1. Lineage (GTDB taxonomy): Bacteria > Myxococcota > Myxococcia > Myxococcales > Myxococcaceae > Xiheimicrobium. Next base: position 14,522 of record JAACJQ010000258.1, on the reverse strand, counting down.
GCTGCTGCAGCTGATGAGGCCCTGACCCGCGTAACGGATGGAGGGAATTCGAACGAAGAAGGGCACGTCGGTGGCGCGAGTGCCCTGGTTGCCGGCGGGGTCGAGCGCTTCGGCCGAGACGACGTGGTTGCCTTCACCGAGCGTGTTGGCGCCGACGGGCGTGCTCCAGCGGCCCTGTGCATCGGCGACCACGAAGAAAGCCTGTTTGCCGTCGAGGTAGATGGTGACGCGCGCGTTCGGCTCCGAGGTGCCCGAGATGTCGAAGGGCCGATCGATGTCGACCGCCGCGTTCTTCGCAGGCGTGACGATGACTGGAGGGTTCGGCGCGGTGGAGTCGACGGTGAACGCCACCTGCGTCGTGTCGGGGCCCGTGTTGCCAGCCGTGTCGGTCGCGCGCGCCTTCACCTCGTAGCGCCCGTCGGCGAGCTGCGTGGGCGGCGTGAACGTCCACGCGCCGTTGGCGTCGGTCTGCGTGGTGCCGGCTTCCTGGCCGTTGATGAAGATGGTCACGGTGCTGTTCGGCTCGGCCGTGCCTGACATCATCGGGCGGCCCGAGGTGATGACGCTCTCGATGGTGGGCAACCTGATCGCGGGCGCGTCGGGCGGCACCGTGTCTTTCCGCACCGAGCGCGTGTCCATACCCGTGCCGCCGGCCGTCATCTGCGAGGCGGTGACCGTCACCATCGCCCCGTCGGGAACGGCGCTGACGTTGAGCGTGGTCGAGAAGAGGCCGTTGGTGCAGGCGGTCATCGCCGTGACCGAGCCGACGGCGACGCTCACCTGTCCCGCGCCCGTCGTGCAGAAGCCCGTCACCTCGTACATCGGCGCGCGCATGGCGTTGATGACGGCGAGGCTGCCGAGAATGACGGTGGGCACGTTCTCGACGACGAAGGTGCGAGGCATCGACGCGGGGCCCTGATTGCCGGCACGGTCGGTCTGCTTCGCCGTGACGGAGTGGCTGCCTGCGCCGAGCGTGGTGGGGCACGACCAGGTGCCGGTCATCGTCGCGGTCGCCTGACAGACGAGCGCGGTGCCTTCGTTCACCACGACGGTCGAGAACGGCTCGGCGGTGCCGGTGAGCATCGGAGAGAGGCCCGTGCGCGCGTTCTCGGCAGGCGTGACGATGGCTGCGGCTGCGGGCGCGGTGGTGTCGATGGTGAAGGTGCGCGGCGGCGACGCGGCCGAGAGATTTCCGGCAGGGTCGGTCGCGGTCGAGGTCAGCACGATCTGCCCGTCGGGGAGCGTCGAGGAGACGCAGCTCCACAGCCCGTTCGCCGGAGTGATGGTGGTGCAGACCGTCATGCCGTTGCGAATCACCCGAACGGTGCTGCCCGGCTCGGCCGTGCCGGTGAGCGTCGGCGTGGTGTCGTTGCTGATGCTCATCTCCGCGGGCCTCGTGAACGTCGGCGCCGCAGGAACCATCGTGTCTTTCACCGTGTTGCGCGTGTCGTTGCCGGTGCCCGAGGGGTTCGTCTGCGCTGCGACGATGGTGACGGCGGCCGCATCGGCCACTGAGGCCACGACGACCGTGGTGCTGAAGGTGCCCGCAGGGCAGGGCGCCGACGCGTTGACGGCTCCGACCGTGACGGTGACGACGCCAGCCGAGGTCGTGCACGAACCCGAGACCGGGTACGCCGAAGCGTTCATGCCGTTGATGGGGCCAGGCGTGTCGAGGGTGACGGTCGGCACGGCGGCGACGGTGAACTGCCGCGCCGCAGAGGGCGGCGAGAGGTTGCCGCTGACGTCACGCTGCGTCGCCGTGATGGAGCGGGTGCCCGGCTGATACGTCGTCGGGCAGCTCCACTGGCCGCTCGTGTTCGCCGTGACGCTGCACACCAGCACCGAGCCTTCGGTCACGCTCACCGTCGCGTTGGCCTCGGCCGTTCCTGCGATGGTGGGGTTGATGCCGACGGTCGCGCCCTGCGCCGGGTTCGTGATGACGGGTGCCGCGGGCGTGCCGGTGTCGACGTTGAAGTTGCGCGCAGGCGAGACGGGCGAGACGTTGCCCACGGGGTCTGTGGCGGTGGCGGTGATGGTGACGGCTCCGTCGGGAATGGTGCTCGCCACGCAGCTCCACACGCCGTTGGCGGGAACCGTCACGGTGCAGACGGTGGTGGCGCCGCGGCGGACGACGAGGCTCGCGCCGGCTTCGCCCGTGCCGGTGATGGTGGGCGTCGCGGTGTTGATGATCGCGCCTTCGGTTGGCGTGGTGAACGCAGGCGCCGCCGGAGCCACCGTGTCCTTCAGCGTGGTGCGCGTGTCGGTGCCGGTGCCCGTGACGTTCATCTGCGATGCGCTGACGGTGACGCTGGCCGAGTCCATCAGGCCCGTGACGTTCACGGTCGCGCTGAAGGTGCCGGTGCCACAGGTCGAGGTGGTCGAGACCGTTCCCACCTGAAGCGTGACGGTGCCCGCCGCGGCGGTGCACGTGCCACTCACAGGGTACGAGGCCGCGTTCATCGAGGTGATCGCAGCAGGCGTCGCGAGGGTCACCGTCGGCACGTTGGCGATGGTGAAGGTGCGGTTCGGTGCCGCGGGGCTCGCGTTGTTCGCCCGGTCGCGCTGCGTGGCCGAGATGGTACGCATCGACGGGCCGAAGGTGGTGGGGCAGCTCCACTGGCCGAGGTTGTTGGCGGTGACGGTGCACACGGTGCCGGCACCTTCCGTGACGGTGACGGTCGCGAACGCCTCGGAGGTGCCCGAGATGGTCGGGTTCGGGCCGACGGTCGCGCTCTGCGCCGGGCTGTTGATGAGCGGCGCGGCTGGCGGCGTGGTGTCGACCGTGATGGTTCGCGGCGGCGACACAGCCGACGTGTTGCCTGCTGGATCGGTCGCGGTCGTGGTCAAGCTGCGGCTGCCATCGGCGATCGTCGAGGTCGTGCAAGTCCACACGCCGTTGCCCTGCGCGAGCGCCGTACAGACGGTGACGCCGCCCACGATGACGCGAACGGTGCTGCCGGGTTCGGCCGTGCCCGAGATGGTGGGCGTCGCGCTCCCGACGAAGGAGCCGTCAGCAGGGCCCGTGAAGACCGGCGTCGCCGGTGCGGTGGTGTCTTTGGAGGTCGGACGTGAGCTGGTGCCGGTGCCCGCGAAGTTCGTCTGCGCCGCGCTCACGGTGATGGAGGGGCCGTCTGCCAGCCCCGCCACGTTCACTGAGGTCGAGAAGCTGCCAGCCGTACACGTCGTTCCGACGACGACGGAGCCGACCGTCACCGTCACCTGGCCTGCCGTCACCTGGCACGAGCCCGAGACCGAATAGGCCGTGGCGTTCGAGAGGTTGATGATGCCCGGCGAGTCGAGGGTGACGACGGGAGAGCTCTGCACGACGGAGAGTGTCTGATCGCTCACCTGGTTCTCGATCACCGACAGGTTCGAGATGTTGGTGCGGCCGTTGACGTACGCGCCCGGAACGCTCGCGGTGACGTTGACGGTCACCGTGCAGCGCTGCGTGAGCGGCGCCAGGCTGCCCGATTGGAGCCGAATCGTGTTCGGCGTGGCCGACGTGTTGAGCGTCACCGTGCCGCCGCAGGTGTTGGTGAAGGCGGTGTTCGCGAGCAGCAGATTCGTCGGCAGGTTGTCCTGGAAGCCGAGGTTGCCCTGGGCCGGCGCTCCGGGGACGTTGTCGATGGTGAAGGTGAGCGTCGTGGCCGAACCTGCCGAGATGGCCGTCGTGCCGAAGGCCTTCGACAGCGTCGGCTGGTACGAGAAGAACGTCAGGTCGTTCGCGACGATCTGGGTCCCCGGCGAGGAGCCGAAGTTCCACATGATCGCAAAGCCGTTGTCCTGCACGGTGGAGTCGACCCAGTTGTTGAACGTGTTCGCTCCGAAGACGTTGTTGCCGCCGCCCGAGCCCATCGGGCAGAGCGCATCGCGAAAGGCGCACTCGTAGAAGCCGCCGTAGTACCCCGTCCACGGGACGCCGCCGCGGTAGCGCCACGCGAGCACGATGTTCGAGAGCTGGCGGAAGCCGCCCACCACCGTGGGCGGGCCCTGCACGAAGAAGCTCGGCCCGTTGTCGTCGCCGCCCAGGTACGCGTCGAGCGCGTGGTACAGGCGCACTGGCACCGTGTTGCCCGAAGGAATCGTCAGGGTGTGCGTGACGGTGACGAAGTCGTTGGGGAAGACGTAGTCGTAGCGAACCGAGACGTCGTAGTTGCGGCCCGCCACCGTCGCGCGCAGCACCGTCGTCGCCGAGCCCGAGCCGTTTGCCTGCGGCGTCAGCGTGTTGCTGATGGGCGTGAACTCCGCCGCCGTGATGCCCGTGACTGGAGCCGTCGCAAAGTGCAGCGGGCCGAAGACGTTCGTGGTGCCGACCGCGAGGTAGACGCCGTTCGAGAGGCCGGTGACGACGCCGGGGTTGGTGGTGGCTCCAGGCGTGGCCGTCTGCGAGTAGAACTGGCCGGTGCCGTTGCGAATCACCTGCACCTGACCGGTCGGGCCGACGTGCACGCGAATGCCGGTGCCGGGGCCCGTTCCGCCAGCGGGGTTGATGGTGACCTGCGCGAACGCCAGCGTGGGAATCAGAGCCAGCAGAACCAGCGAATTTCTTGGCGTAGTCATGACGCTCCCCGGGCTTCGACGCGGCGCGGCGCTACGCCACGAATGGCCTGAGCGTCAAGCGTGGGTTGCCACCGTCACCTCTCGGCGTCACTCGCCCTCGCCGCGTTTGGGACTTCGGAGCGCTCGATCTCGCCCACTCCGTCTCTCGAGGTTTCGAACGTGAATGTGCGCAGGGTCGACGAGTCTGTGTCGACGACCGGGGCCACATTCCTGCTATGGAGCGCGTCGCAATGAACCGCATGAAGCCCAGCGTGAAGATGGTGATGGCTCTCGTCGTGACGGCGGGTGTCGCGTTCGCAGGCCCCGGTCCCGAGATCGCTGCACAGAAGGAGCTGAAGAAGGTCCTCGCGAAGAAGGGTGACGTCGTCGCGGGCAAAGATCGGTACCAGGCAGCTTGCGCCTCGTGTCACCTCGACACCGGCGCAGGTCAGCCCGATGGAACGTTTCCGCAGCTCGCTGGCCAGCACCCGGCCGTCGTGCTCAAGCAGCTCACCGACATTCGTGCGGGCGCGCGTGAGAACGCCGTGATGCTCGGAGCTGCGCAGTCGCTCTCGGAGCAGGACATGGCCGACATCGCCGCGTTCTTGAAGATTCTGCCGATTCCGCGAGACAACGGGCGCGGCGAGGGTGAGTTCCTCGACGATGGGCAGGTGCTCTACAAGCGTGACTGTGTCTCGTGTCACGGCCGCAGTGGCGAGGGCGACCCGAAGACGTACACCCCGGTGCTCGCGGGCCAGCACTACAAGTATCTGCTGCGCCAGATGACCAACATTCGTGACGGCAAGCGGCTCAACGCGAACCCGAAGATGATGGACGCGATCAAGGGCTACACCGACACCCAGGTGCTCGCAGTGACCGACTTCATGTCGCGCCTCGTGATGCCCGAGTTGCCAAAGAAGAAGAAGTAGCCAGCAGCGTTCGCAGCTCCTGCACGAGCTCGTCGGGCCGCTCGTCGAGCGCAGCCCACGTCCACTGCAGCACCCGATAGCCGCGCGCCGTCAAGGCGTTGATGCGGCGGCGATCGGCTTCGAACGATGCCACCGTGGAGTGCCACGCATAGCCGTCGGCTTCGATCACGACGGGCGCTTCGGTGAAGGTGAAGTCGAGCCTGAAGCGCCGGCCTCGCACGCGAACCTTCGTCTGGCGCGCTGGCGCGGGGAAGCCGTGCTCTTCGAGGAAGCCAAGCACTCGCGTCTCGAGCTCGCTCTCGGGAATGCCCTCGTCGCCAGCGCGCCGCGCCACGAGCCGCCTCAGCACTCCGGCACCTGGTTCGCCCGCGCGCCGCGAGAGCAACGACTCGAGCCGCTCGGTCGTCGTCAGCTTCTTTCTGAGCGCATCATCGAGCGCGGCTGCGACGTCGGCTTCTTCTTCGTCGACGCATAGATCGAGCAGCGTTCGCTCCACCGCCGTCACCTTGAGGCCCTGCGACAGCGCGACTTCACGGGGCAACAACAGCTTCCGTCGAACGACGCGGAGGCCGGGCGGGGCCGGCGTGTGAACGGAGGAGGAGAGGGTGATGGTGCTGGTCTCGTCGGTGAAGCGGGCGAGGCCCCAGAGCGCGGCGGCGGTGCGGTGCGAAAACGTCGCGCGGGGGGCCCACAGCGCCGCGGCACGCAGGTGCCGCATCCACGTCTCGGGAGCGCCCTCCATCACGTACACCGAGGGCAGCACCCGGCTCCACCGCCCAGCTCGCACGCGGCGCTTCACCTGATCTGCCGTCATGCCCTTCGCGCGCGCCTGCGAAAGACTCACCACCCCGTGCTGACACGACGCCATCATCACGACCGCCCGCTCCGCCGAGTCCATTCCGCCCCCCACGAGCTCTCTAGCAGCCAGGGCTGACATCCCAGCCGTGCCTCGCTCCGTTTGAAGGGCGGAATCCGCACCTGAAACGGATAGAGACGTGCCCATGCGTGTGTGGCGAACCGCTGACGGAGCGCTGTTGGTCGAGTGGAAGGCCGAACGCGCGGCACGCCTCCCCGATGGGCGTGAGGTGGCGACTGCCTCGTTCCTTCGAATCGAAGGAGACGCCGTCACCCGGGAGTCCTGGTGGAACGAGTCGAGCCTCGAAGACTGGCTCTACACGACCGCCTTCTTCGTCGACGGCGATTGCTTGAAGTCATGCTTCCGCGGCGAGCGGTACGGCGGTGGCGAGACCTGTACGGTCAGCGTCGAGCTGAGCGGGCTGACCGTGGTTCCCGCGCCACCGGAGGCCGACTTGCGAGCCATCGTGGGCAAACACCACGAGCGCAAAGAACAGCACCACCGTCGCGCGCTGGCGGTGGAAGAGGCCCGTGATCGTTCGTTCGTCGCTGCGTTGCGACCCGTCTCCGGCACTGCGCCGGTCGTTCTCGTGTTCGCCCTCGATGGAATGGACTGGGTGGTTCACCGCGGCGGCGAGATCTGGTGGCGCGAACGCGATTGGCCGTGGCTGGGCAAGGGCCTCAGAGACAAGCTCGCGCCCCTGGTGAAGGCTCACTACGCGCCGCGACCAGCCACGCTCGAAGTCGACTCCGCGACGTGGCAATCGATGTCCTACGCGAACGATTGAAGGGCTCAACGGAGCCATGAGCGGCGCCCATTCATACGGGCGCAATCCGTTGCCCCGCCTGCGCGCGTTCTGTAAGCCGCCGCGCATGCTCTCGTTTCTCGACACCTTCGCCCGTCGTCACGTTGGTCCGTCCTCCCGAGACATGGAGGCGATGCTCGCTGCCGTGAAAGCGCCGTCACTCGACGCGCTCATCGATCAGACCGTGCCGAAGAACATCCGCGCGAAGAAGCCGCTCTCGCTGCCCGCCGCGAAGGGTGAGGCCGAGCTCCTCGCCGAGCTGAAGTCGATCGCGTCGAAGAACCAGGTCTTCACCTCGTTCATCGGGCAGGGGTACCACGGCACGCTCACGCCGGGCGTCGTGCTCCGCAACGTGTTGCTCAACCCCGGCTGGTACACGGCCTACACCCCGTACCAGGCAGAGATCGCCCAGGGCCGTCTCGAAGCGCTGCTCAACTTCCAGACGATGATCGGCGACCTCACGGGGCTGCCGATCGCCAACGCCTCGTTGCTCGACGAAGGCACGGCGGCCGCCGAGGCCATGCACCTGGCCCACTCCATGGCGAAGGACGCCGACGCGAAGACCATCTTCGTGTCGTCGCTCTGCCACCCGCAGACGATCGAGGTCGTGAAGACCCGCGCGAAGCCGCTGGGCGTCGAGGTCGTCGTCGGCGATCACCGCACCTTCGACTTCGCCAAGAAGTGCTTCGCCGCGCTCGTGCAGTACCCGGCCACCGACGGCGCAGTCATCGACTACCGGCCCTTCGTCGAGAAGGCCCACGCCAACGGCGCGCTCGTCGTGATGGCGGCCGATCTGCTCTCGCTCTGCCTCCTCACGTCGCCTGGTGAACTCGGGGCCGACGTCTCCATCGGCTCCGCGCAGCGCTTCGGCGTGCCCATGGGCTTCGGCGGCCCGCACGCTGCGTTCCTCGCGACGAAGGCCGAGTTCGCGCGCTCCATGCCGGGCCGCATCATCGGAGTCTCCGAAGACGCGAACGGCCACATGGCCCTGCGCATGGCCCTCCAGACCCGCGAGCAACACATTCGTCGAGAGAAGGCGACCTCGAACATCTGCACGGCGCAGGTGCTGCTCGCCGTGATGTCGTCGATGTACGGCGTGTACCACGGGCCCCAGGGCCTGCGCGCCATCGCCACCCGCGTTCACGCGCTCGCTCGCACCTTCGCGGCCGGCGTCGCCAGGCTCGGCTTCAAGGTCGAACATGACGTGTTCTTCGACACCGTCTCGGTGAGAGTCGACGCGAAGCAGGGAGACTCGCTCGTGCAGGCCGCCCAGGCCGCGCGCATGAACCTGCGCCGCATCGACGCGACTCACCTCGGCGTCGCGATGGACGAGACGATCTCGGCGACCGACCTCGACAACCTGCTCGCCGTCTTTGCCGGCAAGAAGACCGACTTCACTGCCAACGCCCTCGCCGCCGCGGCGAACGCCTCGCCCGTCTTCCCCGAGAGCCTGCGCCGCACCAGCGCGTACCTCACGCACCCGGTCTTCAATTCCCACCACACCGAGCACGAGATGCTGCGGTACATCCGCTCGCTCGAGGCGAAGGATCTGTCGCTCTGCCACAGCATGATCGCGCTGGGGTCGTGCACCATGAAGCTCAACGCCACGAGCGAGATGGACCCCGTGACCTGGCCCGAGTTCAACGGCCTGCACCCGTTCGCGCCCGAGGCGCAGTGGCCCGGCTATCGGCAGATCTTCAGCGATCTCGAGACCTGGCTCGCCGAGATCACCGGGTTCGCCGGCACGTCGCTCCAGCCGAACGCCGGCTCACAGGGCGAGTACGCAGGCCTGCTGACCATTCGCGCGTACCAGGAGGCTCGCGGGCAGGGCCACCGCAACGTCTGCCTGATCCCCGCCTCGGCACACGGCACGAACCCTGCGACCGCCGTCATGGCTGGCTACCAGGTCGTGGTCGTGAAGACCGATGACGCCGGCAACGTCGACGTGGGCGACCTGAAGGCGAAGATCGCAGCCAACACCGGCAAGGTCGGCGCCCTGATGGTGACGTACCCGTCGACGCACGGCGTCTTCGAGGCGGCCATCACCGAGATCTGCGAGCTCGTGCACGCCGAAGGCGGGCAGGTCTACATGGACGGCGCGAACATGAACGCGCAGGTCGGCCTCTGCCGCCCCGGAGACTTCGGCCCCGATGTCTGCCACCTCAACCTCCACAAGACCTTCGCGATCCCCCACGGTGGTGGCGGCCCGGGCATGGGCCCGATCTGCGTCGCCAGTCACCTCGTCCCCTTCCTGCCTGGCCACGTGGGCGCGAAGACGGGTGGCTCGAGCGGGGCCGTCTCTGCGGCTCCGTTCGGCAGCGCGAGCGTGCTCCTCATCTCGTGGATGTACATTCGCCTGCTCGGGCCCGACGGTCTCGCGGCCGCGACGAAGGCCGCCATTCTCAACGCGAACTACGTCGCCGAACGGCTCGAAGCCGACTACCCGGTGCTCTATCGCGGCGCGCAGGGCCGCGTGGCGCACGAGTGCATTCTCGACATGCGCAAGCTGAAGGCGTCGAGCGGGGTCGAGGTCGAAGACATCGCCAAGCGCCTGATGGACTACGGCTTCCACGCGCCGACCGTCTCGTTCCCCGTCGCCAGCACGATGATGGTCGAGCCCACCGAGTCGGAGTCGAAGGGCGAGCTCGATCGCTTCATCGACGCGATGAAGAGCATTCGCGCCGAGATCGCCGAGATCGAGAGCGGCAAGCTCCCGAAAGACAACAACCCGCTCAAGCACGCGCCGCACACCGCCGACGTGGCGACCGCCGACGAGTGGAGCCGCCCCTACTCGCGCCAACGCGCCGTGTACCCGCTCGCCTGGGTGAAGAAGCACAAGTTCTGGCCGTCGGTCGGCCGCGTGAACAACGTGCTGGGTGATCGCAAGCTCGTCTGCAGCTGCCCGCCGATCGAGAGCTACATGTGAAGCGGTGGCGCCTCGTCGGAGGCTCCCTGCTCGCTGTGCTCATCGTCGTCTACGCCGGGAACTGCGTGAAGAACGTGGTGACCGGCAATCGCGTCGCGAAGATCTGCCCGGCTCTTCAGGCCTCGGCCAACGAGCGCCTCGAGAACAGCCGGGTGCTCTTCACGCGGCTCTTCGAAGGTGATGCGCCGATCATCTTCCAGATGCCCGAGGCCGTGGTCGGTCGAACCTGCTCGAGGCTGCAAGGCGAGCTCGTCTGGTACCAGTGGAACCTGGGGCGCACCGTGCGCATGGACGAGACGCGCGCGCTTCGCCAGGAACTCATCGTCGTCATCGATCGCACCTTGCCCGTCTGTGTCGAACGCGCGACGCGCGGCATCGCCGCCGATGAGCAGCTGCACCTCGAGCTCGCGACGACGAGCTGTCAGATGATCAAGACGCTCCGGGCGACGCTCGACACCCCGGTGCAAGACGCGTCACCGTGGGGCATCGCCGAGCAGCTCGAGCGGTTGGCTCCCCACCGCCAGGTCGCGAGAGGGCGCGAGCCCTAGCGGTCGAACCACCGTGTTCCGAGCCTGTACGCGCAAGAGCGGGCTGGTAAGGTGCGCCCCTCGCGATGGCTCAAGCAGACCCGAAGAGAAACATCCGATTCGGCAAGTACACCCTGATCGATCGCATCGCGGTCGGCGGCATGGCCGAGATCTTTCTCGCCCGGCAGGCCGGCATCGAGAACTTCGAGAAGACGATCGTCATCAAGCGCATTCGACCGCACCTGTCGAAGCAGCCGAACTTCGTGAAGATGTTCCTCAACGAAGCCAAGCTCGCCGCGCAGCTGAACCACCCGAACATCGTTCAGATCTACGACCTGGGTAAGATCGGCGAGTCGTACTTCATCGCCATGGAGTACGTCTTCGGGCGCGACATGCGTCGCATCATTCCGAAGGCCGACTCCATGGGCATTCCGTTCCCCATGGTCTACGCGCTCAAGATCGCCTCGAGCGTGTGCGAGGGCCTCTATTACGCGCACCAGAAGACTGACACGTACGGCACGGCGCTGAGCATCGTGCACCGCGACGTCACGCCCGAGAACATCTTCGTCTCGTTCGACGGCACGGTGAAGGTGCTCGACTTCGGCATCGCGAAGGCGACGAACCAGATCGAGCAGACGCGCGCCGGAGAGATCAAAGGCAAGCTCTCGTACATGTCGCCCGAGCAGTGCATGGGCAAGCAGCTCGACTGTCGCAGCGATCTCTTCTCGCTGGGCACCGTGCTCTACGAGTGGCTCACCGGCTTCAAGCTCTTCACCGGAGACTCCGAGGTCGCGATCCTCAAGAGCATCACCGAGGGGAAGATCTACGCCCCTTCGTACTTCAAGGCTGACATCCCCGAGGCGGTCGAAGCGATTCTGATGAAGGGGCTCGAGAAGGACCGCGAGCGCCGGTACCAGACCGCGTGGGACATGCAGTACGACATCGATCAGTTCCTGTCGCAGTACGAGTTCACGCCGTCGAACATCCACCTCTCGAACTTTCTCAAGCAGCTCTTCGACGACGAGCTCGAAGAAGAGAAGCAGCGGCTCTCGAGCCTGCGTGCTCCCGCAGCGAGTCCCGAAGAGGTCATCGAAGAGGCCGACGAGATCATCTCGACCATCGAGCCGATCTCCGACTCCCAGTCGCTGGACGATGGGTCGGCGAAGTCGCTGACGATCGATCTGAGCACGGCGGAGTTCGACCAGTTGGCGCTCATCGCGCGTCGGCACGGCTTGTCGGTCAGTGCGCTGGTTCGTGACGTCGTCGGCGGGTTCCTCAAGTACCGATGAACCGCGCGCTGGCTCTGATGCTGCTCCTGGGCAGCGCAGCGCACGCGCAGATCGTCAGGCCCCTCGGCGAGACTCCAGGAGACCTGGGGCCCACCAGCACCACGACGCCCGAGAAGTCCACCGGTGGCGCCACGAGCGGAGCCAGGTTCTCGGCCTTCTCGGCGGGGCGGGGCGGGGCGCTCTTCGCGTTCTCGCAGGGGGTCGATGGCCTCGTGCTCGGCGCGGTGATCGGCGCGTCCATCACTGCGGGGTGGCGTGCGCCGCTCTCGGGAGCCCAGGGCCTCTACCTCGGGGCGCTGGCAGGTGGCGTGACGCTGGGCGCGCTCGGCTCGCTGCTTCAACATCTGCAGCCGATCGGCCTCGTCGCCGCTGGTGCGACCTCGCTCGGCCTGTTGGTTGGGGCGCTGGCAGGTTTCGGCGTCGCGGCACTGCTCCCGGTGGGCACGGCGGTTCCAGGGCTGCTCGCGCTGGTGGGCTCGCAGGTCGGTGGCCTCGTGCCGCTCGCGTTGTCGTGGGCCGCGGAGGATCTCGACCCGAGCGACCTGGCGATGATGGGCGCTGCGGCCTTGTCGGCGTTCGCGCTCACCGGGCTCCTCAATCTGGCGACCGGTCGGCCGCTGGTGCCTGCTGCGTTGCTGCTCGCGCCCGCGGTGGGCATGGCGATCGGCGGGCTGATCGCGGCGCTGACCTCCGTGCCAGTCGCGACGATCTTCCGGTACGCGGGTCTACCGCTTGGCGCCGCGCTCGCGCTGTTCGCGCTCGTGTCTGGTGCCTTCGAGTCCGTTCAGCTCGGAGCGGCCGTCGCGCTCGGCGGCGCCGCGATCACCCTCGGCGTCACGGCGCTCGTCTCGGTTGCCACCACGCCCGCGGAGCCCCAGGCAGTGAGTCTGGTGCCGACGCTGGTGGTGTTGCCCGGGCGAGGCAGTGAGTTGTCGGTCGGACCAGGCGCAGTCGTCACGTTCTAGTTCGACGCATCGATCTCATCGGCGCGGCCGGAGACTGACCCTGCCGGTTCGCAGAGGAGCCGCCTCGTCGCAAGCGCATCGATGCGCCGGGCTGTCTCGGAATGACGGCCGATCTCAGAACAGCCGGTAGCCGATGCCGACGCGCACAGCCCAGGCCGGTCGAGGCACGGCAACGCCCAGCGGCTCTTTGATCACGTCCACGCCGATCTGTCCGACTCCCACGAGCGACAGCTTCGGGTTGAGCATGAACTCGACTCCGGCGCCGACGGTCGGCGTGAGCTGAAACCCGGTGACGTTCAGCGCGATCGCCCACGGTACGTCGACCAGCGCGACCACCTGCAGCACCTCTGACGCAGCGACAGACGCAACCAACCCCACCCGGGGCCGCAACGCGAATGCAGCGAAGTTGTAGGGGTCGAACGCGCGAACGCCCGAGTTCGCCTTGAAGCCCATCGAGAACGTCGGCGCGATCAGGGTGCGCTCGTTCTTCCAGGCCAGCAGGCGCACGCCGGCTTCGACCGTGCCCGAGACCTCGAGGTAGTGAAACCGCGCGGTGGCCTCGAACTCGAGCAGGGAGAAGCCCTGGCGATACCCGCCAGCGAGCTCGGGCGCGCCCAGCGTTCCCCAGAAGGCGATCGACCCGGCTGGCAGCGCGGCGGGAGCGAAGGCGCCACCTGTCGCTTGCGGGTTTGCCGGCGGGGCTGGAGCCGGTGTCGGGTCGGCTGCGAGCGTCACCAGCAGGGCGAGTGCGAGCATGGCCCCGGAATAGGCCGGTTTTTTGACCCCCGAAAGTTTCCGCTACAGCCTTGCAGCATGCGCACCTCGAAGCGGTTCGATGGCGGTGGGCGGCGACGGTGGCCACGCTTCTTTCTCGACCACGACTGGTTCGTCGAATCGAACGGCTGCTCCGCGATGGGCCGGGGGCTCGAACTGACGGTCAGAGGTGCCCGACTGCCCGTCGCGTGCCGCTCTCCTTTCACGGAAGACGTCATTCTTCACGTCTCGCTCCCTGCCCGGGAGCGCATGTTCAAGGCGAAGTGCTCGGCCGAGATGGTCGATGGGCGCGGCTGGGTGCTCACCTTCAAAGAGGTGGCGCCCGACGATCTTCAGCTGCTCGGCCATACCCTCATCGGCGAATTCGGCGTGTTGGCCCTGCCAGAACCTCATGAAAAGCCGTCGCGTCGCCGGCCGGTCGAGGCGCGCGCAGTGAATTCAGTGGGTTAGCCTCCGTCGGGCATTTGCAGAGCAGGTGGGTGTCCGGGGTAGGGTGTCAGAGCCCGTCTCCGGAGGTCGCATGCTTCGGTCGTCCCCTGTCGTGCCGTCGTCGTCGAGCCGTTCCGCCGTTCCCAGCTCCGAACGTCCGCTGGTGCTGGTGGTGGACCCTGATCGTTCGGCTCGGGCGGTGTTGGAGGTCGCGCTCGCACGAGATGGCTTCGACGTGTGGAGCGTCGAGTCGGCCGAGCAGGGGCTTGGCGTGCTGCGACGTGGCCGAACGCCTGACGTGATCGTGCTCGAGACCGATCTGGCGGGAGGCGACGGCTTCTCGTTCTGCGCCGAGCTGCGGGGCAACCCCAGAACTGCGCGAGTTCCGGTCGTGCTCCTCGCCAAGCCCGATGACCAGAACGTGGGCAACCTCGCTGAGGTCGTTGGCGTCGATGAGTACGTTCAGAAGCCAGCCTTCGCCCG
>JAACJQ010000257.1 GCA_016879935.1 Archangiaceae bacterium | reverse complement strand
GTCCTGCAACTGTGGCTCGGGCATGATGCAGATGACTGGCGGTGGCAGCGCTGGTGGTCAGTCGAACTCGACGGGTGGTGGATCCACGGCGGGTGGTCGAGCTGGTGGAACCGCAACGGCTGGTGGAACTGCAACGGCTGGTGGAACTGCAACGGCTGGTGGAACTGGAGCGGCAGGCGGAACCGCAACGGCTGGTGGAACTGCAACGGCAGGCGGAACCGCAACAGCAGGTGGAACCGCAACGGCTGGCGGAACTGCAACGGCAGGCGGAGCCGCAACGGCTGGTGGAACCGCAACGGCAGGCGGAACCGCAACGGCTGGTGGAACTGCAACGGCGGGCGGAGCCGCAACGGCAGGCGGAGCCGCAACGGCAGGTGGAACCGCAACGGCAGGTGGAACCGCAACGGCAGGAGGAACCGCAACGGCAGGAGGAACCGCAACGGCTGGCGGAACGGCGACCGACGGAGGCATCGACATCGGCTGCGCTGTCGTGCGCGCCATTCGCCACGACGCGGGCACGATGGATGGATTCTGCGCGAACCCGCTCCCCGTGGGGGCGGTGCCTGCGCTCGTCTTCGGCGACACGCGCACTGGCTTCGACACCCAGCAGACCTGCGGCATCGGAACCGCGGGCTCCGGAGAGCGGAACTACCTCATCACCGTTCCTTCGCGGGGCGAGCTCACCATCGACGTGACGAACCTGAGCTTCGACGCCGGCTTCAAGCCTGTCGTCGGCGTCTACTCGAACTGCCAATTCAATACGGGCTACCCGCGCGCGTGTCTGGGCGCCCACCCGTCACTCCCCGGGTCTCGCCTCGTCATGCCAGCCATCGACGCGGGCACGTACATCGTGGCGGTCGACGGGTTCGACGCCATCCCGGGAGACTTCTCGCTCTCCATGTGTCTGCGCCCGACGGCGACGAGCACCGCGGGAGACACGTGCGCGAACCCCATCGCGCTCTCGTTCACCAACCAGCACACGGTCGTCGAAGGCAACACGCTCGGCATGAATGACGACGTGGGCTTCATTCGCGACGACGGGGTCGTCTGCACCAACGACATCGACCGCGTGTTCATGATGGACCTGCCCGACGCCGGCGGCGCGCTGTGGGACGTTCAGGCGCGCGCGTGGCCGCTGACCGACGAGTACTTCGACCCGTCACTCGTGCTCATCGACTCGTGTCCTGACGCGGGCACTGTCGTCGACTCGGGTGTCATCGACTGTGGCACTGGCATCGGAACGCTCGCGGGTCACCCGTTCACCGCGACGCTCAACCATCACCTCGGCGCGGGCCGTCACTTCGTCTTCCTGCAGGGTGTCGCGGCGGCGCAGGGCAGGCCTGAAGGCGGCTTCGCGCTCGACGTGAAGTACGCACGTGTCGGCTCGGCCTCGAACGACCTGTGCGGCACGAGTGCTCCCGCGCTGCTCCCGAACGCGACCTACGCGGGTACCCTGCTCGGAGCGACCAACCAGCTCGACCAGGCCGTCTGTGCAGACATGAGCGGCCAGAACGGAGCCGGCGCCGATGTCTTCTATCGCTACGTCGCTCCCGCGACGGGCATGGCGACGTTCGAGCTCCAGCCCGAGGTGGGTACGGCCTTCTATCTGGGGGTGTTCACCGCGTGCTCCGCGAGCAGCTGTCTGACGATGCAGAACCCGAACGGCGCTCAGGGAGAGACGCGCACGACCCTGCCCGTCGTTCAGGGCACGACCTACTACCTCATGGTCGAGGAGTACGACGTGGCACCCGCGCCAGCTCCGCTCACGACGGGCAACCGCGGTGCGTTCGGTGTTCGCGTCATTCAGTGAGCGATCGCCGACGAGGGTGGTGATGGCGAAGGACGAAGGGGCGCGGCATCGATGTGCGCGCGCAGCTCGAGCCGCTTGTGAGCGTTCAGGAACTTCGGCGTCCACTCCGTGACGGGATCAGACCTCGACGCACTTGAACTGGCTGTGGTGGCCAAAGCCACGCCACCGCATGTCGACAGGGAGCGCTCCGCCCAGGTTGAGGACGACGTCGATGTTCATCGGCGTGGGCCGTGAACGAGAGCCGCGGCCTGGTTCGCGCTGATGGTGATGGCCGGGCCGCTGCGCTGCGTCCACCTGAACGAGGCGATGCTCTGGCCGTCGGTCGTGATCAGGGTTGCGTTGATCAGCGGATTCATCGGTCGACGAACAACAGGTCGAGTGCCGCGACACCATCCACCCAGCGGCATGATCCGCAACGAATGACGCCCTCACGCCCTCGTCGTTTCAGCCGCTCACGTGATGGTGGGTTGCCGTGGCTCGTTGCGGTGCCCGGTGCAGGTGGTGAGTCGACCCCTCGGGCGGTGCTCGAGTTCTCGAGAACGACGAACGCCTTTCTCGGCGCCACGCCCGCGTTCGGCGGGTTGCCGCTTCCCTGCGGTGATCACCGCGTGCGCTCTGTCACTGACGCTCGAGTCGTCACTCGCCCTCGCGTCCCCGCAACGACGGTTCGGGCGCCGCAACACCTTCCAATGCCCAGTGGAGCGACACGCGATCCGCAGCGGATGACTTGAGCCGCGCCGCCGTGAGGATCGTCTGCATCCACGCAGAGCGCGCGCTCGACTCTTCGACTGCCGCAGCGACAGGCGAGGGCCGCGACACCTTCCACAGCAACACACGATTCGCTCTCGCTGCTGCAGCGACAGGTCGAGTGATTCGCAGCGCCACGACACCCGTGCCGCAGCCGCGGTGATTGGAGGAAGAGCAGGAGCCGAACCGTTCGACATTTCATCCCGCCCGGTGGCACCGGAGTTGCTCTTTGGTACCCGCATGACTCGACTCATTCCGCTCGTCGTCGTCGTCTGCATCTCCGCCTGCAACGCCACCCAGATTGGCGAATGCGTGGGCACCGCTGTCGGTCAGGCCATCGGCAATGTCGGCCTCGCGAAGGCACGTGAAGGCGGCAAGAACCCGACGCGGCCCGACGAAGCGTTCCTCATCGCAGACGCGGGCTCGTACATCTCGGTAGCGCACGCCGGAGGTCGCCTCGGCATCGAGTTCGCGGGAGTCGTGAGTACCGGTGAGCTGCCGCGGCGCACGCCTGACTGCGCGCTCACCGACTACGCGCTCTTCCACGCCAGTGACGGCGGCATCACTCATGTCTTCGGAACCGTGACGGTCGCGGAGCAGACCCAGACCGACGCCGGTACGCGCATCAGGCTCGAGACGACGAACCTGCGGCTCTCGTTCTCCGATGGTGGAACCCTGCCGCTCGGCGAGCGTCAGGTCGATGTCATTGCCCGCTGACCGTCGCGCAGAGCGGCCTCGACCGTTTCAGTCGAAGAAGCAGAAGCGGCAGCCGCTCCGCGGGCGTCAGGTCGACGTCAGTTGTCCGCGACGAGCCTCCCAGGGCCACTCGCAGCCCAACATGCGCGCGAACTCGGGTCGCCGGCCTCACCGCGCCGACAGCACGCCGTCGTCGCTCACCTTCACGCCCGTCTTCGGAAAGTCTCGCGCCGAGAGTTCGGCAATCGCCTTCTGCCCGCGCTTCGTGTCGTCTCGCATCGGCACGCCCTTCCCTTCCTGCTTCGTCGACAGCACCCTCCCCGTCACGAAGCGCCCATCGTCGCCGAGCTCGACCTCGAGAATCACCGAGACGCCGAGGGCTCCACCGAGGCTGAAGCGGCCGTACGTCGCGAAGTTGCCCAGCGAGTACGCGATGAGGTGGCCCTGGTAGAGCTCCATCGCGCGCAGCAGGTGCGGCCCGTGCCCGATGACGACGTCGGCGCCCGCGTCGATGACCCCGTGCGCGAAGGTCTTCAGGTCTCCCCGGTTCTCACCCAGGTACTTCTCGGCGCCGTCCTTCACACGGTCGGCTCCGAGGCCCTCGGCGCCCCCGTGAAAGCTGACGATGACGAGGTCGTGCGTCGCCGCTGCCTGCGTGACGAGCTTCTTCGCCGTCGGCAGGTCGTTCACGTCGTTCGTCGCACCCGACGTGTGGAACGCGATGAGCGCCACCTTCTTGCCCTTCACCGTCGTGCTGCCGATGGAGCCCGGGGGCCCGCTCCACACGATGCCCTGCCCGTCGAGCGCGGCCTCGGTCTCTCGCCGGCACGCCTCACCGAAGTCGCCCGAGTGGTTGTTCGCCGTCGAGCCGAGGTCGATGCCCGCCGCCTTGAAGTACGGCGCGTAGCGGGTCGGCGTGCGAAACGCGAAGCAGTTGCCACCCTTGCGGCACTTCGCCGACGTGCCCGAGTCGCAGAGTGGGCCCTCGAAGTTCGCGAAGGTGACGTCGGCGTCCTGCAGCAGCGGCGCGACGTCGTCGAGCAGCCGTTTGCCGTCGTCGGGCGGCAGCACGCCTTCGGGCACGGAGGTGCCCAACATCATGTCGCCCACCGCGCGCAGCCGCAGCGTTCCACCGTCTTGCGCCAGCACCATCGCCACCAGGAGCACCGAAGTCATGGCCCGTCACCTGCCACGACCGCACCCGGTACGGAACAGTTCCGCTCACCGAAGAGCAGCCGTGCACCGAGGGCGAAGACGTAGCCCAGACATGACTCGGCCCTGCGACTCCATTCGTGGAGCGGCAGGGCCGAAGACGACACGAGAGACGACTCTTAGAAGTTCTCGTGCACCAGCGACTCCTCGAGCCGCGGGTCGTTGATGGCGAGCACCTTGTTCTTGTTCAAGAAGAAGCCGAACGCCGCGAGGAAGACGCCAACGAAGCCCACCAGCGAGGTCACGTCGAGGTACGACACGTCGAGGTGCGGGCCATGGCTGCCTTCACCGTGCAGACCGGCGTTGGGCATGATGATCCAGTACAGGTCGACGACGTGCATCACGAGGACCCACACGCAGCCGATGGCGAGGCCGACGCGGCTGCGCTTCACGTGACGTGAGACGAGGAAGAAGAAGGGCACGAAGAAGTGCAGCACGGGCAGGCCGTACGACACGTACTGCCAGCCGCCCTCGACGCGCGTCATGTAGAACACGGTCTCTTCGGGAATGTTCGCGTACCAGATGAGAATGAACTGGCTGAACGCGATGTACGCCCAGAACACGCCGTAGCCGTACACGTACTTGCCGAGGTCGTGGAAGTGCTCGGTCGTGATGGCCGTCTTGAGCACGCCGGCCTTCTGCAGCCCCATCGAGACCAACGCGAGGAACGCGTTGAACGAGAGAATCGAGACCGCGAAGAAGTAGACGCCGAAGATGGTCGAGTACCAGTGCGGCATGAGGCCCATCACCCAGTCGATGGCCGCGAAGCTCGACGAGAGCGCGAACAGCGCGATGCCCGGAGCGCTCACCGTGATGAGCCGCACCGTCATCGACTCACGCTTCTTCGCGTCGCCTTCGGAGTCCATCTTCGTCGAGTTGCTGTAGAGCACCCACGCGAGCACGCTCCAGATGGCGAAGTAGAGCGCCGCCCGGCCGAAGAAGAAGCCCGGCGTGAGGAACCACTGCTTGCGCGCGAGAATCTCGTCCATCTCGTGCGTCCACGGGTACAGCTCGTGGAAGCCGAGCGCCGCGATGGGAATGAAGAGGAACGCGAACACCGGCAACGTCATCACCGCCGCCTCGGCGATGCGGCGCAGCACGATGTGCCAGCCCGCCTTCACGAGGTGGTTGATGAGCAGCCAGGCCAGCGAGCCCAGCGCCACGGTGAGCGCCACCTCGAAGCCGAAGAGGTAGGCGAACATCGCCCGCGCCTTGTGCTCGCCGAAGGCCGAGGCCAGCGTCGCGCCCAGGCCGATGACGGCCATGGCGCCGCCAATCATCGGCAGCTTCGCGAAGAGGCTGGTGGACGGAATGGTGATGTCTGTCGGTTTCTCGATGGCGTGGCTCACGCGTTCCTCACTTCAGCGTCTCGATGAACATGGCGATGCTCTGCGCCTCGACGTCGGTCACCACCGCGGGCGGCATCGCCGGCGGGTAGCCGTCGACGACCTTCGCCATCGGCGTACGAATCGACTCCGTCACGTACGCGAGGTCGACGGTGACGTCGCCCGCGCTCGTCTTCTCGCTCTTGCCCCAGATGCCCTTGAAGCTCGGGCCGACGATCTTCGTGCCGTCGACCGAGTGGCAGGCGTTGCAGCCCTTGCCCTTGTAGAGCTTCTTGCCGAGGTCGGCGCTCGCCACGTTCGGGTCGATGGCCGGGCCCGAATCGCCACCGGGCTCCCACGCCTGGTTGCCGTCTTTCGAGCGCTCAAGGTCGCGCACGTAGGCGACGATGGCCCAGCGGTCGTCGACGGGAATCTGCGCGGCGTACGACGCCATGTTGCCGTTGTTCACGCCCACCGCCATCGCGGCGTACACCTTGCCGTTCGGCAGCTCCTTCACGCGGTCGCTGAACATCGACGGAGGCGGCACCAGCAGGCCCTTCGTGGTGTTCACCGTGCCGTTGCCGTCGCCGGCTGCGCCGTGGCAGGGCGTGCAGTAGATCTTGAAGCGCTGCTGGCCGCGGGCAATCACCTCGGCCTTCGGCGCGCCGTCGTCACCCTTGATGGCCGCGGGCAGCTTGATGACGAACTCACCCTTCTCGTCGGTGCCCTTGAAGTAGGCGTCGTCGTCGTTCAGCTGGCCGAGCGCGACGGTGCCCTCGACGGGCGCCTGCATCGACCGGCCATCGGCGAACAGCCCCGTCGTGTCCTTCCGGTAGGCCTTCACCTTCTCCTGCGTGTCCATGTTGGGAATGAGGTGCACGGGCGGCTTCTCGGACTCCCAGCCGCGGCACCCCACCAGTCCAACCAGGCACACCACTCCGCTCCACAAGAGGTTTCGCATGTGACTCTCAGGCCTCCAGCTCTTCGACGAGCGTGGCACCGGACTCCTTGAGCAGCGTCTTCGTCTTCTCGGTGTCGAAGCGCGGGTCTTCCGACTCGATCATGATGAAGAACTTGTCGTCGGTGACGCGCTCGAACGCCTTCGACGCGAACGCGGGGTGATACGGCTGCGGCAACCCGTTCATGATCCAGTTCGCGAGGAACGCGGTCACGCAGCTCGAGAGAACCGTCACCTCGTACCAGATGGGCACGAACGCCGGCATCGAGAACAGGGGCTTGCCGCCGACGATCATCGGGTAGGCCCAGCCCATCGCCCACGACTGGAAGAAGAGCATGAACGTCGAGCCGGTGAGGCCGACGACGAGCACCGCCCACGGCAGCTTCGTCGGAGGAATGCCCATGACCTTGTCGAGGCCGTGCACCGGAAACGGCGTGCACGCGTCCCACTTCTCGTAGCCTGCGGCCTTCACGCGCGAACACGCGTGGGTCAGCGTCGCCGGGTTCTCGTACTGGGCCAGCAGGCCCCAGGGCTTGGTCGAGCTCATGAGTGACCTCCGGTCGTCGCGACAGCCGGCCCAGCGACTCCGCCCACGGCCGGGGCCGCGTGGTGGTCGTGCGCGTGCTCACCGGCGTGGTCGTGACCGCCGGCCGCGTGGCCGTAGCCTTCCCAGTGCGGGTTCGCCTGCGGCATGACGGCCTTCACTTCGCTCATCGCGATGACGGGGAAGAAGCGCACGAACAGCAGGAAGAGGAAGAAGAAGAGACCGAACGTGCCGGCGAAGAAGAACACCTCGGTGACGGGCACGAAGTAGTCCCAGCTCGAGGGCAGCGCGTCACGGTGCAGCGAGGTGACCGTGATGACGAAGCGCTCGAACCACATGCCGATGTTCACGAAGATGCTGAGCACGAAGGTGAACTTCACGTTCGTGCGGATCTTCTTGAACCAGAACAGCTGCGGCGTGATGACGTTGCAGCTCATCATGATCCAGTAGGCCCACCAGTACGGCCCACCCATGCGGTTCAAGAACGTGAAGCCCTCGTACTGGTTGCCCGAGTACGCGGCCATGAAGAACTCCATGCCGTACGCGTAGCCGACGAGGCTGCCCGTGAGCAGGATGACCTTGTTCATGTTCTCGATGTGACGAATCGTGATGACGTCCTTGAGGCCGAGCCAGTGACGGGCCGGAATCGCGAGCGTCAGCACCATCGCGAAGCCCGAGAAGATGGCGCCGGCGACGAAGTACGGCGGGAAGATGGTCGTGTGCCAGCCGGGCAGCTGCGAGACGGCGAAGTCGAACGAGACGATGGTGTGCACCGAGAGCACCAGCGGCGCCGAGAAGGCCGCGAGAATCTGGTACGCCTTCTCGTACGTCATCCAGTGGCGCATCGAGCCGCGCCAGCCGAGCGAGAGGAAGCCGTAGAAGAAGCGGCGCCAGCGAACGTTCGTGCGGTCACGCAGCGTCGCGAAGTCGGGCACGAGGCCGGTGAACCAGAACAGCAGCGAGACCAGGAAGTACGTGTTCACGGCGAACACGTCCCACTCCAGCGGGCTGCGGAAGTTCGGCCACAGGCCCATCTGGTTCGGAATCGGGAAGAGGTAGTAGTCCATCCAGATTCGGCCGGTGTGCAGGGCGACGCACGAGCCGGCCGCGATGACGGCGAAGATGGTCATCGCTTCGGCGAACCGGTTGATGCTGGTGCGCCACTTCTGACGGAAGAGATAGAGAATCGCGCTGATCAGCGTTCCGGCGTGGCCGATGCCGACCCAGAACACGAAGTTGACGATGTCCCACGCCCAACCGACCGGGTTGTTGTTGCCCCAGATGCCGGGGCCTTCCCAGACCAGGTAGCCGATGTAGCCGCCGAACATCGCGGCGCCCGCAGCAGCCAGCGCGATGCCGAACTTGAGCCCATTCGGCGTCTTGAGAATCGGAGCCTCGTTCACCGCGCACACCATCTCGGTGATGGAGTGGAAGTCGTGGTCTCCGCGAACGAGCAGCTCGCGGCCTTCGAGCGGCTCGGGCAACACGACGTCGCCACGGAGCTTCGGGTCGTTCGGCAGCGACACGGCAGTTGACGTACTCATCAGCCCAGCTCCTCGTTCTCGTTGCGCACTCGAGCCAGGTAGCTCGTGCGCGGGCGCACGTTGAGTTCCTGCAGCATCTCGTAGTTGCGCTCGCTCTTCTTGAGCGCGAACACCTTCGACTTCTCGTCGTTGATGTTGCCGAAGGTGATGGCCTGCGTCGGGCACGCCTGCTGGCACGCCGTGACGACCGCGCCGTCGGGCAGCGCCTTGCGGTCTTCACCCTTGCGCTTGGCCGAGATCTTCGCCTCTTCGATGCGCTGCGTGCAGTACGAGCACTTCTCCATCACGCCGCGGTACCGCACCGACACGTCGGGGTTGCGCTGGAGCTTGAGCGTCTTCATGCGCTCCTTCCAGTACGGCTCGACGTAGACGTTCCCGGTGTGCGTGAAGTCGAGGTAGTTGTAGCGGCGCACCTTGTACGGGCAGTTGTTCGCGCAGTACCGCGTGCCGATGCAGCGGTTGTACGCCATCGAGTTCACGCCCTCTTCGTCGTGAACCGTCGCCGACACCGGGCACACCGGCTCGCACGGCGCGTTCTCGCAGTGCATGCACGCGACCGGCTGGTGCACGGCCTGCGGCGAGTCGACGTCACCCGTGAAGTACCGGTCGATGCGAATCCAGTGCAGCTCGCGGCCCAGCAGCACCTGCTCGCGGCCGACGGTGGCGATGTTGTTCTCCGACTGGCAGGCGATCGAGCAGAAGTTGCACCCGATGCAGGCCGACAGGTCGATGACCATGCCCCACTGCTGGCCTTCGTAGACGACCTCGGTGTGCGGCTGGTTCGGCTTCGACGGCCGGTTCTTCGGCGTGTTGAGCTGAACGAGGTCTTCGGGAATGTTGCCCTTCTGCGCGAACTCGGCGTCCTTCTGGTACGCGCTCGCGGTCGCCGAACGGAAGAGCGGGCGGTCGCCGAGGCCGAGCTTGCGGTGAACCGAGTCACCCGGCTCGTCGAGCATCTTCACGAAGGTGAGCTCTTTGAGCGGCGACGCGGGCACGGAGAAGTGGTCTTGCGTCGAGGCGAGCGTCTGCGTCGCGCCGGTCTTCGTCACCTTCACGCCCGTGACGACGTTCAGGCCGTTCTCGAGCAGCGGGTTCACGTCGACGCCGATGCCCTTGGCGACTTCACCCATCGCGCGGCCATAGCCGTGCACCATGACGACGGTGGTGTTCGACAGACCGGGGAGCACGAAGGCAGGCGCGGTGATCTTGCGGCCGTTCGCCGTCACCTCGACGACGTCGGCGGCGTAGCCGTTGCGGCTGACCTGGCTGCCGATGGAGAGGTCCTTCGCGGTCGAAGGGCTCACCAGCAGGGCGTTGTCCCAGCAGAGCTTCGACATCGTGTCGGGCAGCTCCATCACCCACGAGGTGTTCGTGAGGCGGCCGTCCTTCGCGTGGCCGTGAATCGCGACGAGCTCGTAGTTGTCCTTCGCGGGCGTGACGCTCTTCACGGCGCCGATGGCGGTGGCGATCTCGGCCACCTTCGCAGCGGGCGTCGCAGCGGTGCGAGCCGTGCCCGGAACGATGCCGTCGTGGAGCGCCTTGCGCCACGCCTTCTCGTTGGCCAGCGCCGCGCCTGCCGCGCGCCACGTGCCCTCGAGCAGCTTCTTGTCGTTGGTCTCGGCTTCACCCGCGAGCTGCGCGAGCAGCGTGGTGAGCGGGCGGCCCGAGAACAGCGGGAGGATGATGGGCTGCACGAGGCTGACGGTGCCGTCCCAGCCTTCGGCGTCGCTCCACGACTCGAGGAAGTGCGCGAGCGGAACGTGCCAGCCTGCCTTCGCGCCCGTCTCTTCGGCGAAGAGGCCGGCGTGCACCACCGTCTTGGCCTTCGCGAGCGCCTCGCCGAACTTCAGCGCGCCGGGAGCCGTGTAGACGGGGTTCACGTCGAAGAGCACCACCGTGTCGATGGCGTTCTCGTTGAGCGACTTGGTGAGCGCCGCGAGCTGGTCGAACTGGCTCGGGTGGTCGACGGCCTCGCCCTGCGTGACGGTCATGCCGCCGCCGAGCGCGAGGTTGATGGCGAAGGCCATCGCGTGCACGGCCGCGGGCTGACGCTCACCGACGAACAGCGTGGCGGCGCCCTTGTTGGCCGCGAGGTCCTTCGCGAGCACGGTGACGAACTTGGTGACGTCGGCCGGCAGCGCCGCGCCTTCGAGCGAGCCGAGCGCGCCGAGGTCGACGCCGTTGGCCGCGAGCGCCTTGGCGAGCGCCTTGAGCACGTCGACGCCCTGGCTCGAAGCCACGCGCACGCGGTGGTCGGCGTTGGTGCCCGTCGCGCTGAACGTCGACTCGGCGACGTAGAGGCGCTGCATCTTCGAGAGGTCTTCGCGCGTGTGCACCGAGCGGGTCTCGCCGAACTGCCGCGCGAGCTTGAGGTGGTCGGGGCCCGAGACGAGGAAGTCGGAGTCGAGGCCGAAGATGATCTTCGTCTTCGAGAGGTCGTAGTGCACGCGCGAGCCGGCGCCGAACGCGAGGTGCGCGCCCATGTGCTGGTTGTCGGGGGCCAGCGGGTCCCAGCGAACGACCTTCGCCTGGGGCAGCTTCGCGGCGATGGCCTTCAGCAGGCGCTCGGCGGTGGGGCCGAGCTCGTCTTCGACGACAATGGCGAGGCCGGCGCCCTGCGTGCCGGCGAACTTCGTCGAGAGCTCCTTGAAGGCGGCGTCGAACTTCTCCCACGTGCTGGCCTGGCCGCCCTGCATCGGCGAGCGCGCGCGCTCGGGGTCGTAGAGACGCAGCACTTCGGTCTGCGCCCAGATGTCGGACGCGCCGAGCGAGCTCGGGTGGTTCGGGTTGCCTTCGACCTTCGTCGGGCGGCCGGCGTTGGCCTCGACGATGAGGCCGATGGCGCCTTCCGACCGCTGCATCGCGGTCGAGTAGTACATGCGCACGCCGGGAATCACCTGCTCCGGCTGCTTCACGAAAGGCAGAATCTCTTCCTGCGGGCGGCGAACCTGCAGGTTCTCGCAGCCGGCGAGCGTGCCGAGCGCCATCGCAGCGCCGCCAATCTTCAGCGCGTCACGGCG
The DNA here is from genome assembly GCA_016879935.1 of Archangiaceae bacterium. Classification (GTDB taxonomy): domain Bacteria; phylum Myxococcota; class Myxococcia; order Myxococcales; family Myxococcaceae; genus Xiheimicrobium. The sequence continues at coordinate 2,026 of JAACJQ010000257.1, read as the reverse complement.
GTTGAAACCCTCGGGCGGGACGATGCCGTTGGGGAACTCGACGTCCATCTGCTGCTTGATGGTCGCGTCGCCTTCCTTGTGCGCGATGGAGCGCCAGTACGTCGGCGTCTCGTTCATCTGGTCGCGAATCGGGGCGTAGGGGTCTTTCTTCATGGCGTTTCGTTCTTTCGAAAAAAGACTGAAGTCTTCAGCGGTGGCAGCCGGAGCAGCCGGCCGTCGCGTAGGTGAGCAGCTCGCCGTTGGGGCCACGCTTCGCCGCGGCCGAGAGGCTGCCGGGCGGGTTGAGCGTCGTGGCGATGTGGCGCGCCTTCTCGGACCAGGTCAGGTCGGCCTTCCAGCCCATCGCCGTGATGGCTTCGACGGGCCGCAGGTTCGGCGCCGGGTCGGAGTGACAGTCGAGGCACCAGGCCATCGAGAGCGGCTGGTTCTGGGCGACGACCTCCATGGTGTCGATGCGGCCGTGGCAGGTCTCGCAGCCGATGGCGGCGCGGTTCTCACCGACGCCGACGCCCATGTGCGCCGAGTGGTTGAAGTAGGCGAAGTCGGGCGTCTTGTGAATGCGCACCCACTCCAGCGACTTGCCGGTCTTCCACGACTCGTAGAGCGGCGGAAGTTTGGGCGAGTCCTTCTTCACCTGCGAGTGGCAGTTCATGCACGTCTGCGTCGACGGCACGCCGGCGTGAGGGCCGCGCTCGACGTAGGCGTGGCAGTACCGGCAATCGATGGCGAGGTCGCCCGCGTGCAGCTTGTGGCTGTACTCGATGGGCTGCTTGGGTTTGTAGCCGACGTCGGTGTGCCACGGCGACCCGTACCAATAGAGGCCGAACGTCGCCACACCACCGCCGACGACCGTGCCGAAGAGCGCAAGTCCGGGGGTCTGGTTCCACCACTTCGGAAAGATCTGAGCCATGTGAGAGTTCGACCTCGCGAGAGCGGCTGCGCGTGTAGCGGTAACGGGCCGGGGCCTCAAGAAAGAAACCGAGGGCTTCCACGAGCGGCACGACGACGATCAAGCCTGCTGCAAGGCATTCGATTCGCTTCGCAAATGAGCGATCACGCAGGGCTGCGAGGGCCGTCTGGGACACGCAGCGGCACGTGCGATGAGCCGCACCGTGCGGGGTCGAGAAGAGGGGCTCATCGCGGGCGAGGTCGATCAGCTCAGCACGGGAAACGACGATGCCACTCGAGGCGATCAACCGCTGGAGCGGCGAGTGACGCTGCGAGCTCGTCCCAGGTGAGAAAGTGCTGCCAGGCAGGCTCGCCGAAGTGACGAACGATGGCGGTGTCGAGGGCCTGGTCTCGTTTGCCCTTCCAGAGGGTGTCGGCGGCTTGCACGAGCAGGTCTTCGAGCGTGAGCGACGGGTCGGCGGGAGCCACGCCATGCGTGCGGGCGAAGCGCGCCGAAGTGGCATCGAAGCCGGCGGCGAGCAGCAGTCGTTCGCCCAGCGCTTCGTGGGTTCGTCCGGGGTGTGACAGCTCCGCAGGGACTCTCGTCTTGCCGACGTCGTGGGTCGCGGCGCCGAAACGCACGAGGTGCCCGTCGACGCGAAGGTGTGTGTGCGCGAGCGCGTGAACGAGCCGAGCGGAGACGTCGTGGACGAGGATGAGGTGCGCGACGAGCCTCGGTGGAGCGCGCTCGGCTTCGAGCAGCTCGAGCACCCGAGGTGGAAGTGAAGTGAGGTTCAGCGCTGAACGATCGTCTCCGGTGGGCCAGTGCAGGAAGGGCTCCGCTCACGTCGAGGAGCGGCGCTGACGTCACGCACGCTGACTCCTGACCTGGCTGCATCAGGCCTGCATGCTCGGGCGCTGAACATTGGACGAAACTGGCGGGCGTCTCCGGCACGCCACGGAACACGCGCACGCCAGTGGACACGCGCACGCCAGTGGACACGCGCACGCCAGTGGACACGCGCACGCCACGGGACACGCGCACGCCACGGGACACGCGCACGCCACGGAACACGCGCACGCCTCGGAACACGCGCACGCCTCGGAACACGCGCACGCCTCGGAACACGCGCACGCC
>JAACJQ010000256.1 GCA_016879935.1 Archangiaceae bacterium | reverse complement strand
CGAGCGTGTCTTGCAGGGCCGTGCGCGAGGCCTCGACGCAGGCGTCACGATCGTCGGGAGCCATCGACGCCGGAAGCTGCGGCATCCACAAGCGGCGCAGCCACACCGCGTTCACCTGCGAGAGGCGAACGGAGCGATCGACCAGCTCGAGCACCGCCTCGACGCCAACCTTCGTGCGCTCGACTGCGAGCGAGATCGAAAGTGGAAACGTGTCGGTGTCGAGACGAACGGCGTCCCAGCCCTCGCGAACGAGGGCCTGCTGCACGCGATCGATGGTGAAGAAGTCGCCCGAATGCGTGAGCAGCAACGCAAGAGGGCGCCGGACGGAAGCCCGACGCCCTCGCGTGCCACCGACGGATCGGGTCCGCCGGAGCTTCGTCACGTCACTCGTCGTTGTCGGACGGAGCCTTCATCGTGGTGACGCGCCCGCCACCGCCGTCTTCGTTGTCGGACGGGGCCTTCATGGTGGTGACGCGCCCGCCACCGCCGTCTTCGTTGTCAGACGGAGCCTTCATGGTGGTGACCGTGCCTCCACCGCCGACGCGCCCGCCACCGCCATCTTCGTTGTCAGACGGGGCCTTCATCGTGGTGACCGTGCCTCCACCGCCGACGCGCCCGCCACCGCCGTCTTCGTTGTCAGACGGGGCCTTCATGGTGTGCATCGTGCCGCCGCCACCGACGCGCCCGCCACCGCCGTCTTCGTTGTCCGACGGGTACTTCATCGTCGAGACCACGCCGCCGCCGTCCTCCTGGTCAGACGGCGCCTTCTTGGTCACGCCACCGCCACCGCCGTCTTCGTTGTCCGACGGGTACTTCATCGTCGAGACCACGCCGCCGCCGTCTTCCTCATCAGACGGCGCCTTCGTGGTGACGCCGCCACCGCCGTCTTCGTTGTCCGACGGGTACTTCATGGTGTGCATCACACCGCCGCCGTCCTCCTGATCGGACGGAGCCTTCTTGGTGACGGCTCCACCGCCACCGCCGTCTTCGTTGTCCGACGGCGCCTTCATGGTGTGCATCACGCCGCCGCCGTTCGGGCCCTTCTGGCCTTCGAGGAACCGGCTGAAGAACGGCTCGACCGAGACCTTGCCCTTCGCGCCCATGGTGACGGGGCCGGCGACCATCGTGATGCCTGCGAAGCCGCCCGAGCGCTCGATGAAGAACGACTTCACCTTGTTCGGGTCGGTGGGCTTCGCGCCGGGAGCGAGCGCTCCGACGGGGATCAACGCCGTGTACGAGAACTGATCAGGCCCCTTGCCGGCCTTGAGCGGAACGCGCACGAAGCGCTGGCCCAGCGGCATGCCGCCCGCGTGGAACTCGAGGTTGCCCGACTTCAGCGCCGTCTCGAAGGCGGCTTTGAGGTTCTTCTTCGTGTCGGCTTTGACGGCGGGCGGGTTCTGAAACGTGGGCGCCTGCGGAGCACGCGGGCCCGAGTTGATGCGCGGCATGGAACTCCCTCCAGAAGGGTGAAAACGGCTGGCGAACCCTACCGCACTGGTTGGCTGGAAGAAGGGCCCGGCCAGCGTTAGTCACGCGTGCGTTCCCACCCACTGACACGGAGCACACGATGCCGATGAACTACCGCCGACTCGGACGCGCAGGCCTCAAGGTGAGCGAACTCTCGCTCGGCAGCTGGGTGACGTTCGGCGGGCAGGTCGGAGACGCGCCGACCGAGGCTTGCATGAAGGCCGCCTTCGACGCGGGCGTGAACTTCTTCGACGGCGCCGAGGTGTACGCGAAGGGCCAGGCCGAGCTCTCCATGGGCCGGGTGCTGAAGAAGTTCGGGTGGCGGCGTGAAGGGCTCGTGCTTTCGACCAAGCTCTTCTGGGGCGGCGACGGGCCGAACGACACCGGGCTCTCGCACAAACACGTCATCGAGGGGTTCCACGCGGCCTTGAAGCGCTGGCAGGTCGACTATCTCGATCTGTGTTTCTGCCACCGGCCCGATCCGAACACGCCCATCGAAGAGACCGTGCGCGCGATGGACGTGCTGATTCGCCAGGGCAAGCTCTTCTACTGGGGCACGAGCGAGTGGAGCGCCCACGACATCGCCACCGCGTTCAAGGTCGCGCGCGAAGAGCACCTCACGCCACCGACGATGGAGCAGCCGCAGTACAACATGCTCGTGCGCGAGCGCTTCGAGAAGGAGTACGCGCCGCTGTTCCGCGAGACGGGTTACGGCACCACCATCTGGAGCCCGCTCGCGTCGGGCGTTCTCTCGGGCAAGTACAACGCGGGCGTGCCGGCCGAGTCGCGGCTCACGCTGCCGAACTACGACTGGCTCAAGGAGTCGCTGCTCAAGCCCGTGAACCTCGAGAAGGCGAAGGCGCTCGCGCCCGTCGCGAAGGAGCTCGGCTGCAGCCAGGCGCAGCTCGCCATCGCGTGGTGTCTCAAGAACCCGAACGTGAGCACCGTCATCACCGGCGCGACGAAGGCCGAGCAGGTCGTCGAGAACATGAAGGCGCTCGACGTGGTGCCGAAGCTCACCGACGAGGTGATGGCGCGCATCGAGACGGTGCTCGGCAACAAGCCGAAGTGACCTGCTAGTTTCAACCCGTCATGCTCACCGTCTTTGCGCTCGGAGTCATTGCTCAGGCACCGGCATGGCCCGATCTCGGAGTTGCTCCTCCAGGCCGTGGCGGTGAGGCCGATGTCGCCGTGATCGTCGGGATCGAGTCGTACGGCTCGTTGCCCGCGGTCCCGGGGGCGGCGCAGACGGCCAACGACTGGTTCACGTGGCTCACGACGACGGTCGCTGTGCCTGCGACCAACGTGCGGCTGCTGCGCAACAACGAAGGCACGCTCGAGAAGCTGCGCCGCTTCGCTGGCGAGGCCGTTTCGCGAGCCAGGCCAGAAAGCACCCTGTGGTTCGTGTTCGTTGGCCACGGGGCTCCCGAGCGCACCGGCTCGGATGGGCTGCTCATCGGCTACGACGCCCAGCAGGAAGCAGACAGCCTGAGTGCGCGGAGCCTGGCCCAGCAGGAGCTGCTTTCGATTCTCGCGAAGGGCAAGCAGCGACGGACCGTGGTGGTCATCGACGCCTGCTTCAGTGGGCGTTCACGAACCGGCCAGCCGCTCGTTCCCGGCCTTCAGCCCGTCGTCTTGTTGAAGCCGCTGGCGCCTCCGAAGGCGCTGGTGATGACTGCCGCGAGCGCCGAGGAGTTCGCCGGCCCGCTGCCCGGCTCAGCCCGCCCTGCCTTCAGCTACCTGCTGCTCGGGGCGCTGCGAGGGTGGGGCGATCAGAACCACGATGGGTCGGTGACGCCCAACGAAGCCGTCGGCTGGGTGCGAGATGCCCTGCGCGTTCTGGTGAACGATCGTGTGCAGACACCCGAGCTCGCAGGTCCGCAGCTTGACGAGGTTCTCACCACGGCGCTCGAGCAAGGCCCAGACCTCAGGGCGCTGATCGTGAAGGGCCCGTCGGCTCCGGCGGTGGTACTGCCGCCACGAATCAGCGCGCCTGCGGCCTCGGGCGTGTTCGATCTCGAGTCGGAGCAGCTGCGCGGCAAGGCACTCGAGCTCGAGACAGACCCGAAGGCGACGCCCGAGCAGAAGGCGGCCGCCTGGTGTCGCCTCGCGAAGGTCAAAGGCCCCTACAAAGACGTGTCGCAAAGCGCGTGCACCGAGTGGACTCGGTTTGCTGGTGTCGCGAAGGGGCTCCGCAAGACGATCGACGCCGAGCTGTCGCGACTGACGGCCTATTGCGCGCTCAAGCACGTCGGCACCGAGGAGAAGGTGGCCGCGTCGGAGCGCTTCCTGCGCACGTACTGGCCGCTCCGTGACGATCAGCGCGTGAAGAAGGTGGTGGCATCGCGCGCGACCCTGCTCGTCGGAAACAGGCCGCAAGCGTTCTACATCTTGAAGCGCTCGGCCGTTGCGCTGCCTGTGCTCTCCGGCTCGCCAGCCCTCGAGCAGAAGGTGGCCCTCACGAAGAAGCTCGAGCAGCTGATGGTGGAGCGTGATCAGAAGGTGAAGGAAAAAGACGACGGGTTTCGCGTGATCCTCGAGCAGTACGAGCGAAAGCGCATCGATCGGGACGCCGCCGTGGCGGCGGAGCTGTCCTATGAGAAGGAGCGACTCGCGCTCCTCGCGAGCCTCGACTTCGCGCGTGACGATCTGGTGAGGCGTGAACGCACGGCGCGGGTGGCGGCGATTGCCGAAGTCGAAAAGCTCGCGAAGACCGCTCCCAGGCTCGTGACTCTCGCGGAGCTGCGCTTCGAACTTGCGTTGGACCAATACGACGCCGCGATGCACGACTACGAAGCGAGCCTGAAGACGCTCAAAGCGGGCGACCAACCACCCCCCGAGCCTCGGATCGATTTCTCCCCTTCCATTGCGCTCCATCGCCAGCTGCTTTCGGAGTTCCCCGATGACGCGCTGGCCGAGACCTCGCGGTACCTGGTGGGCTACTGCCTCGAGAAGCAGGAGCAGTTCGATGACGCCAAAGCGGAGTACGAGGCGTTCCTGCTTCGGCACCCGAGGTCGAACTTCGTGCCCGAGGTCAACATGCGGCTCGGTGAGTACTTCTTCGACACGGCGACCGACGAACAGCGCTCGGTGCTGGAACAGGCGGCCGAGCACTACCAACGCGCTGCTGGCGACCTGAAAGGCCCCCTCGCCGACAAGGCCGCCTACAAGCTCGCGTGGACCTACTACCGTCTCGGCGATCGAGAACAGGCGGTAGCGGTCGCGACGAGGCTGGTCGAACTGTACGAACGCCAGGGCAACGTGGGCGATCTGCTCGCCGAAGCAAAGGGCCTGATGCGGCTCGACTTCGACCCCAGCCGCTGACGGCTACTGCGGCGCGACTTCGTTGCAGGTGAGGCCGGCGGTCGGCGTGCAGTTCTGGCCGATCTGACAGGCTCCAACGCCGTCGAAGTCGACGCAGCGAATCTGTTTGCAGTCGGTGTCGGTCACGCAGCGCTTCTTCGAGATGCTGCACTCTCCACGCGTGCACGACTGGCCAGGGCAGTCTTCGTCGACCTGACACGAGCAGTAGCCGAAGCCCGAGCCTTCACGCAGCACGCACTGGCCGGCACAGAAGCCGTTCGTCGCGCCCGGCGCCTTCTGGCACGAGCCGCCGAGCCGGCAGTCGGAGTCCTTCTCGCAGGGCAGGTTCGGGTCGCCGCGGCAGGCGAGCTGCGGGTTGCACATCCACCGGGTGTAGACGATGCGAATGTCGCGACAGCCGTAGCCGCGCGGGCACTGCTGGCCCTCGGAGCAGTCGGCGCCGCAGTAGGTCGAGGCCGTGCGCGTGTCGATGATGCAGTAGTTCGCGCCGAAGCCGCACGTGTCGACGCCGCCGCCGCTGGTGCAGCGCGAGCAGTACGGGCGCACGTCGACGTCGTAGTCCGAGTAGCACTGATTTCTCGGTGCCCCGCCGTCGCCCACGATGCCCGCGTCGGGCGGCACGCCGCAGATCTCTCCGAAGTTGCAGAAGGTGTCGTTGGCGCAGAACGTCGAGTCGCAGACGCCCACCTGGCAGCGCGCGCGTTCGGCCGGTGTCGTTCCCGGGCAGTTGCATGGCACGTCACCACAGCGGCACGAGATGCCGTTGCAGTCGCCGTTGCTGCGGCAGCCCATGCGGCATTGGCCTTTGTCGCAGACCTCTCCGAGGCCGCACTGCAGATCGGTCGTGCAGCGGCCACGGGGCACACACGCGCCGGCCGTGGTGTCGCAGAAGAGCGAAGTGTCGTTGCAGTCGGCGTTCGTCGTGCAGCCCGAGCGGTCCTGACAGAAGCCCAGGCCGTTGCAGAGCTGGTTCGACGGGCACGCCTCGTCGGTTCGGCAGTAGCAGACGCCCGTCTTGTCTTCGCAGCGGAACGCCGAGGCGGGGCTGCCACAGTCGGCGTCGACCGCGCACTTGCCGCCCATGATGCGATCCTTCGGGCAACCGGCGAGCGAGAGCGCGAGGCACAGCAGCAGGCAGACTCTCACTTGCGCCTCTTGCGGGTCGGCGCGTCGTGCGCGGGCTCTTCGTCGGCGACGTCGCGCTGGGCCGCACCCTTGCCGTTGGCCTTTTTGCCTGTGAGCCGCTCGAGCGCCTTCAAGAACGTGTCGCCATCGTTCAACGGCGCGATCTCGATCTTCATCATGCGGCCCGAGACGTCGGTGACGGTGATGATGTCGCCCTCGAGCGGCACCTCGTCGTGCGTGACGGTCTCGACCTCGTCGATGTTGAGGTCCGAGAGCGAGTCCGCCGTCCAGTAGATGACGCGCTTGTTGGTGAGCACCGCGCACTCGCTGCCGTCCACTTTCAGCGTGGTGTCGTAGAAGCTGACGATCTCTTCGCCGTCGACGAGGTGCGCCTTCTTCTGCACGAGCGCCTTCGTCTTCGAGTCGAGCTGATTGCCCGCGCGCACGCCGGCCTCGGGCAGCGACGCGCTCCAGGCCACGAAGCCCAGGGGAATGCCGCACAGACAAAAGAGCACCACGCCGACGATGGCCAGAATCCACGGCAGCCGGTTCGGCTTCGGCGCTTGCGGCGGAGGAGCGGGAGCGGCGTACGGGTTCGGCGTCATCGGCGGCGGTACACCACGATCTGTGGCGTCTCGTCCACGTACAGGCCCGTCACCGGCTGCGTGGTGCCGAACGACTGCCAGACCTGGAACTCGGTCTCGCGGAACTCCTGGTGGTACTGGTACGCGACGATGTCGGCGTCGAACGGCCCGCCCACGAAGCGCAGATCGTTTCGGAGCATGCCGTTGCGCTGGTAGTCGCGAATCTGCCCGCCGTGACACTCGTGCAGGTACACGCGCTCACCGGGCCGCGCGTTCTGGTTGATCCACTCGAGCACGCCGGTGACGTTGTTCGCCCAGAACTGCCGCTGCATGCCCATCGCCGCCGCGCCCGGGAGCCCGCCAGCGAGCTCCGAGTACGCGCTGGTTCCGTACGGGTACACGCGCACCGATTGAATGAGCGCGGGAATGAAGAGCAGCGCGCTCACGCCGATGAACGCCGACTGGAGCTCGAGCTTCGGGAGCTTCGGCTTGAGCCACTCCACGAGGCCTTCGACGCCGCGTACCACCGAGCCCGCCGCCAGCAACGCGAGGAACGGCATCGAGGGGAACCAGTGCTTCACGCCGCCGAAGTGCGGAACGCTCGGCTGGCTCAAGATGATGATCGACGTCGCCGCGTTCGCGAGCACGATGAGCTCGAACATGGTGACGGTCTTCTTGAACGTGCGCACCACGACCCACGCCACGCCGAACACCATCGGCAGGAAGAGCGACGTCGGCACCGTCATCGCGGTCTTCACCAACACGTAGCCGAGCGGGAAGGGCGGCTGACGGAGCAGCTCTCCCAGGTAGAACCACGTGTAGTGCTCGTGGTTCAGGTGGAAGCTCAGGTACCAGGCGAAGCGGTCGACCGGGTGGTGCCAGAGATACGGCCAGTGCAGGTAGAAGATGATCGGCCCGAGCGCGACCATCGCCACCAGCGGAGCCACCGTTCTGAACGTCGGCGCGTGCGCCTTGCCGAGCAGGAAGAGCAGCCACGAGCCCACCGCGCAGGCGAGCACCCACAAGCCCAGCTGCGGGCTGATGGCGAAGAACGAACGCTGAAACGACTCCACGCCGCCAAGCGCGAGCACCATGAACGCGTAGAGCCCGGCCATGGCGACGAAGACGCCGTTGATGGCGAGGAACAGCTGCCGCGCCTGCGGAACGTCCTTCGAACGCTTCCAGCCTTCCCAGAGCGCGAAGGGAATCAGCACCACGGGAATGAAGTAGGCGTTGTGCTTGGTGCCCATCGCCGCGCCGAACGCCAGGCCCGTGTAGAGCCACCAGCGCGGCCGCTCGAGGGCTTCGATGAAGCAGTACACGACGAGCAACCACGTCGTCGCCATCGGCACGTCGAAGCACGACAGGTGCGCCTCGAAGAACTGCCGCGGCACGAGCAGAAACGAGAGCGCCGCCATCACGCCCGCGGCCCGCCCGAAGGTGCGTCTCGTGAGCGAGAAGAGCAGGGGAAGAATCAGCGCCGCTGCGAGGAACGCGGGAAAGCGGAACGCCGCCGCTGGCCGCATGAGCCCGAGCTTCTCGTGAAGGACGAGAAACGAGAGCCCGTACAGGTTCTTCATCAGCGCCGGGTGCTCGTGGTTGAACTCGAACGACTGGCTGATGGCCTGGTCTTCGAACGCCTGGCCCGGAGACGAGAGCAGCAGCTGAAACCACCGCGCGTGCTGCTCGGCGGCGGCGAAGTAGACGCTCTCGTCACGCACGAAGCCGGCGGGCTTCTCGGTCGCCAGCAACAGCACCGTGCCGAAGATGAACAACGCCCAGCCGATGCGGCGGTCGAGCGTCACGTCTTTCGTGGTTCTCGTCTCACTGCTGACAGGCGCAGCGGGAACTTCCGGCAACGGGCCAGTCTCGGCGGCTTCGCGCTTCTGCTTGCTCATGCGCCCTCCGGACCGAAGCCGAACAGCTCGAAGCAGACTTCACGGTTTCGCGGGTTGTCGGCCTGCACCCACGCGCGCACGGTGCCGGCCGCAGTGTTGGGTCGATCGACGCGGTAGACCTTCTCGATGCCGGGCAGCAGGCGCGTGACCTGCGCGTCGCCGTTCACCTCGACGCCGAAGTCGGTGGGGCCTTCGTTGCGGTAGTAACCGCGCTCCCACGCGTAGCCGGTGATGAGCTGGAGCGTGTTCGTCGCGGGCACGCCCTGGAATTCGGCGACCAGCTTCGTCGGGCCACCCGGCGGGTAGAAGCGCAGACAGCGGTGCGGCTCGAAGTGCAGCTCACGCCACTCCTCCACGATCTCTCCACCATTCGGACATCGCCACGAACGCCCCGCGAACTGACACGGCTGCTGGCCCTGCGGCCCATCGAGGTACACGCGCGCCTGACCGAGCGACTGCGCGGCCGAGAACAGCACCTGACGGGCGCGCCCGTTGGTGAAGCGCTTCAAGGTGAGTGGGCCGAACGAGCGCTCCTGGCCGTCTTGCGTGCGGCGGGCACCGAACGACTCCATGAACCCGCTCCACGAGAAGCGGGGGAGCGATGGATTCGAGAGCACCCAGATGCGCCGGTGCAGCCGGAGATCGTCACTGTCGCTGCCGTAGTAGCCGACGACGGGCACTTTCTCGGGCACGAACAGCCGGGCGCGCTCGATGAACCACGGCGCCAGCAGCACCACATCACCGGCCTGGAACTCCTGCTCGATGATCGCGGCAGCGGCCTTGTAGTCGGCGTCGCTCGGGGTGGCCGATGGCAGCTTGAGTTGGAACCCGATGCAGGCGAGCGCGACGACGACCAGCGCCAACCCTTCCCATCGTTTGAGCCGTGCGGCCGTCTCGGCCCAGAGGTTCACGACTTCGTCATCCGAATGGCGGCCTCGCTCGTGTCGCGACAGAACACGCAGAAGCTCGCTTCGCCCTGCGGGTACGACGGCGTCCACGACGGGTACATCGCGCAGCGCGGGTCGAGGCAGTGGTGCAGGCCGAACGCGTGCCCGATCTCCTGCATCGCGTAGCGCGCGAGCGTCTTCACCGTGTCGGCGTTGAGCGTCTTGATGACCGAGCTGGTGACGATGGCCTTCTGGCCCTTGTAGCGAGACAGGCCAGCGGTCGGCGCTTCACCCGAGGCGAGCTTTCGCGGCGAGAGCTTGCGCGTGGTGAGGAACAGCACCTTGTCGTCGGCGAAGGCCTGCACCTTCGGCAGGGTGTCGAGCAGCTTGTTCGCGTCGTACGGCTCGACCTGCCCGTGCGGCACGGTGACGCTGCCCGAGTGCTCGGCGCCGACGGCGAACGCCGTGTACAGCGTCTTCGCGAGGGCCTTGAGAATGGGCGCCTCGTATTCGTCCAGGGTGACGATGCGGATCATGGGTGTGCTTTCCGTTCAGTCGATCACTTCGGCTTCGGCGGGCGGCCGCGCTTCTTGGGCGGCTCCGGCACCGCGGGCTCGGGCGGCTTCGGCTTCGGCGGGCGGCCACGCTTCTTGGGCGGCTCGGGAATCGCGGGCTCGGGCGGCTTCGGCTTCGGCGGGCGGCCACGCTTCTTCGGAGCGGGCGCTTCGAGCGCGGCGCCCTGCGCCATCGTGACCTCGGCGTCGATGTCGAGCTTCTTCTTCGGAGCGGCTTTGGCGGCAGCAGCGGCGGGCTTGCCCGGCTTCTTCTTGGGCGCCTCTTCGTCCTCGCCGTCTCCTTCTTCGCCTTCGCCCTCTTCGCCCTTCTCCTTCTCTTCGGAGTCTTCTTCGCTGGCACCTTCGCCGTCGATGCCGAGCAGATCGTCGCCGAGGCCGAGCTCGTCGTCGCCGACGAGGCCCTGGAACTCTTCGATGCTTCGCTTGGGGCGCTCCTTGCCGGGCGGGAAGAGAATGACGTCGAGCGCGTCTTCGGCGTCGGCTTCGCTGCACGACATGGCCGCGGCGAGCTCGGTGACGAAGAGGTGGCGCGCGTCGTTGTACTGCTCACGCTCCTTGGGCGGCAGCGGGCGCAGCTCGGAGAGCACCTGCAGACCCTTCACGACCTCGGCGAGGCCGATGAGCCCACCGACGGAGAGGCGCTCGGTGTTGTCGCGGGCGCGCTTCTTCCAGTCGAGTGACGCGCGCTCGGAGTCGCTCTTGAGGAAGTCGAAGACCTCTTTCACGTCTTCGGGCGAGGCGACGCGGCGCACGCCGTTCTTGGCGAGCTTGTCTTTGGGCACCTTCACCTTGGCGCCCGTCTCCAGGAACGTGAGGCTGACGAAGACGAGCTTCTGACCTGCGATCTCCTCGGTCTTGATGTCGGTGACGGCGCAGAGGCCCTGGTTCGGGTAGACGACCCGATCACCGACGTTCAAGTTGAGGACCGGCAGGGGAGCAGCAGCAACGGGGGCCGGCGTGGCGTCTGGCATGGGCTCCTCGGCGAAGAAACGGGTGTCTGCGTAGCACACGCCCTTCGCCGGGGAAGGAAAGACGCTGGCTTACCGGCTGTTCACCGTAATCGAGTAGGTGCCGGTGGCGGTGCTGCTGCTGCTCGAGACGCCCACGAAGACGGTGACTGGCACCGCGTTCGGGTTGGTGATGGCGACCGCCTCGGTGCCGTTGCTGAACGTCGAGTCGGAGCCAGCAAGGCAGACGGCGGTGCTGGCCGTGCAGGTGCTCTCGAAGTTGTAGACGTTCAGCACGGGGTCCAGGCCGCCCGAGCCCGTCGCCGAGAAGTCCATGCGGCCGGGGATGCCACCGTCAGCACCGCCGCGGGGCGGAATGGTGACGGCGTAGACGCGATCAGGGCCGAAGTAGCTGCGGCACGGCGAGGAGCCGCCTGCGATGTCCTGCTGGTAGCCCGTGAACGACTCGCCCGAGATGGTTCTGGGGAAGGGGCCTGCGACTGGAGTCGCGGAGGGGCAGTGATCACCCGTGCGGTAGTCGACGTTGAACGAGAAGGTGCCGGTCGACGAGCCCGCTGAGTAGCCGCTGACGACCACGAAGACGTTCTGCGGCGACATGGTCGCGTTGTCCCACCAGCCGAGCTCGGCGCCGCCACTCGCGAACGAGTCGGCGGTCGCGACGCACACGCGCGGCGAGGCGTTGCAGGCTGCCGCGGTGCCGTTGATGAAGTTCAGCACGGGGTCGAGGCCGCTCGTCGGAGTGACCCGCGTGTAGACGCGCTGCCGCGCCGGCACCGTGATGGCGTAGACGCGATCGGGGCCGCTCGAGTTCTCGCAGCCGTTGGCCACCGTCGACTGGCCGTAGTCGACCGCGTAGCCCGAGAGCGACTGCGAGGTGAGCGTGGTGGCGGTGGTGATGGGCGTCGGGGTGGTGGCGCAGACGTCGCCGGGCAGGGTGCCGGTGGTGACGCCGATGGTGTACGTGCCCGTCGCTCCGCTCGGCGACTCGACGACCACCATCATGGTGCGCGCGGTGGTGCCGCTGTTCGTCCACTGGAGCGTGTCGACCGCGCCCGCCGCGCCCGTGTTGGAGGACGTCACGCAGGAGCGACCGAGGCACTCCGCAGCGTCACCGTGCAGGTTGATGGCGGTGTCGAGGCCGGCGCTTGGCGTCACCGTGACGACCATCGTCTCGCCAGCGCCCACGAGCACGCTGTACGCGCGGTCGACGCCGTTGCTGGCGGTCGAGACGGCGCAGCCGCTGCCGGCGCCGGAGCGATCGAAGTAGTCGTTCGCGAAACCCGTCAGGGCCTCGCCCGTGCGCGGCGTGCCGCTCATCAGCACGATGGGGCTCTCGCACGCGTCGCCAGCGGCGGGGTTGTCGACGCTGACGTCGAGGCGGAAGGCGCCGCCGGTGTCGGTCGCGGAGAACGAGTCGGCGAGGATGAAGACGGTCTGCGTCGAGGACGACGGGTTGATGTACCGAACCGCGTTCACGGTCGTGGCGCCGCCGTTGTCGTCACCTGCGACGCAGACGCGGGGCATCGCCGAGCACTGCGCCTCGGGGCCCACCACGAGATTGATGGAGGGATCGTTCAGCGTGCCGGTCGCGGCCTGACGAATGCTTGCGAGCACGCGGGCGTTGGGCGCGAGCGACACCGAGTACACGCGGTCGCGGCCCGAGGTGCCGTAGCAGTTCGACTGGCTCACGCCGGTGTAGTCGTTCGTGTAGCCGACGGTGGTGCCGTTCACGACGAGCGGCGCCGAGACGCTGCCGCCGGTGATCGCTTCCGCCGTCGCGCAGACGTCGCCGACCGGAGCCATGCCGCCGCCCGCAGAGCCGCCCGCCGTCGCAGAACCGCCAGCCGACGCAGTGCCGCCAGCCGACGCAGTGCCGCCAGCCGACGCGGTGCCACCCGCAGAGGCCGTTCCACCTGCCGACGCGGTGCCGCCCGCCGAGGCCGTTCCACCCGCGCTCGCCGTTCCACCGGCCGTCGCCGTTCCACCGGCAGTCGCAGTGCCACCGGCAGTCGCAGTGCCACCAGCGCTCGCCGCGCCGCCCGCCGAGCCGCCGCCCATGTTGGCGACGCAGGAGCCGGCCGAGCAGACATCGCCGCCGAAGCAGCCAATGCAGACACGACCGCCGGTACCGCACGCCTGCGTGCTGGTGCCTGCGACGCAGAGCCCGGTGGTGTCGCAGCAGCCGCTCGCGCAGGTGGTGGGGCTGCACGCTGGCGTTCCGCCGCCGGTGCCGCCGCCAGCCGAGCCGCCACCCATCGGGCTCGTGCAGACGCCGCCGGTGCAGACGCGACCGGTGCCGCAGGTGACGCACATGGTTCCGCCGATACCGCACGCGCCGCGGGTCGTTCCGCCCTGGCAGACGCCGTTCATGTCGCAGCAACCGGCTGCGCAGTTCTGCGGGTTGCAGCCGCTCGCCGCTCCGCCGCCGCCCGTGGCCGTGCCTCCGCCCGTCGCAGCGCCGCCGCCCGTACCGCCATCGACGAAGAAGAAGCCTCCTCCAGAGCCGCCCGTGTTGCTGCCGCCGTCGAAGAGCGGCGTCTGGCAGGTGCCTGCGCTGCAGACCTGACCTGGTGCACAGTCGGTGCTCGTCATGCAGCGGGTGGGCTGCTTGCCACCACACGCGCCTGCGAAGGAGAGGACAGCAACGGCACTGCACGCGGCGACAATGTGGGGAAGACGCATCGGCCGCGGGTTCTGCTGCAAAAGGAGTCTCGGGATCAACTGCCGTGGGAGGCTCGTGGCGAGGTTCTCACCGAGTGAGAAAAGGGCCGATCGTCAGCGGGGCTTCGTGAGACGCACGATGAGGAGTCGGCCAGCACCTTCGAAGGATCGAATGATGAAGCGGCCATCCGGCCAGGCCGCCAGGCAAGTCGCGTCTCCGATGCTCGTCTTGAACAGGTCGACGGGTTGCCCACTGCCCTCAAGCCAAAGCATGACGTGGTCGCGAGGCTGCCGGTCAGTGAAGGTTGCACAGAGGCTCAGGTCGGCCGCGACGAAGATCAGTCGGGAACCAGTCATCAATGAACTCTCGACCTCCAGACTCCTCGCGACACGGTCAGGCGATTCCCACACGAGCACCCGGCTGCCGTCGTCCATGCCGACCACACGGCCACTCGGACTCATGAAGCCGCGAATGCCGTTGCTGCCGTTCTGGTCATCATTGAGTGCCTGGGTGGGAAGCCCTTCGGCCAGAACGAAAGACACCCGTCGCCCACCATCGGCCGAGACTCCATTCATCACAACGCTGCCCCTATTCGAGACACCGTTCATCAGTCCGATGAGGACACCGCTGGGAGCGAGTGGCTCCCAGACATGGTGAGTCGGGCTGACGACCGCACGACTGGTTGCCCAGTACTCTCCTGCCGCCCAACGACAGCCGCCGCCCAGGTCTGTCTCGGTTCCGCCAACCGACCCATCTCGGCTGATGATGACCGGCCTGGCAGCTCCGGTTGGTCCGGGCTCGGTACCGCAGAGAAACGGTCCCGCTCCGAGGGCAGAGACGCTGGGGATCAGCCTGCCCTCCAGCGACACGGTCTCCGCGCCGAGAGAAACCGGAGTCCACCAGAAGCCACCATCGTCCAGTCGATACCCGCCTGCCACCCATGGCTCTTCACCGGCGACCATTTGAATTGCAGCAAAGGCGACGCCGAGTTGGCTCTGTACGGCGGCAGTCCTGTCATCAAACTCGAGACAATACCCACCGTCGTTGATCCACGTGCCCAAGCACATGAACCCTGCGTCGGGCAGGCCTCCGTCGCGTGAACCTCCGTCCGTCGCGGAGCCACCACCCGAGCCGCCATTGAGGAAGAAGCCTCCGCCCGAGCCGCCCGTGCTGCCTCCGACGAAGAGCGGCGTCTGGCAGGTGCCTGCGCTGCAGACCTGACCTGCTGCACAGTCGGTGCTCGTCATGCAGCGGGTGTGCTGCTTGCCACCACACGCGCCTGCCGCAGAAAGGACAGCAACGGCACTGCACGCGGCGACAACGTGGGGAAGACGCATGGGCCGCGGGTTCTGCTGCGAAAGGAGTCTCGGGATCAGTGCCGTCGCTCGGTGAGGTTCTCACCGAGTGAGAAAACGCCCGGTCGTCAGCGTGGCTTCGGCTTGGCTCAAGAACGCCGGATGCGGAGAAGAAGGACCCTGCCGCTCCCATCGAGAGTCCGGACTACGAACCGACCGTCGGGCCAAGCTACGAGACAACTCGAATGGCCCACCACGGTCTGGAAGAGGTCCAGCGGCTCGCCGCTCCCGTTCAGCCAGACAACGACGTGGGTCGTTCGATCAGGGGCAGTAAAGTTCGCACAGAGACTCAGGTCAGCCGCAACAAACATTCGCCGCGGACTAGTGAGGAATGACTGATCAGCGCGAAGGCTACGACCTGATTGAGTGATGGAGTCCCAGACAATAATTCGGGCTCCAGTGTCGGTTCCGACAACTCTGCCGCTGGTGCTCATGAAAGCAGAGACTCCGATTCCCCCTGCCTGACCGTCTCGCAGGACTTGGGGGGGCTGACCCTCGCGCACGACAAAGGCGACAAGGACTCCAGCATCGCGATCAACACCGTTGAGGACCGTTGCGCCAGTATCGGAAATGCCATTCATTTCAGGACTTGCCAGTGCACTCGGCCCGGTCGGCTCCCACACACCATGCTCGGGGCCCACAATTGCGCCGCTTGTGGCCCAGAACCGGCCGGCTGCCCAGCGACACCCTCCACCAACCGACGTCTCATAGCCAGCAACGGAGCCATCAGCTCCAACGACCAGAGGCCTCGATCCGCCCGTTGGCCCACGCACCGTTCCGCACAGAGTTGGACCGGCGCCTACCGCCGATACTGACGCAATCAGATGACCTCTATCAGCTTGCACCTGCTCAATGATTGATAGCGGAGTCCACCAGAAGCCAGCATCGAGGAGTTGCTGGCCAACGACAATCCAAGGTGACTCTCCGGCAATGACCTGAGTGTTGGAGAGCGAAACACTCAATAACTGCTCAATATCCGCGCTGCGGTCTGCAACTTCTAGGCACAGGCCTCCATCCAAGTAGATTTGCCCAAGGCAAGGAGAACCAGCATCCGGCAATCCGCCGTCTGACCCTGAGTCGGCAATGTCACCCGCGTCGAGACCCGCGTCGTGCGACACAAATGCCACCACGCGAAACAGGCCGGAATCCTGTTGTGGAGCCGCTGGCCGACACGCTGCGGCCAAAACAAACGCAATCTGCGTGAAACGCACTAGCGTACCACGAATCGTTGGAGTTGACCGATGGGGCCATCGCCGCCCAACCAGAGTTCCGACTTCCCAGCAACTGCCATCGGTGTGGTGCGCCACGGTTGTTGAGCGTTTGAAGTTGGCATCAATGGTTAGCACCAGCCGCCCTTCGTCAGCCTGAGCAGGCCTCTCG
>JAACJQ010000255.1 GCA_016879935.1 Archangiaceae bacterium | reverse complement strand
GGAACGTGCGACGTCGCCGAGACGTGCAGCGGAACGAGCGCGGCTTGTCCCTCGGACACACTCGCGAGCAACACCGTGGTCTGCCGGCCGTCGGGCGGAACGTGCGACGTGGCCGAGACCTGCAGCGGAACCAGCGCGGCGTGCCCGTCGGACACACTGGCGAGCGCAACGGTGGTCTGCCGTGCATCGGCCGGAACGTGCGACGTCGCCGAGACGTGCAGCGGAACGAGCGCGGCTTGTCCCTCGGACACACTCGCGAGCAACACCGTCGTCTGCCGCGCGTCGGCTGGAACGTGCGACGTCGCCGAGACGTGCAGTGGAACGAGCGCGGCTTGTCCCTCGGACACACTCGCGAGCAACACCGTCGTCTGCCGCGCGTCGGCAGGAACGTGCGACGTGGCCGAGACGTGCAGTGGAACGAGCGCGACGTGCCCGTCTGACACGCTGGCGAGCAACACCGTCATCTGCCGGCCCTCGACTGGCGTCTGCGACCCTCAGGAGTCGTGCACCGGCGCGTCAGCTGCCTGCCCCGCGAACACCTTGTCGTCGAACACCACCATCTGCCGCGCTTCGGCCGGCATCTGCGACGCCCCCGAGCTCTGCACTGGTACCTCGGGGCTGTGTCCTGGCGACGCGTTCGCTCCTTCCTCCACCGTCTGTCGCGCGTCTGCTGGCCTCTGTGACGCGGCGGAACTGTGCACGGGCACCGCTGCTGCCTGCCCGGCAGACGGGTTCTTCTCCGCTTCGACCGTCTGTCGCGCCTCCGCCGGCGTCTGCGACCCGCAAGAAACCTGCACGGGAACGGCCGCTGCCTGCCCCGGCGATCTGCGCACGCCCAATGGCACCATCTGCCGCGCATCGGCCGGCGTCTGTGACGTCGCAGAGACCTGCAACGGCACCGCGGTGAGCTGCCCGGCCGACAGCTTCCTCGCCAACACGAACATCTGCCGTGCTGATGCCGATGGAGCGGGTTGCGATCGCTCCGAGTCGTGCACCGGCTCGAGCGCTGTGTGCCCGGTCGACGGCTCCGAGCCCGCAGGCACGGCGTGCACCTCGGGCGCCCAGAGCGGCACCTGCACCGCGGCTGGCGTCTGCCTCGCGAGCTTCGGGCCCGATCTGACCTTCGCTTCCGACGGAGACGCCGAGGGTGTCACCCCGAGCCCCGGCACCAGCAACGCGAGAGACTCGAGCAACGCCTCGGCCCTCATCACCGTCGGCGCCCATGCCGGAAAGCTGATCGTCGTCGGCAACGCAGCCGGCAGCGTCGACGTCGGCTTCGTGTTGCGCCTCAACGCGAACGGCACTCCCGACACCACGTTCGGCCCGAACGGTGTGCTGATGTTCCCCAACGCCGGGCGCAGTGGCACCTTCGACCGCTTCGCCGACGTGGCCATCACCTCGACGGGGCAGATCGTGATCGTGGGCGACACCTTCGGCAACACGAACGGTGACGACCTGCTCGTCGTGCGCCTCAACGACACTGGCGCGTACGACACCACCTTCGGCACCCAGGGCCGCTTCACGTTCAACAACGTGGCCGGAGGCAACAACCTCGATCGCGTCGCCGCCGTCAGCCTGCAGAGCGACGGCAAGATCGTGATCGCCGGCATCTCGCGCAACGTCACGCCCGCGACGAACAACAAGCTCTTCGTCGGCCGCCTCAACACCAACGGCACCATCGACACCACGTTCGGCGGCCCGACCGGAGACAACGCGACCGACCCCCCGGGCTTCGTCACCGATCAACTCGCGGGCGGCGCGGCGTCTTCTCCTGCCGATCAGATCTTCGATCTCGCCATCGACTCGAGCGGCCGCATCTACGGCGCCGGCTTCACGCGCGACGCGGTGAACAACAACACGCCCGCCGTCTGGCGTTTCACCACCACCGGCCGACGCGACACCACGTGGGACGGTGATGGCCGCTTCGTCACCGGCTTCACCACGGGCGGCGACTACGAGAGCTGCGTCATCGACGCGTCGAACCGGCTCATCGCCGCGGGCCGGCCCGGCAACACCTCGAGCCTCATCTCCCGGTGGAACCTGTCGACCGGCGCGCTCGACACCAGCTTCGACGGAGACGGTCACGCGACGTACACCTTCGGCAGCACCACCTCGACGGCCATCTGGCGCATCGGCGTGCAGCCCGACGGCCGCATCGTCGGCGGCGCGTACTGGGGCACGCCCGCCTTCGACAACGACCTCGCCACCTTCCGAGTCACCACCTCGGGCGCGCTCGACACCACGTTCTCGGGCGACGGCTTCGACGTGCGCAGCAACCTCGCGGGCGGCAACCGCGGTGACACGCCGTCGGGCATCGCCATCACCAGCGCCGGCGAGATTCTCAACATCGGCAACAGCGAGTCGGTGACGAACGTGACGGGCTTCAACGACGACACCGTCGTGCTCCGGTACACGTCGGCGGGTGTGCTCGACACCACGTACGGCGGTGGCGACGGCGTCTACATTCTGGGCCTCACCGGCTTCCGGCAGGACATCGCCAGCGACGTCGCCCTGCGCTCCGACGGTTCGCTCGTCGCGGTCGGGTGGACCAACGTCGTCGGCGCCGGCACCTCGAGCGAGAACGGCGCGCTGTGGGCGTTCAACGCGAGCGGCGCGCCTCTGGCGTCGTTCAACACCTCCGGTACCCAGTTCTACGACAGCACCCGGCGCGACCAGTTCTTCGGCGTGGCGGCCGACGGTAACCTGACGATCGCGGCCGGCTACTCCGATCGCGTCGGCGGCGGCAACGACTTCGCCCTCGTGCGCTACACGGCCGCTGGCGGGCTCGACTCCTCGTTCTGCTCGACGGGCTCGTGCCTGTACTCGGCCGCGACCCTCGGTGGCGGCTCGGCCACCGCCAGCGCGCAGGCGCACGATCTCGTCGTTCGGCCCACGCTCGGCTACGCAGTCGCTGGCTTCACCGCGACGGCCGCGAGCGGGAATGACGTCGTCGTGGTGGGGCTGACCACAACGGGCGCCCTCGACGCCGCGTTCGGCACGGGAGGCGTCTTCCGCCACCACGGCGCTGCCAACGGCAACACCGTCACCAACTCCTCGGAGCGCGCCTTCGCCATCGCTCGCCAGACCGACGGCAAGCTCGTCGTCGTCGGTGCGGGCGCCACGGGCACGACCATCGCTGCGGGTGACGATCTCGTCGTGTACCGACTCAACACCAACGGCACGCTCGACACCTCGTTCGACGGTGACGGCATCGCGGTGACGGGCGCCGCGTCTCCTGCGGGCACCCGCAACGACTCCGGCCGCGCCGTGGCCATTCAGAGTGACGGGCGCATCGTGGTCGCCGGCTACTCGTCCGACGGAACGGGCACCTCGGGCAACCCGCGCATCACGGTGTGGCGCTTCACCGCAGCGGGCGCCCTCGACACGACCTTCAACGGCACCGGGTTCTTCGCCGACCCGAACAGCGTCTCGCTCCTCAACGTGAACGAGCAGCGACTGGGGTTGGCCATCGACTCGAGCGGCCGCATCTACGTCACGGGCACGAGGTTCGTCGCTGGCACGGGCTTCGATCTCGCGATCTATCGCTTCACTGGCGGCGGCGTGCTCGACACCTCGTTCGATGGTGACGGCGTGTACACGCAGCACAACGCGGGCGGAGGCGACGGGCGCGACTTCGGGCACGGGCTGCTGATCGACGGCAGCAACCGCCTGGTGATCTCCGGCCAGTCGCGCGGCACCGACACGAACGATCAAGATGGCATCGTCTGGCGCTTCCAATAGTCGAGCCGCGCTCGCGATCGCCGCACTGGCGTTGGTGCTGGTGGGCCTGATCGTCTGGCTCGCCAGCGCGCGCAGCTCCGACCGTTCCGACCCCGGTCCGGCGCGGGTCGACCCTGTCGCGGCCCAACCGACGGAGCCGGGGCCAGCGCCTTCGCCAGCCGCCGAGTCGCCGCCTCCGCACGAGCGCGCAGTGCCCGTGGCCAGCCGCGGTGCGACCGTGGCCGAGCGCTTGTTGCCCGGTGGCTTCAGGGTGATGGGCACCGTTCGCGCCGAGACGGGGAGGGCGCCCGCGCACGCCGGGGCGCACTGCGAAGCCGGCGTCGTTCCCGTGGTCGGCTCACCCCAGGAGTGCCGCGTCGTCGTCGAGTGTGACGGCACGGTGCTCTACGGAGCGCCGATTCGCCACGCGGCTCGCTGTCAGCTCGGAGTGAACGGTCTGATCACCGTCGTGGACTCGTTGACGAGCGCGAGAGACTCAGACGCCGCCATCGACATCGACGTCGCCAACTCGGTGATGCGCGTGACCGACGAGTCGCCTGGCGAGTACGGCCGGTACAGCGTGGAGATCGACATCGACTCGGTGGAGTGAGCCCTCAGAGCACCTTGCCGGGGTTGAGCAGCCCTTTGGGATCGAACGAGCGCTTGAGCTCGCGCATCAAGGCGAGCTCGATGGGCGTGCGCGAGTACCCGAGGAAGTCCTTCTTCAACAGGCCGATGCCGTGCTCGGCGCTGATCGAGCCCTGGTGCGCCTTCACCAGCGTGAACACGTCTTCGTCACACGCGTGCGTCCGGGCGAGGAACTCGGCCTTCTCCATCGAGTCCGGCTTCATGATGTTCACGTGCAGGTTGCCGTCGCCGATGTGACCGAAGAGGCAGAGCTCCCAGCCCGGGTACTTCTTCGCGAGCAACGCCTCGAGCTCGTCGCAGAAGCGCTTCAGCCCCGAGATCGGCAGCGAGATGTCGTTCTTGTGCGGCAGGCCGGTCGCCGAGAGCGACTCCGAGATGCCCTCGCGCAGACTCCACAAGAACTTCGCCTGATCGGAGTCGGCCGCCAGCGTTCCATCGGTCACCAGCCCGCGCTCGAACAACGAGCCCAGCCACCCATCGAGCGCGCCCGGCTTCGCCGCTTCGACCTCGAGGAGCACCGAGTGCGTCGACGGCGTGTCGAAGGGCGGCCGAATCTTCCGGTGCGCCTCGAGCCGGCGGCTGCACTTGTCGGTGAAGAACTCGTACGCCATCACCGTGAACGGGCCTTTGCGCGCCTCTTCGAACAGCGTGAGCACGCCCTGGAGATCGGGCACCGAGAAGAGGAAGACGTCGACCTTCTCGGGCAGTCGCGTGAGCTTGAGCGTCGCCTCGGTGATGACGCCGAGAATGCCCTCACTGCCGATGAAGAGCTGGCGCAGATCGACGCCGGTGTTGTTCTTCTCGAGCGCGCCGTTGAGCTCGAGCACGTCTCCGGTCGGCGTCACCACCTGCAGGCCGAGCACCCAGTTCCGGGTCAGGCCGTACCGAATGACGCGCACACCGCCCGCGTTGGTGGCGATGTTGCCGCCCACCTGACTCGAGCCCTTCGACGCGAAGTCGACCGGCCAGAAGAGCCCTTCGTTCGCGCAGTGCTGGTGCACCGCTTCGGTGATGGCGCCGGCCTGCACCCGCACCGTCATGGCCAGTGTGTCGACCGGCTGCAGCGTGCGCATGCGCTCGAGCGAGAGCACCACTTCGCCATTCGTGGCCATCGCGCCGCCAGCGAGCCCCGTTCGGCCACCGCTCGGCACCACGGCGACACCGTTGGCGGACGCGAGCTTCAGGAACCGTGAGACCTCGTCGGTCGTGCGCGGGCGCACCAGCAGCGAGGCGTTCGGCGTGAAGACCTTCGTCCAGTCCTTCCCGTAGGTCGCCAGCTCGGCGGGCTCGGCTGTCGAGAAGTCGGAAGGAAAATCGGCTGCGAGGGCGGCAGTGAACGGTGCGGGCAACGGCATGATTCAGAACTTGTAGATGACGAAGCCCTGAGGCGCTGCGTCCTTCTTGCGGGTGAGGTCGGGCTCGCCGGCGGGATCGAAGGGGAGCAGGCTCGACTCCTTCGGCATGAGGCTGAGCTTCACCCCGCCTCCCGCGTCGGCCGGAGCGGCCTTCTGGAACTCGGCGCGCTCGACCTCTTTGGCGATCTTCTCGAGCGACGGGTCGACCGAGCGCACCTTGTACCCGGTCTGCATCGACGCGGTCAGTGCGGCCTTCGCCGCGTTGGCGTTGCCCTTCTTCGCCGCGACCAGCGCGAGGTTGTACTGCGCGCGGCCACGGGTTCTCCACTCACCGGGCGCCGTCGCCGTGTCGAGCGCCTTCTGGAAGAGCGGAGCGGCCGCGTCGACGTTGCCCTTGAGCCAGTGTGCGAAGCCGAGGCGCAGCACCGCTTCCCCCTTCGCGTCCTTCAGCTCCGAGAGCGTGGCGATGGCGTCGTCGAGCTTGTTCGCGTCGATGTACCGGCTGCCGAGCTCGAGGCGTGCCGAGCGGCTCGACGGCGCCAGCTCGAGGCCCTTCTTTGCGGCAGCGATCGCGTCGTCGTGCTTGTTCTGCCGGGCGAGCGCTTTGCTGAGCCGGCCGTACGCGAACGGCGAGCTGGGGACCTGCGCGAGGTATTCGTTCCACGAGGCCTGCGACGCCGGGTGATCGTTGAGCAGCCCCTGGGTGTCGGCGAGGTAGCTGAGCGCGATGAGCTCGCCCGGGTGCTTCTTGAGCACGTCCTTCAAGCTGGCGAGGCCGTCTTCGTTCGACTGAAAGCGCGTCACCATCCAGAAGCGGGCGAGGGTGTAGGGCTCGACCATGTCGTCGGTCGCGGTGAGGCCGGCGAGCGCCTTCGTCGCACCGGCTGCGTCGCCGGTGATGGCCCGAGAGAGCGCGAGCACGGCGCCCGCGAACTTCAGCAACGGGTCGTTGGTGAGGGCCTTCTCGCAGAGCGCCGACGCCCCATCGAGCTCTTCCCCGTTCAGCACCGCCGGGTTGTCGATGCCGAGCGGCTGCCGAATGACGATCGCGTAGCACTGCGACAACAGCCGCAGCGCCTCGGGCGACTTCGACTCGGGCTGCGCCAACGCCTTCTTCGGCAGGCTCGCCTTCTCGGTCGCCAGCACCGCCTTCGCGACGGCCTCGCTGCCCTGGGTGAGCGCCTCGGGCCAGGTGATGGGCAGCTTCGCGGTGAACGGCGTCGACTTCTTCGCGTCGACGATGGTGCCGGTGAGCGTCATGCCTTTCGCGTCGCTCGCGAGCGTGAGGGTGACGACGCGATCGGCGCCGAGGAAGGTGCGGGCCGACGCTGCGTTCTTCGCGTCAGACAGCTCGTTCGCGGGCAGCCCTTCGGCGTCGGCCATCGAGAGCACCTGCTTGATGTGCAGCTCCGAGAACTTGCCCGACTGTTCGATCAGCTCCGACGCGCGCGCCTCGAGCATCATGCCGAAGCCACGCAGATCGTCGTCCGGGGCAGCTGGAGGCAGCAGGGCCACGACGGACTTCGCGGGGGCAGCCAGGGCCATCGTGGAGCACAGCGCAGTGAGCAGGGCAGTTCTCATGAGCGCGCACTCTACCGGCTGATTCGGCAGGTCTCTCTGTCTGATTGAGGTTCGAGCTGATGTCGGACTACGCCGTGTTTCATGACCATCGCGTACACGGTGACTGCAGACTTCGACTCCCTCGACGTGGCGAGCGAGTGGGTGCGGTGGCTCCAGGACGGCCACCTCGCCGAGGTGCTGCAGGGCGGAGCCAGTCACGCAGCCATCGTTCGCGTCGAGCCCACCCAGGCGAACCCGCTGCGCTTCGAGGCGCGCTATCGCTTCCCCTCGATGCAGGTCTTCCAGCGCTACGAGAAGGAGTTCGCGCCGAAGCTGCGCGCCGAGGGCCTCGCGAAGTTTCCCGCGTCACGTGGCGCCCGCATGACGCGCTCGCTCGGCGAGGTGCTGACGGAGCTGAAGGCGTGACGAGGTCGTTCGTCGTCGCCGTGCTGCTGGTGGCGGCGCTCGCGTTCGCGGGTCCGAAGAAGAAGCCGGCGGTGAAGAAGCCGGCGCCGAAGCTGGCCTACGTCTCGCTCGCTGCGGTCTCCGATTCGACGAACGCTCCGAACGCGAAGGAGTCGGCCCGCGCCGCGCTCGAACGCTCGCTGTCCATGTGGGCGCCTGTCGAGCTCGCGCCCGGCGGAGAGACCGACGCCTCCGCGACGAAGGCAATCACGACGAAGAAGGCCGTCGGACTCGAACTCTCGCTCACGCTGAAAAGCGGAAGGGGCGACAGCCTCGACGCCTCGCTCATTCGGTCGAGCTACCCGGGGCGCGCGCTCGAAGGTGAATATCGCGCAGGGGCCTCGGGGGCTCCGGTGCTCGAGCTCATCGGCCCCGTGGTCGACCAGCTCGTCTCAGAGCTCGCGAAAGACCAGCTCTGGCAACGGGCGCCCTGATGCAGCGCGCAAGCGCATCGCCATGGTTCCCCCGGGCCTCGTCGCTACAGTGCCGCCGCGATGGAGCACATCAGCGTCTTCGACATCTTCAAGATCGGCATCGGGCCCTCGAGCTCACACACCGTCGGGCCCATGCGCGCTGCGAGGCGCTTCGTCGAACGGCTCCGTGACGATCGGCAGCTCGAGCGCGTGGCGCGCGTGAAGGTCGAGCTGTTCGGCTCGCTCGGCTTCACGGGCAAAGGGCACGGCAGCGACGTGGCGGTGATGCTCGGGCTCGAGGGCGAAGACCCGAAGACGGTCGACGTCGACGCAGTGCCCACGCGCGTTCAGGCGATCATCAGGGCGCAGTCGCTGAAGCTGCTCGGCGGGCAAGCGGTCGCGTTCGGCTCCGATGCCATCGTCTTTCACCGTCGCGAGAAGCTGCCGTTGCACCCCAACGGCATGCGCTTCTCGGCCCTCGACGCTGCGGGCGCGGTGCTGGCCGAGCGCGTCTACTACTCGGTGGGCGGCGGCTTCGTCGTGAACCACGAAGGCCACCCGGAAGGCGCCAACACGGCCGCGTCGACCGCCACGATTCCATACCCGTTCTCGACTGGCGAAGACCTGCTCGTGCTCGCCGAACAGCACGGGCTGAGCATCTCGACGGTGATGTTCGAGAACGAAAAGGCCGTGCGCCCCGAGGCCGAGCTGCGGCGTGACGTCATCGAGATCGCGCGCGCCATGGAGGCTTGCGTGAAGCGCGGCTGCGAGCGCGAGGGCATTCTGCCGGGCGGCCTCAAGGTGAAACGTCGCGCGGCGGCGCTCCATCGACGGCTGCGCGCAGACCCCCGCGGTTCGACCGACCCGCTCGCGGTCATCGACTGGGTGAACCTGTGGGCGCTGGCGGTGAACGAAGAGAACGCGGCGGGAGGGCGCGTGGTGACGGCTCCGACGAACGGCGCGGCCGGCATCATTCCCGCGGTGCTCATGTACTACCTGCGCCACGTTCCGAACGCCGATGACGA
This sequence comes from Archangiaceae bacterium, assembly GCA_016879935.1. Lineage (GTDB taxonomy): Bacteria > Myxococcota > Myxococcia > Myxococcales > Myxococcaceae > Xiheimicrobium. The sequence continues at coordinate 13,637 of JAACJQ010000255.1, read as the reverse complement.
CGGCGCGATGCGCTTTCTGCTCACCGCCGCGGCGATCGGCGCGCTCTACAAGAAGAACGCGAGCATCTCGGGCGCCGAGGTCGGCTGTCAGGGCGAGGTCGGTGTGGCGTGCTCGATGGCCGCAGGCGCGCTCGCCGAGGTGATGGGTGGCACACCGGAGCAGGTCGAGAACGCCGCCGAGATCGGCATGGAGCACAACCTCGGCCTCACCTGCGACCCCATCGGCGGGCTCGTGCAGGTGCCGTGCATCGAGCGCAACGCGATGGGCAGCGTGAAGGCCATCAACGCCGCACGCCTGGCCCTGTCGGGAGACGGAAAGCACAAGGTCTCGCTCGACAAGGTGATCGCGACGATGTGGCAGACGGGCGCCGACATGTCGTCGAAGTACAAAGAGACCGCACGCGGCGGCCTCGCGGTGAACATCATCGAGTGCTGATCAGAGCGTGTTGCCGGCTTCGGCGGCCAGGCGCGCCCGCAGCGCTGCGTCGGCAGGGTCGAGCGTGATCGGGTAGGGGCGCGTCCACCCAGTCGAGCCCGTGCAGCCGACGCCAAACTGGAGCGGAGCCGTGCTGCCTGGCGCCACCTGCACGTTCACGGTGTCGATCTTCCCGTTCGTCTCGCAGCGCGTCGCGTGATCGGCCTGCGAGCCTACGTCCTTGGTGTGCGGCAGCCGTCGCACGAACGAGTTCTCGAACCGAATGCGCGCGCTGTCCTGGGCCTGCACGGCGAACGATTCGCGGTACGGCGCGAGGAAGGCCCAGTCGAACATGCGCCAGTCGTCGAAGAAGCAGTTCCAGATGTCGGTGATGCCGTAACGCGCCTGCGGGTGCCGTCGCCCGGTGGCCGTGGTGAGGATGTGGTGCATCGAGACGGTGATGGCGCCGTCGACCGACTGCGGCGCGTCGCCGTTGCCGATGAGAATGAACTTCTCCCAGCCTTCGATCTTCAGCCACGAGAGCGTGATGTCGCGGGCTCCGAAGACGACCGAGATGGCCTCGTCGACGTTCGCGCTGTCGCCCTTGCTCTGCGTCGTCGCACGGAAGGTGACGTGATCGATCACCACGCGCTCACTCGGCCCGGCGGGGTCTCCGATGCGCAGGCCGTCTTCCGAGTTCGGGCCGACGTCTTCGATGGCGATGTTGGTGATGATGACGTCGTCGGTGCCGACGAGGATCAGGCCCTTGCCAGTCAGCGTGATGTGCTTGCCGCGGCCGTCGATGGACACGTTCGACGGGACGAAGAGCGGTGTCGTGAGGGGAATGACGCCGCTGAGATCGAAACGAATGACGCGTGGCCCGGTCGCGGTGTCGAGCGCCTCCCGCAACGTTCCGGGGCCTGCGTTCGCGAGGGAGGTGACGAGCACCTCGTCGTGGTTCGGCTGCCAGCCTCCACGGGTCGCGGCGCCGAAGCCCTCGATGGGGAAGAGGCCCGGCGGGCCTGCGTCGATCACTCCCGAATCGACCCCCGCGTCGAGCCCACCTGCATCAAGAGTCGTTCCTGCGTCGAGCAACGCACCTGCGTCGAACATGACGCCCGCATCGTTCGTGACGCCTGCATCGAGCGTCACGCCTGCATCGAGGGTCATGCCTGCATCGAGGGTCACGCCGGCATCGAGGGGCACGCTGGCATCGAGCGTCACGCCGGCATCGAGCGTCACGCCTGCGTCGAGCATCACGCCGGCATCGATTGTCAAGCCAGCGTCGACACTCACGCTGGCGTCGCTCGTGATGCCCGAATCGGAGGCGTCGACGACGGGCACGCCGCCGCAGGCCAGCACCACCACACTCGAGAGAAGGACGACGCGCCGCACGCGCGAGCCCCTACAGGCCCGTCACCGCGTCACGCAATCCCCGCGATCAAAACGAAGCGGCGGCGCTGGAAGGGCGATACCGCGACCAGCCACGCGACACGACCTGCGTGAGGGGAATCGGCTTCTCCCCGCGGGCGCGCGTCACCTTCTGCGCGTTGCGCTGCACGATGCGATCTTGCGCCCACTCGGCGATCGCCAGCTGCGCCTCGATGTGAATGTCGGTGAAGATCACGCTCACCTGCGTGCCGGCCGCGACGCCAGAGCGCGCGATGACGCGGCCTGCCGCCACGATGTGCCCGTCGACGTTGGGGAGCAGGAAGCGCACGAGCACCGAGTCACCGAGCGGCGGAGCCGTGGTGACGAACGCCGCTCCTTCGGGCGAGAGATCTCCGAAACACGAGCGCGAGCGCCCCGTGGGCTCACGAACGTCGAGCGCGATCTCGAAGCGCGGGTAGTCGCGGCGCTCTTCGGCGCGGCGGGTCTCGAACTGCACCGTGCGTTCACTTCGGCGATCGCGGTTTCGGCGTTCACGCATCATGTGCGACACGGTGCCACGAGCCTGTGGCGTCGCCAGTTTTCGGTCGGCGCCGACCCTGTGGTGGGGCCGGGTGACGGGCCTCCACCGAGCCTTTTGACCCAGCGGCAAGAGGTGTAAGGGGTCGGCGACCGTTTTTCCGAGGCATTGAATGGATATCCAGATTTCGAAGACCACCAACCCGAAGGCGAAGCCGGCCGAGGGTGATCTCGGCTTTGGCCGCTTCTTCAGCGACCACGTCTTCACGATGGACTTCACCGCCGAGAAGGGGTGGTTCGACGCGAAGATTCAGCCGTACGGCCCCTTCGCCATCGACCCGGCCGCAGGCGTGTTTCACTACGGCCAGGCCATGTTCGAGGGCTCGAAGGCCTTCCGCGGCGTCGACGGCAAGCTGCGCCTGTTCCGCCCCATGGCCCACGCCGAGCGCATGATGGTCGGCGCCCCGCGCCTCTGCATGCCCACCCCGACCGCCGAGCAGATGGTCGAGGCCTGCAAGGCCCTCGTGCGCGTCGACGCCGACTGGGTTCCGAAATCCGAAGGCACGTCGCTGTACCTGCGCCCGACGCTCATCGCGACCGAGGGGTTCCTCGGCGTTCGGCCGGCGAACACGTACCGCTACTTCATCATCGCGTCGCCCGTGGGTAGCTACTACGGCGGCAACAGCCTCAAGCCCGTGCGCATCTGGGTCGAGACCGTCGAGGTGCGCGCGCCGCGTGGTGGCCTCGGGGCCGCGAAGGCCGGCGCCAACTACGCCGCCAGCCTGCACGCTGCCGTCAAGGCGAAGAAGGCCGGGTACGATCAGGTGCTCTGGCTCGACAGCAGCAGCCACGAGCTCGTCGAAGAGGTCGGCACCATGAACCTCTTCGCCTACGTGGGGAACACGCTGGTGACGCCGCCGCTCTCCGACTCCATTCTCGCGGGCGTCACGCGCGACTCGGTCATCACGCTGGCCAGGGAGCAGGGCGTGAAGGTCGAAGAGCGCGCCATCTCGGTGAAGGAGCTCAAGGCCGCCCACGCGAAGGGCGAGCTGAAGGAAGTGTTCGGCACCGGCACCGCCGCGGTCATCAGCCCCGTGGGTGAGCTCGCGTTCGCCAACAACGAGACCCTGAAGATCAACGACGGCAAGCCCGGCGCCTTCGGCCTCAAGCTCTACGAGACGATCACCGGCATTCAGCGCGGCACCGTGAAAGACACGCACGGCTGGCTGATGGACGTCTGAGCAGTCCCCGCGGGCGACGTTCGCCACCCCCGAGAGAGGGGCGGCGTTCGCGCCTTACTTGCGGACGGCGGTGACCAGCGCGTCGATGCTCTTCTTCGCGTCGCCGAAGAGCATGCGCGTGCCGTCGAGCGTGAAGAGCGGGTTGTCGATGCCGGCGTAGCCTGCCGCCATGCCGCGCTTGAGCACCACCGTCACCTTCGACTTCCAGCACTCGAGCACGGGCATGCCGTAGATGCTCGAGCTGGGGTCGCTCAGCGCGCTCGGGTTCACGATGTCGTTCGCGCCGATCACCAGCACGACGTCGGTCTGCGGGAAGTCGGCGTTGATGTGCTCCATCTCGAGCACGATGTCGTACGGCACACCGGCTTCGGCGAGCAGCACGTTCATGTGGCCGGGCAGTCGGCCGGCGACGGGGTGAATCGCGAACCGCACGTTCACGCCCTTCTCACGCAGCGTGCGGGTCAGCTCGTTCACCGACCCCTGGGCGCGGGAGACCGCCATGCCGTAGCCGGGCACGATCACCACGCTCTTCGCCTGCGAGAGCGTCTCGCCGAGCTCGTCGGCCTTGATCTCCTTCACCTCGCCGGTGATGGCTGCTGCCGCTCCCGTCGCGGGCTTGGCGTCACCCGTGCCGAAGCCGCCGAAGACGACGCTCAAGATCGAGCGGTTCATCGCGCGACACATGATGATCGACAGAATCGTGCCCGAGCTGCCGACGAGCGCGCCGGTGACGATGAGCAGATCGTTCGAGAGCATGAAGCCCGCCGCCGCCGCGGCCCAGCCCGAGTAGCTGTTGAGCAACGAGACGACGACCGGCATGTCGGCGCCCCCGATGGCCATGACCAGGTGCACGCCGAGGAGCGCGGCGATGACGGTCATGCCGACCAGCAACCAGATGCCGTTGCCGTTGGTGTTCTGCACGAAGGCGACCGTGCCGCCGAGCATCGCGAGGCCCGCGACCGCGTTGAGCGCATGGCGGCCAGGCAGCAGCAACGGCTTGCCCGAGATGGAGCCCTTCAGCTTGCCCCACGCGATGATCGACCCGGTGAGCGTGATCGCGCCGACGGCCACGCCAATCCACACCTCGACCTCGTGCACCGTCTTCGCGATCTCGTCACCCGAGAGCCCGTGCGGGTGCAGGTAGCTCGAGAACCCGACGAGCACCGCCGCGAGCCCGACGAAGCTGTGCAGAATGGCCACGAGCTCGGGCATGCCCGTCATCTCGACCCGCTTCGCCAGCACGGCGCCGATGAAGAAGCCCACGCCGATCGCGCCTGCCAGCATCGCGAGCCCCGTCGTGCGCTGGTTCAGCTCGAGCGCCGAGGGGTCGTTGGCTCCCAGAATCCACGTGACCATGGCGACGGCCACGGCGATGGCCATGCCGACCATGCCCAGCTCGTTGCCCTGCGACGCGGTCTCCTGCTTCGAGAGCCCGCCAAGTGAACGAATGAACAACACGCCTGCCGCGAGGTAGGCGACCACCAGCACGCCGCTCATCGGTGACCTCCCGACGACGACGGTGCGGCGTCTTCACGTCTGAACATCTTGAGCATGCGCTCCGTGACGAGGAAGCCACCCGCGATGTTGATGGTGGCGAAGAAGACGGCCAGCACGCCCAGCACCGAGGCGAGATCGACGCCGCCTCCGACCTGCAGCAGACCGCCGACGATGATGATGCCCGAGATGGCGTTGGTGACGCTCATGAGCGGCGTATGGAGCGCGGGGCTCACCGACCAGATGACCTGCCAGCCCACGAAGCACGCGAGCACGAACACGGTGGAGTGCTGCAGGAAGTCGGCGGGCGCGAACCGGCCGAGTCCGAAGAGCAGCGCGATGACGAAGATGCCACCCAGCGTGCTGCCCCAGGCGGAGCGGTTCGGAGACTGAATGTGCTCCTGCTGCGGCTTCGCGTCGGGCCGAGGCGCGTGCACGACCGGCTTCGCGGGTTGAGGCGGGCTCGGCTCCTTGGCTGGGAGCGGGGGCAGCACTTCGCCCTTGTGCAGCAGCAGCGCGGGCCGAACGACGTCGTTCTCGAGCGGAATGGTGAGGGTGTCTCCCGTGCCCAGCTCGCCCGAGAGGTGCACGAGGTTCATCGCGAAGAAGCGGCTCGAGGTCGCGGCCATGCGGCTGGCGAGATCGGTGAAGCCGAGAATCTTCACGCCCTGGTGCACGACGACTTCGCCTGGCTTCGTGAGCTCGCAGTTGCCGCCCTGCTCGGCGGCCATGTCGACGATGACGGAGCCGGGCTTGAGCGCCTCGACGACGTCGCGCGGCACCAGCGTGGGCGCCTTCGTTCCCGGAACGAGCGCGGTGGTGATGATGACGTCGACCTGCGCCGCCTGCGCGCGGAAGAGCGCCATCTCGGCCGCGATGAACTCGGGGCTCATCGTCTTCGCGTAGCCGCCCTGGCCTTCGCCCGACTCCTTGATCGTGACCTCGAGGAACTTGGCGCCCAGTGACTCGACCTGTTCACGCGCTGCTGCGCGGGTGTCGAAGGCCCGAACTTCGGCGCCCATCGCGCGCGCGGCTCCGACGGCAGCGAGGCCCGCGACGCCCGCGCCGATGATCAGCACCTTCGCGGGAGGCGTCGAACCGGCCGCGGTCACCTGCGGGCCCATGAAGCCCTGCAGGTGTGCCGCCGCCTCGACGACCGCGCGGTAGCCCGAGAGGTTCGCCTGCGACGACAACACGTCCATCTTCTGGGCGCGCGTGACCCGGGGAATTCGTTCGAGCGCCAGCGCCGTCACCTTCTTCGCCTTGAGCGAATCGACGAGCAGCGGGTTCTTCTCGGGCTGCATCAAGGAGACGACGAACGCGCCCTCCTCGAGCTTTCCGACCTCGTCGACCGTGGGCGCGCGAACCTTGAAGAGCGTCTCGCACTGCCACGCCGAGTCGACGATCGTCGCGCCAGCCTCGACGTACTGCGAATCGGCGTAGCCGGCCTCGGCGCCCGCGCCCTTCTCGACGTGAATCGAGAGGCCACGTGACGACAGCTTTTTCACCGACTCTGGTGTCGCAGCCACGCGACGCTCACCGGGGAGCGATTCCTTCGGGACTCCAATGATCGATGCCACGGCGCGCACCATCGCCGACCGATGGCTGGCCCACAAAGGAAACTTCTGGTGTCCGCGCCGACCGTCAGCAGCCCTGCTTCAGGCGCTAGAAAGGCAGCGCCCTGCCGGCCAGCAGATCGAGGCCGAGCCGCACGAGCACGAAGGGAAGCACCGCTGGGACGGCCTGCATCACGAGCAGCGCCGCCCCGTGCGTTGCGAGCGCACCCAGCGGGTTGTCGAACTTCGCCACCACCCAGCTCGTGAACGCCGCGAAGCCCGCGAACCAGCCCCAGAAGAGCGCCACCGGCACGAACGCCGAGAATGCGAACGCCGCCTTCAGCGTGAACAGCACGCCTGCCACTGCCCAGATTCCGAGGATGCAGAGGTGAACCAGGTTCTTCATCGCCTTCATGTGTCGCTCCCGTGTGTGGCGTCTCGTGCCGCCGTTGATGCTGATTGAACGCCAGCCGCATCAATCAGGTGCAGGACAAGAAATTCGTTCATCGATTACTGTGCGCTATCGATGAACCTCCAACGTCTCGAAGGCTTCTATTGGGTCGCCAAGCAGCAGGGCTACGCGCGCGCGGCTCGGGCCTTCCCGTACCCGATCACCCAGCCAGGCGTGCACCAGCAGGTGCGGCGCCTCGAAGACGAGCTGGGCGTGAAGCTCTTCGAGCGGGTCGGGAAGGACAAGGTGGTGCTCACTCCGCGAGGGCAGCTGCTCTTCGACGGGTTCGCGCCCTTCTACGAACAGCTCGCGGTGCTCGAGGCGCAGGTGAAGGGCGGGCAGGTCGGAGGCACGCTCAAGCTCTGCGCGGCTGGCCATCTGCTCCGTCACCTGATGCCCGAGTGGCTGCGCCGGCTGCAGTCGCGACGACCCGACATCACCGTGGCGCTCACCGAGCTGCCGCACGCCGATCTCGAGCTGCTGCGCCGCGGAGACGCCGATCTGCTCGTCGACTGGCTCCCCGAGATTCCCGCCGACGTCGAGGTGCGTGAGGTCGCGCGCGCCGAGGCGTGGATCGTCGCTCCCACGCACGGGCCGCACGCGCAGAAGGGCCGGCTCTCGTTGGCGACCCTCGCCCAGGTGCCGTTCATCGGCTACCAGGCCGACCGTCAGCTCAAGGCGCTTCAGCTCGCGGCGCTCGAGGCCCACGGCGTTCGACCCCGGGAAGCGTTCGGCGCTGACTCCTCCGACACCATTCTCGGCTTCGTCGCAGCGGGGCTCGGGTTCTCGCTGATCCCCGGGCTCAACGCCGCGGGTCCGAAGGCTCCCGGCGTGGTCGCCCAGCGCCTCGAACGGCCGCAAGCACGCTTCCCGATCCACGCGGTGTGGCGGCGGGGCCGGCCTCACCCACTCGTCGAAGCTGCGTTGGAGTGTGCTCCAACCCCTTGATCAGATTGATCATGGGCGTAGGCCTGCGGAATTTCTCGCCTTCTTCAGCAACTGCCGACCCGCCTTTTGCGATACTTCTGCACTCGTTTTCCGTCTTCAAAGGGGCATCTCCGTGTCCAACAACGTCGGCAGCAACCCGTTCTCGAACCTCTTCAACGCCGTGAACAATGCGGTGAAGAAGACCGCCGAGAACATCACCAAGACCGCCAACAGCACGGTCTCGACGCTGCGCAACGAGACGAAGAAGCACACCGAGGCCGAGGAGTTCCACAAGTTCGGCTCCTCTTTCGAAGCGGAAGACGGCACGGCGACGCTCGGGTACGGCCGGGGCTTCGGCTCCAAGCTCGACGAGGCGCCCACGCTCAAGACGGTTCAGACCAAGGGCTACACCGAGCCTGAGGAGCCGGTCGGTCTCAAGGCCAAGGGCAAAGAGGCGATCAAGAACGGCATCAACTCCCTCGGCGTCAACGTGTTCGACCCCGAGAAGTCGAAGTTCGAGGCCGAGGCTGCAGTCGTCTCGAAGAAGATCGACGAGAGCGTGGTGGACTCGAAGGGCTACGACGTCGGCTACCGCGTGCTGTCCGCGTACGCCGAAGGCTCTGGCACCGTGAAGATCGGAAAGGCCACCAACATCGAGGGCAAGGTCGAGGCCGGCGCAGTGCTGGGCCAGGCGACCGTGCAGGGCAAGAAGCAGCTCGGCGCCGTCGACCTCACGGGCAAGGCTGAAGCGACGGTCGGCGCCACTGCGGCGGCCGAAGGCAAGATTCAGGTCGACCTCTTCTCGAAGAAGCCCACCGTCAAGGTGAAGGCGGGTGTCGATGCCTTCATCGGCGCGAAGGTGAGCGCCGAAGGCCGCGTCGGAAACGACTACGCGGGCGTGGGCGTGAAGGGCGAGGCGATGGCGGGCCTCGGCGGCAAGGCGAAGATCGACGCGGGCCTCGAGGGCGGCCGCTTCAAGGCCAAGGTCGAGCTCGGCGCGGCGCTCGGCATCGGCGGCTCCATCAGCTTCAACGTCGACGTGAACTACCAGAAGATCGGCGAGAAGGCGGTCGCGGTCGGCAAGTCGGCGCTCAACGCGGTCGGCAACGCCGCTTCTTCTGCGGTCAATGGCGCGAAGAACGCGGTCAGCTCGGGTTGGAAGACGGTCTCGGGCTGGTTCAGCTGATTCGAGACTCCGTGGTTTGAGGAGCGCCGCGTCTCGGGCATCCTCTGCTCATGACTGCACTTCAAGATCTGCTGGACCGTGGCGACCGCGCCGCGGCGCAGGCCGCCGCAACGAAGCAGCTCGCGACGAAGCCGACCGACGGTGAAGCGCTGTCGGTGCTGGCGCGACTGGCCCTCGAGAACGGTGACGTCGAGGCCGCCCGTGCGCAGCTCGCGCGGGTCGGTCCGAAAGATCGCCAGAGCTACGAGGTGCTGCTCGCCGAAGCGATGGTTCAGCAGCTGAGCGATCAGGGCGACAGCGCACGTCTGGCCTTCGCCCAGCTCACCGCCGCGCACCCGACGCGTCACGAGGGCTTCTTCGCGCTCGGGCTCTCGTTGCTCGACAAGCAGGACGCGAAGGGCGCCGAGAAGGCGCTCGCCACCGCGGTGAAGCTCGCGCCCAACCACTTCCTCTACCGGTTTCGTCACGCCGAGGCCCTCGCGCAGGCCGCGCGATTCGAAGACGCCGGCAACGAGCTGCTCAAGGCCATCGAGCTCAAGCCCGACTTCACGCTCGCGTACACCGCCTTCGCACGCATGCTCGAGGCGAGCGGCCAGGTCGACAAGGCGCTCGAGTTTCTCGAGGTCGGCTTGAGCGCGGTGCCCACCGATCGGCGGTTGTTGGCCGAGCAGGTGCGGCTGCGCATGGGCGCGGGTGACGTGAAGGCGGCCCTCGCCAACGTCGACAAGGCTCCCGGCGGCGCGCTCGGCATTGCGGAAGAGCTGATGCGGGGCAACGCGCACGACGCGGCGATCGAGCTCTGCGACTGGCTCGACGCGAACGGCAAGGGCTCGGCGAAGGTGACGCTCGTGAAGGCGCTCGCCCTCGAGAACTCGGCGCAGACCGATGAAGCGCTCGAGGCCTACGCGAAGGCGGCCACCCAGGACGCGGCCGACTGGTCGGCGCTCAACAACCGTGGGCTGCTGCTGCTCGAGACGTATCAGGAAGAGGCGGCGAAGCTCGACGAGGCGAAGGGCAACCTCGACGAGGCCATCAAACGTGCAGGCGGCAAGGCCGCTGATCCGCTCCTCAACCTCGCGTTGCTGCATGGGCGTCGCAAGCAGTGGCCCGAGGCCATCGCCGCTGCGCAGAAGGTGATCGCCCACCCGCAGGCCGGGCCGCTGAAAGCGCAGGCCGAGAAGATGATCGTGTCGATGCAGAAGGCCATGAAGCAGGCATGACCGTCGTTCGGGCCGTGCTGGCGGTGCTCGCCGTCGTCTTCGCAGGAGCGAGCGTCGTGCTCCTGGTCCTCGGAGTTCGTCGGGCCGCGCAGTTGCAGCGCTTCGCGACGTGGCGTCGCGTTCGCGCCACCGTGACGAGCATGGGCTTCGAGGCGCGTGGCGACGAGCTCGGCGTGCTGCGGGTCGTGTTCGACGTCGAGGGCCGCTCGTCGACGCTGCTCGACATCGGTGAAGAAGAGCGACGCGTCACCGAGCGCGCACGCCTCGTCGAGACGTTCGCCTCGGGCACCACCCACGACGCGCTGGTCGACCCCACTGGAGCGTCTCCTCCGATACTCGTCACCGGTCTCGCGACGACGCCGCTCTCGATGGTCTTCCTCTCGGCGGTGTTCCTGGTTCCCGTGGGCATTCTGGCGGGCGTCTCGTGGTGGTTGGGCCAGCGGTAGCTGAGCGGCTCCAGCCGTCGATTGAGCGGCGCTACCTCTGTTGCGACGGGGCCAGCGCCGCTCAGTGCCGCTTTTCGACCGTTCGCCCGCCGTTCGGTGCTCGCCTGAGCGTCCGCTGCATCCTGCCGACATGGATGCGTTCCTGGTTCGTTATCTCGTCTCGTGGCTCGCCTTCTGCGTGCTGGCCATCGTCCTCTTCGTGAAGGACGTGCGGGTCTCCTGGCGCGCGCAGGCTCGGGCGTTGATGGTGCCCTGGCGGCTCGCGCTCTTCGCTCCAGCCATTCTCTTCGTGACGTTCGCGGGCCGCTTCACCGACGACGAGACGTGGGACGCGATCTGCGGCGGAGGCATGGCGCTGCTGACGTTTCTCACCTCTGGGTTCTCGATCGGCACGCTCGCCCGTGCGCTCAGGGGCCGCGCGGCGTTCAGCGAGATCGTGGTGGCGCTCGCTCTCGCGCTGTTCTCGAGCGCGTGGTTCTACGACGGCTACCTGCTGCTCCGAGACGGCGCGTACACGCATCGGTGGCTCGGCAATTTGCGGCTCTCTCCGATCATCTACGCGTGCGCCGGGCTGGTGCTGAACCTCGAGCTTCGACGGGGGCGCCTCGGCTTCGCGTTCACACGGGACGACTGGCCGGCGCCGCTCGAGACGTCACCGTCGTGGAGGCTCGCGCTCGCCTCACTCCCGCTCGTGCTCGTCGCCGCGTACGTGCTGGTCGCGTTCGTCGGGTGGCGGTCACCGCTCTGACGGCCGCGACGGCTGACACGACGGGCAGAAGTACGTCGAGCGCTGCTGCGCCCCTTGCCGCTTCATTCGAATCATCGTGCCGCAGTCGAAGCAGGGTTCTCCGAGGCGGCCGTACACACTGAGCGGGTGTCGAAGGCGATCGCGGCCGGGTCTCGTGACGCGCGAGCCGCGCGCCTTCAACGCCGAGCCGATCAGGTTCTGCTGCATCACCGTGCGCGCGTGCGCGAGGAACTCGGCGAGTTCGTCGTCGCCGACGCTGGAGACGAGGGCGAACGGATCGAGGTGCCGGTTGAACAGCAGCTCGCTCTTGTAGACGTTGCCGATGCCCGCCACGGCTGACTGGGTCATCACGGCGACGCCGAGCTCCTCTGCGTCGAGCTCACGCAGGCGGCGAAGGGCCTCATGCCCATCGAAAGCGGGCCCCAGCAGGTCAGGGCCCAGCGCACGCAGCTGGCGATCGGTCTTCACGCGCCCCGGCTTCAGCAGCCGAACTAGCGGCGCCTTGAAGCAGACGGCCTCGAACCCCTTCACGCCCAGAATCACCACGGCCTGCGAAGCGCTGCGTCGCCACGACTCACCGTCTTCGTAGAGGTGCACCACGCCCGTCATCTTGAGATGAACGTGGAGGGTGCTGCCGCCCGAGAACGAGACGAGCAGGTTCTTCCCTCGCGCTTCGATGCGATCGATGCCTTCGCCAATGAGCGCGGCTCCGCTGGCGTGGCCTCGCGGGAACTCGAGCCGCACGACTCGCTGCCCGACCAGCGGTGTCAGCACCGTCGCCAGGTTGTGGAGCGTGTCACCTTCCGGCACGGCTCACGGCCAACGGGCGTTCCACGTCATGCGCGTGACGTCGATGCAGGGCTGGCCGGTGACGGGTCGATCGTTGGCCAGGTCCCACGCCTGGAAGTGCAGGTTGTTCGCTTCGCCGACGAAGGTGCCGCTCGAGGAGTTCGCGACGCCCGAGGTGAAGGAATAGGTGCCGCGGGTCGCGATGTAGTCGCCGTTGCAGACGGTGCCGTTCGCGTTGCAGGCGATGGCCATCTGGAAGCACTGATCGCAGGTGCTGAAGTTGGTGGTCGCGGGAATCGAGCCGTTGACGGGGAAGGTCGGGACCTGGCCCATCGCGTGATAGAGCTGAAGGTTCAGGCGCGTGAACTGCCCGCCGCCAGAGGGGGCCGTGAACGAGACGCCCCAGACCATCTGCGTTCCCGACTGCGTGGCCTGGTAGACGCCGCCCGACGGGTTGCCGTCGATGAACGCGATGACGCGGCACGAAGAGCCGCCGCCCGTGCCCGTGCCACCGCCGGTCGCCATCCCGCCACCCGTCGCGACGCCGCCACCAGTCGCCGTGCCGCCTGCGGTTGCGGTGCCACCCGCCGCTGCGGTGCCTCCCGCGGTCACCGTTCCGCCGCCCTGCGCAGAGCCTCCGGCCGTCGTCGTACCGCCGCCCGTGCCGCTCGAGCCTCCGCCGGTGCCGTTGATGATGACCGCACACACGTTGGTGATGCACTGCTGGCCGACTGCGCAGGCGACGCACTGCACGCCGTCTTTCCCGCACCCGGTGTCGGTGGTGCCAGTCGCGCACCGCCCATTCGCGTCGCAGCAGCCGAGGCAGTTCGACTTGGTGCAGTTCGAGACGGGGCTGCACTGAGTGAAAGTGAGGGCTGCGCCGAGCGACAGGCCAGCGAGCAGAGCGAATCGGAGCTTCACGCGGAACACCTCCAACGACCGGCCGGAATCGACGATGCAACCGGGTGAGGGCCTGGGAGTCAACGCTTCCGCGCGCCGTTTTCTGTTTTTCGCCGCCAGCGTGTCTGACGATTCGTGAGGTCTGCTCTCGAGCGTTGGCTGTGTGTGGTGGTGGTCGTCGTGGGCTGCGCGCCGTCGGGTCAATCACCTGACGCTGGTTCGAACGCGGCCGTGGTCGCCGACGGCAGTGTCGGAGGCCTCGACGCCGGGTTCTCTGACGCAGGGTTCTCCGACGCAGGGTTCTCCGACGCAGGGTTCTCCGACGCAGGGTTCTCCGACGCAGGGTTCTCCGACGC
>JAACJQ010000254.1 GCA_016879935.1 Archangiaceae bacterium | reverse complement strand
CGAACCAGCTGGCCTGCCCGGCACCGACCCGGTGTTGATCATGGCCGGCACCGAGACCGCGACGATGCCCGTCGGCCTCGAGCGCCACCTCGACAACCGCGCGCTCTACAGCAGCATGGAGGACTCGGCGATCAACGCCGCCAAAGACGCCGGCGCCGTCGCCCTCGTCGCGCACACCGAAGACTGGACACCGGAGCAGCTCATCTCGATGCCGCTCGATGGCTTCGAGATGTACAACCTTCACCGCAACAGCCTGCAGAACATCGGCATCGCCGCCGAGCTCGTCTTCGGCAAGGTCGAGATGGGCGACTTCGATGGGCTGCCGCACCCCGACGCGTTCTTCACGGCGTTCACGCTCGACGACGCCACCTACTTCTCGACCTGGGGCACCGTGTTCGCGCGCGGCACCAAACGCGTCACCACCATGGGCACCGACTGCCACCGCAACTCGTTCCCCCAGAAGCTGCAGGACGGAGAGCGCATCGACAGCTACCGCCGCATGATGATCATGTTCGGCAATCACCTGCTCGTGCGGCCCAACGCCGATGGCTCGTTCGACGATCGCTCGCTGAAAGAGGCGCTCCGCGCCCGGCGGCTCTACGGCACGTTCGACTTCCTCGGCTCGCCTGAAGGCTTCGACTTCTTCGCGTCCGAAGGCACGGTCACGAAGGAGATGGGAGACACCACCAGCCTCGCGGCCGGCACCGTGCTCGAGGTGAAGACGCCGCGCGTGCGCGATCTCGACCCCGCCGCGCCGGCGCCGACCATCACCACGAAGCTGTTCCGCGCGAAGGAAGGTGGCTGGGACGAAGTGGCGTCGACGACCGAACCGACGCTGCGCTTCACGCCCTCACAGCCGGGGGCCTACCGGGCCGAGGTGCGCATCGTGCCGACGCACCTGCGGCCGTTCATCGGAAAACGAAACGACTTCATTCGCGCTGACCGCCCGTGGGTCATGGCCAACGCGATCTGGGTCGAGTGAGCGAGTGACCGTCAATTCGCGCCACCGCGGCCGAAGTCGACCGCGGCCAACGAGCGCAATCAACACAGTCAGTTCGTCGGCCAGGTACCGGGCGGAACCATGATGACGCCCGAGTTCCAGCCCCAGTCCTTCAGCGGCCGCTCTTCGATGGCGCCCTTCGAGTCGGGCATGTGGTTCCAGTGGAACTCGTTCACGTTGCCGTTGCGGCCGACGAACGTGTGCATGCCGCCCTTGGCGAGCCCGAAGAAGAAAGGAACCTTCGAGAGCTTGTCGATGCCCGACAGGTCCTGCTGGGTTCCACCGCCCGCGGTCGGCCGGTAGTTCTGCACCGTCGCGTCGATGTTGATGCCGTAATACGGCTTGCCCTTGGCGACCTGGCTCGCCGAGAAGCTGTGCTCGGCGTTGCCATCGTCCGGCTTCTTCGCGTCGGGGTTCCAGTACACCGCCTGCCAGCCGTCTTTCTGCAGCTCCTTCGCGAGGTCAGTGCCCTTCGAGCCCTTCGCCGCGACGATGCCGAGAATCTCGTTCCACCGGGCCGTCTTGCCGGCCGCAGCGTAGGCGGCGCCGACGTTCTCCATCGCCCAACCGATGCAGGACGACTCCTTGAAGTTCGCGTTCGGGGTCGTGCCCGGCTTCGCGTTCGCGGCGGCCCACTCCTGGCGCTCCTTCTGGGTCATCTGCTTCATCGAGGAGTGATCGCCGTAGTAGACGCCGACACCCGTCTTGTCGATCGCGTCGCTGTGCGCCTTCATGCGCATCTCGATCGACTGCGCACCGCCAGCGGCCAGCTTGGCGCCGAAGTCGTTCGGGCGCGTGGTGTGGCCAGTCTGCTGCGTCTGGCGAACCGAGTTGTCACCAACCGGCGTCGGGCCCCAGCCCTGCGTCGCCTGGGTGGCCTGGGTCGCCTGCGTCGGAGCCGCGGGCTGCGATGGCGCCGCGCCGGGAACGTTCAGCTCCCAGCCAATCTTGATGGCGTTCGGGTTGGTCGCCAGCGACGGGTACTTGCTCACGTTCGCCTGAACGAGCGCCTGCGTCGACACGCCCAACCGCGAGGCGATCTTCGACAACGAGTCACCCGACTTCACCGCGACGCTCGACGGGTTCGACGGCACCTGCTGCGACTGGACCTGGTTCGTACGGACTGAGTTCACCGACGGCATCAGCGCGACCTCTGGGCTGGGAGTTGGGACTTCAACGCGAGCAGCAAATTACGCGAAGGAGACACTTTGGGACAGGTGGGTGCGCAACCGCCCGCAGCCGTTATTTCGATGGGTCTGGGTCAGTCGGTTCCTGCTGTGATTCCGGGGACTTCGGCTTGAGCAACGTGCGGAGCTTCTCGAGCAGCAGCTTCTCAGCCTCTGGTGAGAGGCCCAGCGGCCCCGGTTGGCACTCGCAGCTCACGCGACCCGTTCGAAGATCCTGAGCGAACGCGCAGACGCCCGGGCACTCCCGGAGCGGTGTGTCTTCGAAGAGCGCGAGCGAGACCTCTTTCGCAGCGCCCAGCGTCTCGGCGCACGGCTTCATCGTCTCGAACAGCCGCGACCACGGCACCTCGTGCTGCGTGTTTCGACCGCGATCGCCCGAGTCGAAGGTGAACCCGATTCGGCACGCTGGCGAGAGGCCGGGGAAATCGAGGTAGAGCCTTCCGCCTTCGGGCAGCGGCCTCCAGATGGTGGCGGTGACGGCGACGCCCCGGCCAGCGCGAACCTGCTCGAGCTGAAAGCAGGCATCTTCGGTCGGAGCCTCCTGGCCTCTCGCGCAGC
The DNA here is from genome assembly GCA_016879935.1 of Archangiaceae bacterium. Classification (GTDB taxonomy): domain Bacteria; phylum Myxococcota; class Myxococcia; order Myxococcales; family Myxococcaceae; genus Xiheimicrobium. The sequence continues at coordinate 14,971 of JAACJQ010000254.1, read as the reverse complement.
GATGCCGATCGCCTGCCGAGAGCACGCGCGGCCGGTGCAGCATCAGCACGCCCGCGGTCACGTCGATGGTGACCTCGAAGCGGCCCCAGGTGTCGGCGGCGAGCACGCCCGCCACGCCGTTCGGCGCCGCGCCGCTCGCCACCGCGAACGTCACGCTCTGCGTGCCAACTCCGGGCGTGAGCTCGACCTTGTCCATCGCGATGCCCTGAAAGGCCGACAGATCCATCGGCAGCTGCACGCCCTTTGGCAGGTCGAGCTTCTGGAGCAGGTCGCCCGTCGACGAAAAGCCCGCCGACGCCAGCGGCGCGTCGAACACACGGCTCGAGCGCTCGTGGGTCGAGAGCAGGAACGGGCCCGTGTACGTCGCCTGGCCCTGGGTCAGCCGCGCCGCGAGCAACGGCCAGTCGTGGAGCGGGTCTTTCGTCAGCTCGAGCACCTGCACTTCTCCGCCGAGCCGTTCGGCCGAGGCAATCCACTCCGCGCGAGGGCTCGTGGGGACGAAGCGCACGACCCGCTTCGCGGGGTCGATCTGGAGCGCGGTGCCGATCATCACGTCGGTGCCGAGCACCACGACGCAGCCCTGCCCGTCCGAGAGTAACGCCTCCATCGGCGTCAATCGCCGACCCGAGACGGTGAGGCCCACGAGCCGCGTGACCGGGTACGTCGTCTCGCCGCCCATCGGGTCGACGACCTTCACCCGTGTGCTGCTCACCATCGGCGACTCGATGCACGCCTTCGTCACCAACGTCATCGTGGCGCCAACGTCGATGAGAATCTCGGCGGGCGTCTCGAAGATCTGTCCGGGCATCGCGAGGCGAAGGCCAGGGCCGGGAATCAGCGGCGCCTCGACGCCGACCAGCGTGTCGAACACCGGCGGGCCGCTCGCGCGCGGGCAGCCGACGAGGAGCAGCAGCGTTCCGAGGAGGAGCGTTCGCATCGGTCAGTCGATGCTGATGCCGCCGCCGTCCATCGCGACGACGGGAACCGAGGTGCTCGAGCCGGCGCCGTTGAAGCTGAGGCCCGGGGGCGGGTTCGGAATGACGATCGGCCGCGTGATGATGCCCGTGCCGTTGGGGCCAATCTCGAAGAGCTGGCCCGCCTGGGTGAAGCCGTAGACGGAGCCTCCCCAGAACGCGATGCCGTAGACGTTCGTGTACGGAATCGGGCCGTAGTTGCGAATGAGCCCACCCGTGACCGGGTTCACCTGCACGAGGCAGTCGTCGCACATCGGGCTCGACGACATGTTCTTCACGGTCAGGAAGGTTCCGCCGTCCTGAACCGAGACGATGTCGCCGGAGGACTCGTAGTCGACGGGCAGATTGCCGATCTGTGTGAGGGCTCCGGTGGTGGTGTTGATGCGGTAGTAGAAGCGGCCGCTGTACGCGACGAGCACTTCGTTGTTCGGGTCGAGCGTGCCGCGCGGAACGAACGAGAGCGAGTTCGGGTACGTGTTCGTCGTGTTGATGGCCGTACACGAGGCGTTCGCGAGGTTCAGACGGTAGAAGCCTGAGAAGCCGACGATGAAGGCGTTGCCGGCTCCGTCGATGGCGAGATCGGTGATGTCGAAGGCGCAGCTGAAGCTGCCGACCCGGCGCACCGCTTTGGTGATGGGATCGAGCGCGTAGAGCACGTCTGCACTGTGGCCGTAGACGACCGTGACGACTCCGGCGTCGACGATGGCGGTTCCACCGGCCGATGCGGTGCCGCCAGCCGATGCAGTGCCGCCAGCCGATGCAGTGCCGCCAGCCGATGCAGTGCCGCCAGCCGACGCAGTTCCGCCGGCCGATGCAGTTCCGCCGGCCGATGCAGTTCCGCCAGCCGTTGCGGTTCCGCCAGCCGACGCAGTTCCGCCAGCTGACGCAGTTCCGCCAGCCGATGCCGTTCCGCCAGCCGACGCAGTTCCTCCGGCCGTTGCAGTTCCTCCGGCCGACGCAGTTCCTCCCGCTGTTGCAGTTCCGCCAGCGGTCGCAGTGCCACCCGCCGACGCCGAGCCTCCTCCAGTCCCGGAGCCGCCATCACGCCGGGGCTCCATCACCACCACCCCGTTCGGCCCGCACGTACACGCGGAGAACATGACGAAGCCCAGCACTGCCACCAATCGAAGGCCCATGCGCGACGACATAGCCCACTCCTGATTCGCGCGACCTCTTCCGGCCGAGGGAGATTCGATGTCGTCGAAACGATGGATGACGGGAACCAACCAGTCTTCTGCGAGCGACATGGGGCGAGCGAGGCCTTCATCTGCGGTCATCTCTCAGGAGCGGTGGGCGCAGGCTTCTTCACGGCCGAGGACGCCGATGGCGTTCTGCGCCAGACCCGTGGTGTGCGCGCTGCGACGAAGTCCTCGAGGCCGAGCGCGAATGGAACGACACGAGCGAGGGCTTTGCCAGAATTCAGCTGCTCCGGTTGCTACGACGAGATTCGAGCGCGCAACGAATGGATGCCACTCGACGCCGAACAGCACAGGTTCACGTGCAGCGATTGCGGCAGGGGACACGAAGGGCTGCCGCTCGATTTCGCGACAGACAAGGCGGCGCCGAGCGATGAAGAGAGAGCGCGCGCGAAGCGCTCCGACGACCTCTGCGAGTTCGGGGAGCACCGATTCATTCGGAGCTGCCTCGAGCTCCCCATCATCGGCGGCCCCGGACCGACGGCGTCTGGGTCAGCCAGACGAGCTACGACGAGTATGTCGACCACCGCTCGGAGCTTCGACGCTTCCTCGACGGCCCGTACTTCGGCTGGTTCGCGTCAGCGCTGCCGTTGTGGCCCAATTCCGTTCAACTGAAGACCCGCGTTCACGTGCGGCCACCACCACAGCTCCCCGTGATTGAACTCGAGCCCACCGACCATCCGCTCGCGGTCGCGCAACGAGAAGGAATCAGCCTCGCGCGCTTTGGGGAACGCGCGCTGGCCCACCTGCACCGATGATGGGCCGCCGCTCAGCGACGATCCGCGACGAGGGACACAGCGAAATCGGAGGGACCAGTTCCCGCCCCCTTGAGAATGGCCTCAGGTCTGCACAGCCGGCGCGCTCCTCTCACAGGAGTCACCGCATGAACGCAGTCACTGTCCCCGCCGCGCCGTCCTCGTCCCTCGCTCCGTTTCGTTTTCTCCTCGCAGGCATCGGCGTGATCAACCTGGTCTCCGGCATCGGCCTCGTCGGCTGGGCGACGGTCTTCTCGAGCATGATGAAGTCGTTCTCGCCGGTCGTTCACAGCGATGACCCGAGCCAGAAGATCTTCATCCTCTTCGTGGCCGAGGCCGTCGCGATGTTCCTGCTCGGCGCCTTCCAGCTGTTCGCGTCGAGTCAGGTGAAGGCGCAGCGACGCCTGGTTCTCTGCTGCGTCGCGCTCGCGAGCCTGCTGCTGCCGTTCTCGATGTTCCACTACCTCGGCGGCGTGTGCGGCCTCTTCGCGATCTACAAACTGACCCGGCCTGAAGTTCGTTCGACCTTCACCTGATTCACGGCTTCGGCTGTGCGCCCACACCCATGGTGAAGTCCTGCACCTGGGTGTCGGGCGGCGGCGTGAGCTTGAACCGGGGGTCGACGCTGCCGGCTCCACCATCGAAGGCCGGCGCGGTGTTCGTCTTCAGGTTCAGGAACGAGATCGCGTTCTCGCTGCCGTCGGGGTCGATGACGGTGCTCTTGAGCACCTGCGCCGTCTTCGGGTCGACCTCGAGCAGAATTCGGGTGAAGCGCGCATCGGGCACGAGCGGGTCGAGCTGCAGCAGCGTGCCCGTGCACTTTGCGCAGTCCTTCTGGGTGATGGCGAACTCGTCGGCGAGCTTGCCCTGACCGAAGAGGAAGGTGACCGACGCCGAGAGCTTGCTGGTGCCGATGCTCGCGACCGTGAGCAGCTTCGCTTCGGGGTCGTGCATGTAGACCTTCACGCCGGCGAGCACGAACGTCTTCACCGAGGGCTTCGCGTAGTCCCAGCGCATCAGGCCCGGCTTCATGAAGATGACGGTGCCGGTCGAGGTCTGCGTGCGCTTGCTGAGCTTGTAGAAATAGTCCTGGCGGAAGTCGGCGCTGAAGTCGTGCGTCGTTTCGTAGAAGGCCTGCATGCGCTCGACGAGCGTCTTCACCGCAGGAGCCATCACCGGCTTCGGCGCACCGGCATCGGCGACGACCGCCGCAACGCCCGCGTCGACGAGCTGAACTCCGCCATCGGCCTTCGAGGGCTTCGCGACCACGCCGGCGTCACGCGCAGCCGTGGCCTTCTTCGCGCTCATCGCGATCGGGTTGCCTTCAGGAACCTGGGTGATGAACAAGGCCAGAAACGCGTGGGCGAGCATGTGGAAACCCTCTTATTTCCGAAGGAAACGGCTGTCGTGCGTTTCGACGCGCCCGCTCAGTCCCTCTTCACCTGCGTGCCGTACAGGCGGCCGCGCTGCTTCACCGACAGGAGCTTGAAGCGATCGCGCAGCGCGGAGGTCTCCGACTCGCTCAGATCGCCCTGCTTGCCGAGGTGTTCGATGCGCCAGGCCACCGCGCGGGTGATGCAGGCGCTCGCTGCTGCCGAGATGTTGAGGCTCTGCGTGAAGCCGAACATCGGCAGCCAGAACACACCGTCGGCGAGCTCCAGCACTTCGTCGCTCACGCCCGTGCGCTCGTTGCCGAACACCAGCGCGACCTTCTGATCGAACTTCAGGTCGAACAGGCTCTTCGCGCCGTCACGAATGGCCGAGACCTGAATCGAGAAGCCACGGTCTTTGAGGACGCGGTGACAGGCGGCGAAGTCTTCGTACGAGGCGATGTCGAGCCACTTGTCGCAGCCCTGCGTCACCTTCGAGTTCGGAGACCACGCGACCTTCTTGTTGCGAACGACGTGAATCTCCTGAACGCCCATGGCCTCGCAGGTGCGCAGCACCGCCGCCATGTTGAAGGCGTCTTCGAGCCGATCGAGCACCACCACGAGGTTGCGGGTGCGGTTGGCGATCACCTGCTCGATGCGCTCCTTGCGCGGAGCCAGCAGCAGATCGTCTGGCAGCGGCGCGCCCTCGTGCACCTCGTACTTCGGGCCTCCCCCGCTCACGCGCGCGCCCTCGCCTTCGCTTTCGCCGGCTTCTTCGCGACAGCCTTCTTCTTCGGAGCCGCCGCCTTCTTCACCGGAGCCACCTTCTTCTTCGCCGGAGCCTTCTCGGCCTTCGGCGCACGGAACGCGGTCTCGGCCGTCACCACGTCGCGCAGCGCGTCCGCCTGCTTCGCGCGGGGCTTGAGCGACGCCTGCGAGAAGAGCACGCGCGCGCACGCGTCGAGGAGCGGGTCGAGCCCTTCACCGGTCGCGCCCGAGAGCTGGAGCACCGAGATGCGGCGCTTCTCCATCGCCGCGAGGAACTTCGGCAGCGCCTCTCGCGCGTGCGGCAGGTCGAGCTTGTTGGCGACGACGATCATCGGCTTGCCGGCGAGCGTGGCCGAGTACTTCTTGAGCTCCACGTTGATGGCGTCGAAGTCCTTCACCGGGTCGCGCTCTTCGATGACCGACGAGAGATCGACCAGGTGCACCAGCACGCGACAGCGCTCGACGTGCCTCAAGAACTGGTGACCCAGGCCCGCACCTTCGCTCGCGCCCTCGATGAGGCCGGGGATGTCGGCCATCACGAACGACTTCTTGTCCTTGTAGGGCACCACGCCGAGGTTCGGCACGAGCGTGGTGAACGGGTAGTCGGCCACCTTGGGCTTCGCGCGCGAGACGCGGCTGATGAGCGTCGACTTGCCCGCGTTGGGGAAGCCCACGATGCCGACGTCGGCGAGCAGCTTGAGCTCGAGCGTCAGCTCCTTCTCTTCGCCGAGCGTGCCGTCCTGCGCGAAGCGCGGCGTCTGGCGCGTCGAGGTGGCGAAGTTGATGTTGCCCAGGCCGCCACGACCGCCCCGCGCGACCACGAAGGTCTGGCCAGCGACCGACAGATCGACCAGCTCGTCGCCGGTGTTGGTGTCGCGCACCACGGTGCCGACCGGCGTCTCGAGGATCATGTCGGCCGAGCCCGCGCCGTTCATGTCGCTGCCCATGCCGTGCTGGCCGTTGCGGGCGCGGTACTGCTGCTGGTAGCGAAAATCGAGCAGCGTCGTGAGCTGCTCGGTCGCCTTGAAGATGATCGAGCCGCCGTTGCCGCCGTCGCCGCCCGAAGGGCCGCCCTTGTCGACGTACTTCTCGCGACGAAACGCGACGGCGCCGTTGCCACCGTCTCCGGCCTTCACCTTGATTCGAACTTCGTCGACGAACTTCATGCGGCCCTCAGCGTGGAAAAACACGAAGCGGGCCGGCTCCGCCAATGAAGGAGGAACGCGACCCGCTGGCGTGGTGAAGCGTGAAGCGACGACTCAGGCGTTGGCGGCCTGAGCAGCAGTCGCGGCGTACACCGAGACCTGCTTGCGCTTCTTGTCCTTGCGCTCGAACGTGACGACGCCGTCGATGAGCGCGAACAGCGTGTGATCGCGACCCACGCGCACGTTGTTGCCGGCGTGAATCTTGGTGCCGAGCTGGCGGATGATGATCGAGCCGGCCGTGATCTGCTGGCCGCCCGACACCTTCATGCCGCGGCGCTGTGAGTTGGAATCGCGCCCGTTGCGTGACGAGCCCTGCCCTTTTTTGTGTGCCATGGAAGTCGAGTCCTTCTGTGGTGAAAGTGGTGAGCGATCAGGCCGAGACGCCGGTGATCTTGATCTCGGTGAAGGGCTGCCGGTGACCGCGCATGCGGGTCCAGCCTTCCTTCTCCTTGCGGAAGTGCACGACGCGGCGGGCCTTGGTCTGACGAACGATCTTGCCCGTCACCTTGGCGCCCGACACGGTGGGCTTGCCCACCTTCGGAGCCTCGTTGCCGCCGACCATCAGCACTTCGTCGAACTTCACTTCGGCGCCCGACTCACCCGCGATCTTCTCGATGCGAATGACGTCGCCTTCGGCCACGCGATACTGCTTTCCACCAGTGCGGATGACGGCGTACATCGTGATGTCCTCGTTTTCGTTGAGCTCGTTCTTGCGAAGCGAGTTCCGGTCGGGGCCGACAAGGCTGTACGCCGGAAAGGGTGCCGCGTGTATGTCAGGTGGGTGAGGTGGTCAAGCCCTCGTGGACCCTGACGGTCACTCTTCGCGCATCCACGCTTTGAGCTGGGGCACGACCTTCTTCTTCCACTCCGCCGAGTTCCGAATCTCCATGAAACGACTGGAGATCGCGTCGATCAGCCGCCCGAGCGCTGCAACATGATCCAACCGCTCGGTGAGCTTCTCGTCGTCGTCGTCCTTCATCAGCTCGGGGGTCTTACCGGCGCGAACGTCGAAGTGTTCGGCATCGAGGGTGAAGTCGTACGAGCGCTCCTCCCACGTGATCGTGAGCCGCGCCGAGTGCACCAGCAGGCCCAGATCAGCCGCCTGGCGGATCAGCCGCGCGTAGGGAGCGTTCACGCCCTTCACCGCCACTTCGGTGATGTCACCCGCCGCCGCGCGCAGGGTGAGGCGCCCGTTGAAGAGCACCTTGATCGGCTCGTCGTCGAGCACGGCGATCGGGTTGGTGTCGTTCGACTTGAAGAGAATCCACGTGAGGCACTCGCGCCCGAGCCAGGTGCGGCCGCGGTAGAGCGCTTCACGGGCCTTCGCCTGCTCGGCCTCGACGGGGTCAGCCACTTCCTTCGTGGCCTGGCCGTCGACGCCCGTGTCGCCACGGAGGAACTTCGTCTCTTCCGATGCGGCTCTTCGCGAGGCCATCAGACGGCTCCTTCTTTGCGCGGCGAAGACAGCTCGTCACCGAACAGCTCCGTGGTCGGCGCGAGCTGATCGAGCGTGTCGGCATCGACGAACGACGCAGGCACGCGCGGAATGAGGCGAACCTCGAGCTCGGCCTCGAGCGCCTCGGTGATCTCCTCGACGACGCCGCGGCTGGTGGCCCAGATCTGCAGCTCCTTGCCGGCGAGATCGAGGCTCACGTCGAACACCTTCACGCCGGGCTCGGTCTTGCTGCGGAGCGCCCGACGAATCGTGTCCTTCTGCTCGGTCTTCTCGCGTCGCCCCGGCGCGCGGCCGTTCTTCTGCTCGAAGGCCTGCGACCACTCCGACAGCTGCGTGCGAATCACCTGAGCCGGAATGCGCAGCTTCTCGACACGCCAGGCGAACAGCGCGTGCAGGCCGCGAAACACCTCACCTGCGGGGAAGTCGGCGACCTCGGGCCGCTCGAGCGAGACGAAGCCCGACGCGCGGTCTTCTTCACCCTTCGGGTCGATGCCCTCGAAGCCGCGCGTCTGCAGCGCCTTCGTGAGCCACTTGCGGGTGTCTTTGGGAATGCTCCCGTCGAGACGGAAGCGGGTGAACGACAGCGCACCACGGCGAATCGGCATGAGGCGCGCCGTCTTTCGCGAGCCTGAGTGGAATGCAACGCGAAAGCGTCACTTCGCGGGCAGCTCGGCCCAGAACACGCCGCGAAAATCGCCGAGCTTGAAGCCGCGCGCCGAGTCCTTCGGGTAGGCCGCCTTCAGCTTCGCGTCGAGCGACGGCGCCACCGCTTCGCCATGGCACACGAGGCACTGCGCACCGACCCAGATGGCCTCGGCGTAACCGGTGCGCCCGCCCTCGAGCGAGACCGTGCGAGAGGCTTCGGCACCCGACTTCTCCTTCGAGAGCGACTCCATGGCCTGCTTCACCCAGTCGGCGGGAGCGTTCTTCTCGTTGCGCAGCTTGAACGCGCTGCGGCCCAGCTTCACGCCGTCGGTCGAGAACTTCGCGGCGAGCGCGGGCGCTTCTTTCGAGCAGACGTCGATGGCGGTCTCGGGCGACTTCTCCATGGCCGTCGTGAGCGCCTCTTTGAGCGACTTCTTGAACGGCATGAGCGCGGCCTTCGCCTTCGCGGTGGAGGCGTCGACGGGCGGCTCGGTGGAGAGGACGAGCGCGATGATCAGAGCGTGCATGGTGCCTTCTTGAGCCGAAGACGAGGTGGAACGGTTCCGACTACGGTGCGCGCATGAGCGAGCCCTGGCAACCGAACTTCGGCTTCTACATGACGACCCTCGACGAGCACCCGGCCTCGTTCGTGGTCGATCTCAACGCCGAGCCGAACGAGACGCACACCCTTCGATTGCAGCTTCGCGTGCCGCTGCTCAAGCCACGGCCTGACGGGCTGCGCGACGCCTCCGAGATGGACCCGATGGCCGCGCTGGAGGATCGCGTCGTCGAGACGCTCAGAGAGAAGACCGAGGCAATCTACGTCGGCCGGCTCGTCACCCGCGGCGCCACCGAGTTCTTCTTCTACCTGCCGCCCTCGGCCAGCGCGCAGCTCGACGATCTCGAGGCCCTGCTCGGAAACCAGGCGCCGTACACCGTCGAGTACCTCGCCGCCGAAGACCCCGACTGGGGCATGTACACCGAGTTCCTCTACCCTGACCCGTACTCGTACCAGTCGATCATGAACCGCTCCTTGCTCGAGCAGATCGAGCAGGCAGGCGACGCGATGACCGTCGGGCGCACCGTCGATCACCTCGCGTACTTCGAGAGCGAAGGGCAGGCCAAAGAGGCGAAGACGCGTCTCGATGCAGCCGGCTTCGCGACCGACGAGATCACCACCACCGACGGCGGCGAGTTCTCGCTGCAGTTCCACCGGGAGGACTCGCTCGCCGATGGGCAGGCCGACGCGTTCGTGGCCGAGGTGCTCGACATCGTGCTTCCGCTCGAGGGCACCTACGACGGCTGGGGCTGCTCGATCGTCAAGGCGTGAGGGAGCGCGATGGTGATGGCAGGCGGGTGCTGGGCGATGGCGACGTCGAAGTGCAGCTCGCTGGCGACCGACTGAAGCGTCGATGCCCAGGTGCGCGTGGTGACGCCCTCGACCGAGACGATGAGCTGCGTCGAGGTCGCGCCGATGCGCACCAGGCCGCGCGCCGAGCCACACAACTCGGCCGCATCCATCAGAATCGCGCTCATCAGCCGCATGAAGGGCAGCGGGCTGACCTGTGCCTGGCCGAGCGCGTCGAACTCGCGAACGAGGCCGGCCGTGCGGCGAATGCGCGGCTCGACGAGCTGAAGAACGGCCTCGAGCACCTCCTTCGCGCGGGCGTCGTTCCCGGAGCGGGACAGCGCGTTGGCCGAGCGCAGGCCCGTGACGAGGCTCTCGAGACGCACCAGCCCCTCGGCAGAGTCACGCATGGCTTCGAGGGCGTCTTCGTCGGGTGCCCCTGCCTCTGAGAGCCGGCGCATCACGAAGTGATGGTTGCTCACGACGAACGCGAGCGGGTTCGCGAGATCGTGCGTCACCTGCGCCGCCAGCGCCTGAAGTGACTCCGCGACGCGCAACGACTCACGAATGGCGGCCTCCCGCTCATGTGACGCTTGTTCGATCAACCTCGCCCGCGCGCGCGCCCATGCCAGCAGCAGCACCATGGTGGACGCGGCCAACACGAGCGAGGCGCCCACCAACAGGCTCAGCCTCGACCACGCCTCCCCCAGCTGCGCCGAGACGAGCGCCGTGTGCTTCCGAATGGTGCGCGTCAGCTGCGAGGTGGTGGCATGAATGGCAGGGACGTCACGCTGCCGGCGCGCTCGAGATCGACGAGGGCCTGCGCGCCGTTGACACCCGCAGCGGCTCGCACGGCGTCGAGTGCCACCGACAGTTCGCCCTTCGGGTCGTTGCTCACCTCGTCGAGGCGCTGCACCGCGACCAGCCAACCGACGTCGTGCTCGATCTCGCTCCGCGCCACCTTCACGTCGCGCCACAACAGCAGCGCGAACGCGGCGAACGCGAGGATCAACACGGCGACTGCGCCGATGGCGAGACTCCAGATGCGCGTCAACTGCCCCCCAGGTCGACCGACAGGATGCGGCTTGTTCGGGCGAACGGCAACGCACCTCAGGGAGGTGCCGAGCGACCCATGGGCGAGACGAGCAGTCCTGATGGCGTCGCCGGCCTCGGTTTGCCCGCAGCGATCCACGCCTCCACCAGGGCGATGTCCTCCGCCGGCACGGCAGGGAGGCCCAGCGGCATGCCCAACGGCCCGTCTTCTTTCGCGGCCATCGTCTGGCGCCGCCCATCGAGCCCGGGCTTGACGAAGTCGCGTGCGTTCTCGTGCACGCGTCGCTTCAACACCTCGAGCAGCACCGGCACCCCAGTCGAGCCAGGGCGGAAGATGGAGCGGTACTCGCCATCGGGCCCGAGCGACCCGTTCATCACGTCTTCGTAGGTGGCGAACGAGAGCCCGAGCCCCTTGAAGCCGAAGCCGCCGGTGTTGCCCGGGCCTCCGTCGCCATCAGCGAGATCGGGGTTCGAGTGACAGTGCCAGCACGTCTTCTTGAACACGCGGGCCTCGACGTCTTCGTACCGGACCGGGCCCGAGGTGCTGATGTCACGCTCGAGCATGTCGTCGATGGGCTCGGCGAGCGGGGTGGCGAGCACGAAGTCCGCGAGCAGCTCGGCCTCTCTCCGGTCGAGCCCCAGCTTCGGCATCAGCGCGCGCGGGTTGACCGACTTCGGGTCGAGCAACAGCTTCACCACCACGTCGCGATTGAGGCGATCACGGGCGTGGCGCAGATCGGGCGTGCGCGCATGGAGCGAGACGGCGGGCGACCTGAACTCGAAGAGCTCGGCGGGCTGCGTGGGAAAGCGCTGGTTGCCGAGCAGGTGACACGTCGTGCACGTCTTCGCCTCGAAGAGCGCCTGGCCCTTCTCGAGTCGCTCGCGTGAGGGCTTCGGCAGCGGCGCATCGGCGGTGAGCTTGAGGCCACGCACCAGCGCATCGAGTTCGCCGTCGGTGAGTGGCAGCTTCGGCATGCTCTCGGTGAGGTGGGGCCGCAGGTCGTAGGGGTTGCGCAGGTACGACTTGAGCCACGACGCGCGGAAACGGGAGAGGCCTACCAGCGGAGGAACGTCGACGTAGAGGGTGCCGGTGTGGTGGACGAACCGATCGAACGCCGCTCCATAGGTGGCGCGGCCCTTCTCGAGCCTGGCGTCGTTGCCCGCCGCGCCCGAGATCTCGAGATGACACCCCGCGCACTGCTTCGCGGCAGGCGCGGGGCGAACGTGATCGATCTCGTGGCAGCGGTTGCACTCCAGGCGCGCGAACACCGCCTCGGGCGTCGGAGCCGCTGCGAGCACTGCGAAGACGACCGGCAGCATCAGCTCTTGGAGGTCGGCTTCAGGGGTTCACTGGCCGGCTTCGGGGTGGTGAGGGTCGAGAGCAGCTGCTTCGCCTCGGGGTGTTCGGGCTGAACCGAGAGGGCCTTCTCACAGGCCGCGCGAGCCCCGGCGACGTCACCCGCGCGGTTGCGGGCAGCCGCGAGCGCCGTCCACGCGTCGGCGTCGGCGAGCATGCCGTCGGCGGCCTGCTTCTCGAGCACCGTCTTCGCGGCGTCGTCGACCGTGCCCTTCTGCTCCGCCTGTCGCAGCTGCGACTCGGCGAGCTTGGCCTGCACGAAGGGCTCCTTCTTGTCGTTGAGCAGCGCGCCGAACGAGTCGGCCGACTTGTCGAAGCGACCGAGCTTCAGGTTCGACAGACCGAGGGTGCGCAGCAACGCCCGACGTTCACCGGCAGACGGCGCTGCGGCCAGCCCCTGCTCCGCGGTGGCCACGGCGTCGGTGTAGCGGCCATCACGGTAGGCCTTCGAGGCGCTGGCGACGAAGTTCTCGCGCTGCTCCATCAACTGGTGACGCATGCTGTTGCCGCAGGCGAAGGCGGCGGGGGCGGAGAGGACAGCGGCCAGGGCGACGACAGCGGCGAGCATGGGTTTCATCAGGGCTCCTTCGGTGCGGCGAGGCGTGCTGACCAACAACGGAACCGTTCCACAGGTTCCAACGCCCCGGACATCGGGCGAACGTCGGTGGGGATGCCGCCCGGCCGCAAACCGTGCGCGAGCGCGCTCATCGCTCCGATTTCACGGAGGAACGCGTGCCGCTCGTCGGTGGGCCCCAAGTTCGTTACAAGGCCCTCGTGAATTCGACACTTGGGTATGGGCTGGTGCTGGCCGGGCTTGGCTTCGCGGCGTTCGCCGCGGTGGTCGGTCTGGTCACTGGCATGACACGACGCGAGAGTGCCCTGCCGTGGGTGCAGCGGGCGATCTACGGCTTCGCGGCCTCGATGATTCTCTCGAACGTGGTGATGGTGAAGGCGCTGCTCGAGCACGACTTCTCGGTGAAGTACGTCTCGCAGGTCGGCAGCCGGGCGACGCCGACCATCTTCACCATCGTCTCGTTGTGGAGCGCGCTCGAGGGCTCGATTCTCTTCTGGGGCGCGATCATGGGCGCGTACCTGCTCGCGTTCGCGCTGACCTACCGCAACGAGCACGGCCGCTACATGCAGCTCTCGCTGGGCGTGATGGCGGCGGTGGCGACCTTCTTCGCGTTCCTCATCGCGGGCCCGGCGAACCCGTGGGGCCACGTCGCGAACCCGCTCTCAGACGGCCCGGGCCCGAACCCGCTGCTCCAGAACCACGTGCTGATGATCATTCACCCGCCGATGCTGTACCTCGGGTACGTCGGCATGACGGTGCCCTTCGGCATCGCGGCCGGAGCGCTCCTTAGCGGCGAGCTCGGCGACGCGTGGCTGGTGCCCCTGCGCAAGTGGACGCTGGTGCCGTGGCTGTTCCTCTCGATCGGCATCATTCTCGGCTCGTGGTGGGCATACGCGGTGCTCGGCTGGGGCGGTTACTGGGCGTGGGACCCGGTCGAGAACGCGTCGTTCATGCCGTGGCTGACGTCGACCGCGTTCATGCACTCGACGATGGTGCTCGAGCGCAAGAAGTCGCTGAAGCTGTGGACGATCGCGCTCGCGCTCGGCAGCTTCGTGCTCACCGTCATCGGCACCTTCATGACGCGCTCGGGTGTCTTCAACTCAGTGCACGCGTTCACGCAGTCTGACATCGGCCCCACGTTCCTCGTGTTCATCGCGATCGTGCTGGTCTTCAGCGTGCTGCTGCTCACCTTCCGCGGACACCTGCTGGTCGCCGAGAGCCACCTCGAGACCGTCATCTCGCGCGAGGGCTCGATTCTGGTGAACAACCTGGTGTTCGTGGCGCTCACGTTCACGGTGCTGCTGGGCACCCTCTTCCCGCTCGTCACCGAGGCGCTGCAGCAGAAGAAGATCAGCGTGGGCGAGCCGTACTTCAACACCATGGCGCTGCCGCTCGGGCTGTTGATGCTCTTCCTCATGGGCGTCGGCCCGATGCTGCCGTGGGGCAAGGCCGACCCGAAGGTGCTGCGCCAGCAGTTCTTCATTCCCGGAGCGATCGGGCTCGCGACAATGCCGCCCGTGCTGCTGTGGCGCTACTCGTGGTGGGAGCCATTCACGGGCGTCGAGAAGACGTTCGGCGCGTTTCTCTCGCAGTTCCGCGGCGGCGACTGGATGGCGATGGTCACCTTCGGCGTGGGCTCCTTCGTGACGGTGGTGACGCTGCGCGAGATGTTCCTGCCCGCGCAGCAGCGCATGGCGGAGTCGAAGGAGTCGTTCTTCACGGCCTTCGTCTCGTCGGCCAGCCGCGCCCGCCGCCGCTTCGGTGGCTACGTGGTTCACCTCGGCATCGTCGCCATCGTCATCGCGATCGCGGCCTCGTCTGCGTACAAGGTGGCGGCCGAGAAGACCGTGCGCGCCGGAGACACGCTGAAGGTCGGCCAGTACACCGTGCGCTTCGACAAGCTCTCGCAGGGCAAGGAGCCGCACCGCGACTGGATCGCGGCCGATCTCACCATCATCGGGCCAGACGGCGCCGAGTGGCGACACAGCGGCATCGATGCGCCGCGCATGAACTACTACGAGCGCTCGAACGACCCGATCGGCTCGCCGCTGGTGCAGGAGATGGTGTGGCGAGACATCTACGTGTCGCTGCGCACCTTCGACTCGAAGAACGGCACCGCGACCTTCAACGCCTGGGTGTTCCCGCTCGTCGGGTGGATCTGGTACGCGATTCCGCTGCTCGTCATCGGCACGCTCATCGCGCTCTGGCCCCAGCGGAAGTCGGTCGCGGCGGTGAAGCCTGAGACGGCTCCGTCGAACGCCGCCACGGGG
>JAACJQ010000253.1 GCA_016879935.1 Archangiaceae bacterium | reverse complement strand
GCCCATGCCCGCCAGACGCGGGTCCTCCTGGGCGGCGCGGTAGATCTCGAAGCAGGCCTTCTCGACGGCGGCCCTCAAGAAGTCGGGCAGCGGCGAGTCCTGGAGCGAGGTCTCTGCCTTGAAGGGGCTGGTCGGCGAGTTCCGAACGCCTCGCAGCTCCTTGTCGATCGTCTCGACCGCGATGCGGCTGGCGGTGCCACCACCTGCGTGGCCGCCCATGCCGTCGGCGACGACGAAGAGCTGGAGTTCGTCATCGATGAGATAGCTATCTTCGTTGTGAGAACGCTTGCGGCCGACATCGGTGAGCCCGGCCGACAACGCCTTCAATCGCACGCCAGCGGTCTTCGACACGCCGCGCAGGTTAGGCACATGAAACGCACCGGGCAAGGAAGCAAATTCACGCACTGCGCCGTTCCGACGTCGCGCGAACATGACGCTTGCGTCGGGTTGGCGCCGGTGATTCGGCCTTCGCAGCGCCGCTGATGAGCACCTGCGCAGCAGCACGGGCCTCTTTCGACACCTCGACGCCCGACAACATGCGGGCCAGCTCGTCAGAACGCGCATCGAGCGTGCCGAGCACGTGCACCGACGATTGCACCCGCCCACCCGAGAGCCGCTTCTCAATACGCAAGTGGCGGGAGGCATGCGCGGCGACCTGCGGCAGGTGGGTGATGCAGAGCACCTGCCGGTGCGTCGAGATGTCCTTGATGAGGCGGCCCACGACGTCGGCGACGGCGCCACCCACGCCGGTGTCGACCTCGTCGAGCACCGAGACGGTCACGCGCTCCGTCGCCGCGAGCACGGCCTTGATGGCCAGCATCACGCGTGAGGCTTCACCGCCCGAGGCAGTTCTGGCGAGCGGGCGCGGTGGCTCGCCGGGGTTGGCAGTGAAGAGGAAGCGCACCTGATCGGCGCCGAGCGGACCTGGCGCGGCCGGGCTCAACTCCACCGAGAAGCGTGCGTTCTTCAAGGCGAGGCGAGAGAGGCAGTCGCTGACGCGCTTCTCGAGCGTCGCTCCGGCGCTGCGGCGGGCGGCGGTGAGAGCGGCCGCATCGCGCGCGAGCAGGTCGTCGATGACCGAGAGCTCGCGCTCGACACCAGCCCGCAGCTCGGCGCGCCGTTCGAGCTGATCGAGCTCCGCAACGAGCGCATCGCGGCGCGCGGGAAGTTCGTCGACTGGCAGGCCGTGCTTGCGCGCCAGGGTCTTGAGCAGATC
This sequence comes from Archangiaceae bacterium, assembly GCA_016879935.1. Lineage (GTDB taxonomy): Bacteria > Myxococcota > Myxococcia > Myxococcales > Myxococcaceae > Xiheimicrobium. The sequence goes on along the minus strand of JAACJQ010000253.1, from coordinate 4,326 downwards.
GAGCCGCTCTTCGACCTCGCGCAACCGGGAGGGGTCGAGGTCGACGCTCGCCAGATACCTCGACAACGCGCGAGTGCCTTCGTCGAGCTCGACGAGCGCGGCGCTGAGCCGTTCCTTCACGGACGCGACCGATGGGTCGACCTTCTCCATTTCGATCAGCCGTTGCGTCGCTTCCCGCAGCAGGTCGCTCGCGCTGGCCTCGCGGGTCGAGAGCAGATCGTCAGCGGCCTGGGCGAGGACCTGGAGCTTCGCCGCGCCGGCGAGACGGCGCCGTTCGGCCTCGAGCGCAGGCTCTTCACCCGCCTTCGGCTGCGCAGCCTCGAGCTCCTTCACCTGGAAGCGCAGGTACTCGACGCGCGATCTCACTTCTCGCTCGTCACCGCCCAGCTCGGCCAGCCGCGCGAGCACGAGGCGCCGCCCCTCGAACCGCTCGACGTACTTCGCGCGCGGGCCGGCGTCGGCTTCGAGACCGCCGAAGCGATCGACGAGCGCGCGGTGATTGTCTTCGTCGTAGAGCGAGGCGTGCTCGAGCTGACCTGCGATGTCGACGAACCCACGCATCACCTGCTGGAGCACCGAGACCGTCACCAGGCAGCCGTTCACCCAGGCCCGCCCGCGGCCCTGAGCGGAGATGGAGCGCCGAACCAGCACCTCATCGCCCGACGACTCGAGACCGCTCTCTTCCAGCCGCGTGGCGATCTCGGGTGAAAGCGAGAAGACGCCCTCGACCGACGCCTCGTCACAACCTGCCCGCAACATGCCGGAGTCTGCGCGCCCTCCAGCCAGCAACAGCAGGGCGTCGAGCAGCATCGACTTCCCTGCTCCGGTCTCACCCGTCATCACGGTGAGCCCCGCGCCCAACTCGACCTCGATCTCTTCGATCACTCCAAAGTTCTTCACCCGCAACGAGCGAATCATGCCTGCCTCCTGATACTGAACACCCTATCAGGTCAGGCTGACATTGCACGCTGCTGGCCGGCGAACCTCAGATTTTCTGGCGGTTTAGCGAGTTGCAGTGCGCGGGGCGCGGAGCACCATGTCGGCGACGTCGCCCGGCAGCAGCTCCCGCAGCGTGTAGGTGAGCAGACAGGTCGAGGCCTTCGACTTCACGTCGACGACCATGCAGGCGCCGACGATCTCACGCGGAAAGGTGTCGTCGTTGTACTGCGGGTTGAAGTGGTGCTCGACAGGCGACGTGTCACCCGAGCGGAAGAAGGTGAAGGTGTTGCCGACCTTCACGCCGTCGTCGGCGCCGCGGTCGAGGATGACGACGAACCCTTCCGACTGCATGAGGGTGAAGCGCTTGGCGCCCTTCACGAGCACGGCGCCCTTGAGCTCGCGATCGTTGGCGCGGGGCGCGACGGTTCGAATGACCGACTCACCAGCAGGGCTCACGGAGTCGCCGCGGTGCAGCTCGTCGAGGCTGCGGGTGATCGCCATGGTCGCGAGGTTCTTCTTCGTGTCGACGGCGATGACCTTTCCCTCGGCCACCACCTGCGTGATGTAGCCGATGAAGTCGTGGGTGAGCGGGTGCTGAATCTCACCGCCCGTGCGGTACACGACCGTCGCGTCTCCGACCTTGAGGCTCTTCTTGCCCGAGATGTCGACGTAGACGGAGAACGGGAACGTCAGCATCTCGTTCTCGGCAAACGACCCGACCACGCGTGCGTTCTGCTCGAGCTCCTTCGTCGTCACGAAGGCCTGAATGGGGAGCGTGACGGAGTTCTTGGCGCGGTAGCCGATCTGCCCGGCCTTCGAGACGCCCTCGCCCTCGTCGTACATCGTGCCTTCTTCGACATCGGGCACTTCGGTGCCGACCTCGACCTGCGTGGGCTGCTCGTCGGCGCCATAGAAGCGCACCATGTTGCCCGGGTAGATCCAGTGCGGGTTGGCGATGTCGGGGTTGTACGACCAGACCTTGGGCCAGTACCACGGGCTGCCGAGGAACTTGCGCGACAGATCCCACAGCGTGTCGCCGCGCTCGACGGTGTGAGACGCGTTGGGCGCATCGCCACCCTTCCCGCCTGGCTCTGGCGGAGCATTCGTCACCGTCGCCGAGCCCTCGGAGGCGCCTCCGGTCGACTCTTCGTCTTCGGCCTGCGCCCACGCGGTGGAGGCGAGCGACAACGTGGCGACTGCGAGGATCAGCTGACGCATGGGTTCATTCCTTCTGCTGTGAGGCGGAGGCGAGTCTGGACTGGGCGAGCGTGGCGGCCTGCGTGCCCGGGTAGTTGGCGACGATCTTCTCCCAGGTCGCGCGTGCGTCGGCCTGGCGGTTCAAACGGGCGCGGCACTCGGCGAGCTTCACGAGCGCTTCGAGGGTGGCGTCGCCTGCGGGGTACTGCCGAATGGCCAGCTCGAGCACGTTCTCGGCGTCTTTGAACTCGCGCCCGGCCATCAGCCCGACCGCTGCGTAGAAGAGCGCGTTGTCGGCGTGCGGGTGTTTCGGCCAGTCGCGCGCGAACTGCTGGAGCGCCGCGATGCCGCCCTCGGGGTTGCCGGTCTTCAACAGATCGACACCCGACTGATACTGCTGCTCGATGGCGGCAGCCTCCATCTGATCGAGCTGCTCGTTCTCGGCCGCGCTGACGGTCTCGTTGGTGAGAATGGCCGCCGGCGGCTCGACCACCTCGACCTCGGTCGAGATCTTCGGCGCGGCTTCCTTCTTCGGCTTCAGCTTCACCACGGTGAGCGACGGGAGGTCTTGCGCCGGCGCCGTCATGTTGCCTGACGACGAGACGGTGGTACCCGAAGCCGTCGGCGGCGCGCTCGGAGCGCGAGGAGTCATCACCTTCGCCGTCTTCTGCTCCTGCTCCATGCGGTCGAGACGGCTCTCGAGCCGGGCGTTGTCGGCGCGAAGCGCACGCACCGACGCCAGCAGCTCGGCGTGCTCGGCGCGGGTGACCTGATCAGTCGCGCACGCGCAGAGCGCGGCGGACATGCTGGCGAGGAGAAGTCGAATGACGATCAAAGTGTATGGACCGCGCTCTCGGAGGGTCAAGAAATCGCCCTCGGCGGCACTGCTACATCGCTGTGCCACGCACACACTGAATCAACGAGAGCTGTCGGCCGGTCACGCCATGATCACGGCGATGCGAGAAGAAGCGCTGATCACAGCGTGTGCAGTGCGGCAACACGTCCACGTGGCTGGCTGGCACGCCTGCCCGTTCGAGTGAGCGCATGACGGCCCAGCCCAGGTCGAGGTGAACGCGCGCCTTGCCCGGCTGTGGTCGAAGCACGCCCTCGCCGAACGCCGCCGAGAACTTCGCCGGGAGATCACCGTCGACCTCGAAGCAGCACGCTTGAATCGCGGGGCCCAGGGCGACGCGAAGCTCGCTGCGTGTCGCGCCCCGTGCCTCGAGCTGCTCGATGGCACGCACGACGATCTCGCCGATGACGCCGCGCCAGCCTGCATGCACGGCCGCCACCATTCCCGAGTGAGGGTCTTCGACCAGAATCGGCAGGCAGTCGGCGGTGCGAACGCCCACCAGCAGGCCAGCGGTGGCCGTGAAGACGGCGTCGGCGTCGCCGAGCCCCCCCTGCCCCTTCGCCTCGAGCACCGTCACCCCATGCACCTGGCGGGCGGTGATCAGCGCGCTGGACTCCACGCCGAACGAGCGGGCGAGCCGGGTGAGGTTCTCGGCGACGTCGGCCGGATCATCACCGACCGCCAGCGAGGTGTTGAGCGACGAGAACGCGCCCTTCGAGACGCCTCCGTCACGGGTTGGAAACGCGTGCGGCGCACTGATCAGCTTCGAACGGATCAACTCCACGGGGCGGCCACGCTATCCCACATCGGGCGTGCTCTCACCTTGACGACCGAACCGAGAAGCGAGACGAGCGCACCCGTGGGGAACCTCGCGTGAGATCGATCGGGCGAAAGCTATTCGTCGCGATCGCGTTGCCGACGGCGCTGGTGGCGCTGTTCGGTGTCACGTTCGTCTGGCGACAGACCGATCTCGCGGTGCGCGACGAGAGCCGGCGGCAGGCCATGGGGCTGGCCGAGTTCATCGCGACGAGCTTCGGTACGGTCGAGCGCACGCCGCCTGGAACCACTGCGCGCGTCGCCCACCGCAGCGTCACCGCGATCGTCCGCAGTGACTGGTCGGGGCTGAAGGTCGCGAGCGACATTCGCATCGTCGATCAAGCCGGCGTCGTGCGCTGGTCGCGGCGCATCGAAGAAGAAGACAAGTCGTTCGGCGACGCCGCGCGGGTGAAGGACATCACGCAGGGGCAGGCCACGTTCACCACGCCGCCGACGTTCTGGCCGTGGGGCAAAGGCGGCGGCGGCGAGGTGCTCTACCCGCTCGGTGGCGTCTCGTGCGG
>JAACJQ010000252.1 GCA_016879935.1 Archangiaceae bacterium | reverse complement strand
GCCATCACCTCGAGCCGCGCCTGCCCATCTTCACTGCGCGCATACCCTGCAATCAGAAAACAATACGACTTCGCCGCGCCACGCCCAACGCGCCCTCGCAATTGATGCAATTGCGACAACCCAAACCGCTCCGCGTGCTCGATCACCATCACCGACGCGTTCGGCACGTCGACGCCGACTTCGATCACCGTCGTCGACACCAGCAGATCCAGCTCGTGCGCGCGGAACGCAGACATCACCGCGTCCTTCTCGTCCTGCTTCATGCGCCCGTGCAGCAACCCCACGCGCGCCTTTGGAAAGACTTCCTTCAACTGCTCCGCGGCCTGCGTCGCGTCGGCCAGGTCGAGCTTCTCGCTCTCCTCCACCAACGGGTACACCACGTACGCCTGATGCCCCGACGCGAGCTGCTCCCGCACCGCGTCCCACGCCTTCGTCTTCTGTTTGCCATTGAAGACACGCGTCTCGATCGGCGTGCGCCCCGGCGGCAATTCGTCGATCACCGACACGTCGAGATCGCCATACATCGTCATCGCCAGCGTTCGCGGAATCGGAGTCGCCGTCATCACCAGCACATCGGGCCGCACGCCCTTCGCCATCAACGTGTGCCGCTGAATCACGCCGAACCGGTGCTGTTCATCCACCACCACGAGCCCCAGCTTGTGGAACTCCACCGAGTCTTCGATCAGCGCGTGTGTGCCCACCGCGATCATCGCCTGGCCTGACGCCACCCGCTCCCGGCGCTCACGCTTCGCCTTCGCCGTGCCCGAGCCCGTCACCAGCGCGACATCGACTCCCGCCGCCGCGAAGACCTTCGAGAAGTTCTTGTAGTGCTGCTCCGCCAGAATCTCCGTCGGAGCCATCACTGCCACCTGAAACCCGTTCTGCACCGCCACCGACGCGGCCACCATCGCCACCGCCGTCTTGCCCGAGCCCACGTCGCCCTGCACCAGCCGGTTCATCGGCTCCGGCCGCGCCATGTCTCGCGCCAGCTGCCCAATCACCCTGCCCTGCGCGCCCGTCAGCGTGAACGGCAACAGCTTCTTCGCCGCCTCGAGCCGCGCCTCGCTCACGTCGAACGCGATACCCGGCGTCACCTTCACGCCCTGCCGCTTCAGCGCCATGCCCAGTTGCAGGAAGAAGAGCTCATCGAACGCCAGCCGCCGGTGCGCCTCCGACTGATGCGAATCGAGCAACGGCAGCGACGACTCCGCCGACGGAAAGTGAATCGCCTTGAGCGCCTTCTCCAATGGCAACACACCGACCCGCGTGCGCAGCGCATCAGGCAGCGGCTCCTCGATGGCGGTGGCGAACTGCTCCGACACCTTGAACGCCAATTCCCGCAGCGACCGCTGCTCGTGCCGCTCGAACCCGGGATAGATGGGAACGATTCGATTGAAGTGAATCGGAGACGTCTCGACGTCATCGGCCGGCTCGATCTCCGGGTGCGGCATCTCCCACCCGCGCAGCGACTGCCGAACCTCACCCGACACCACCAGCCGCTTGCCCACCGGGAACCGCGCCTTCAGCCACGGCCCGGTCTGAAAATACGTCGCCGCGATCGACCCCGACGCGTCGGCCAGCACCGCGCGGAAGAACCGCCGCCCATTGCCGTACGACTCCTCGTGCGCACGCACCGTTGCGATGATGGTGCCCCGCTCCCCGCCCCGCAGCTGCGCGATGCGCTTCAACTGCCGCCGGTCTTCGTACACGCGCGGGAGCAGGAACAGCACGTCACCAATGCGCTGCACGCCCTTCTTGTTCAGCGCGCCCATCAGCCGCGGGTTGAGCCGCCAGCCCACCTTGTTCACCGGCAACGACAACGGCCCCGCCTGCGGAGCGATCGACAGAATTCGCGTCGGCGCGGACTCGAGATCGTCCTTCTTGGCCTTCGCTTTGGGCTTCTTCGGCGCCTTGGGCTCCGGAGGCGGCTCGGGCTCCACGACGACCGGCTTCGCCACCACCGGCTTCGAGACGACTGGAGCCGGCGCCGGCGCTGCCACCGCCACGCCCGTCTGCAGGCCCACCTTCGCCAACACCTGCAGCACGCGCCCGACCGACGCCTTGCGACGCGACAGATCGCCGGAGTCGATCTCCGTCAGCTCCCGCTCCAACGCCGCGACGAGCTCGGGCGCGACCGACGCCTTCGCACGGCCGATCGCCGCAGCCAGCGGCGTGGCCAGACTCTTCACGGTGCCGAGGTTGGCGAAGTCGCGCGCCGCCGCGAAGCGCAGCGGGCCGACCAGGGAATCCAACGGGTGCGGGCTACTCGACATCCTCGTACGTCACCTTGAGCACGTCGTACTCCTTGACGCCGCCCGGGCTGTTGATGGTCACGGTGTCGCCGACCTTCTTGCCGATGAGGCCACGCGCGACCGGCGAGTTGATCGAGATCCACCGCTTCTTCAGGTCGGCCTCGATCTCTCCGAGAATTCGGTACATCACCTTCTTGTCGGTCTCGAGATCGAGCAGCTCGACCGTCGCCCCGAACTTCACGTCGCTGGCGCCCTTGAACTTCGCGATCTCGATGATCTCGGCGCGCGCGATGAAGCCGTTGATGTCGCTGATCCGGCCCTCGATGTGACCCTGCTTCTCTTTCGCCGCGTGGTACTCGGCGTTTTCGCGCAGGTCTCCGTGGGCACGTGCGACCTCGATCTCACCGGAGATCTTCGGGCGCTCCACGCTGATGAGCTGTTTCAGTTCGTCTTGCAGCTTGCGCAGGCCCCAGGCCGTCATGGGCACTCGATCACTCATGTTCGTCACCGTTCGACACGAAGCGCTGAAAGCGGCCTCGTTTGGAAGGGGCGCACCGTATCGCCACCCCGCGGCAAGGGCCAGCGAGGTTTCGAGGTCCCGCCCCCTCCGATGCGCTAACCTGCCCTCGTGCTTTCGATTCACGAGCTTCACCGCATCGCCGCCTCGATGAAGGCGGAAGACTTCGAGAAACAGCTGGGGCCGTTCGTGCTGGTGCAGCGGCCGCCCGACGAGATGACGCAGCAACGCGCCATTCAGCTCGGCGCCAAGCGCACCATCGCCCTCAACCGCAACGCGACCAAAGACCCGATGTCGCTGCTGCTCGAGCTCGAAGATCTGCTCATCACCACGCTGCCGCCGCTCGACTCGCACGAGAACCTCTCGGTGGGCCGGCTGCCCGACTGCGACGTGGTGGTCGACGACCCTTCGGTCTCGAAGCACCACGCCACGCTCTCGTGGGACGACACCCTGCAGCAGGCGCTCGTGAAGGACCTCGAGTCGAGCAACGGCACCACCGTCAATGGCGTCGAGGTGAAGCAGCCCCGCGCGGTGAACGACGGCGACGAGATCGGCTTCGGCGACGCGCGGTTCCTCTTCCTGCGCTCCCGCACGCTGCACTCGAGACTCGGTCGCTCGAAGGCCAGGTGACATGCTCTCGGTGAAGGAGCTCAAGCTCTACTCCCAGCGCCTCACCGACTCCGAGTTCCGCAAGCAGCTCGGCCCGTTCGTGCTCATTCAGCGCCCACCCGGCGTCGCCGGTCACGACACGAACAAGATGGGTGTGCCGCCCAACGCCCAGCGCACGTCGATGGCGCGGCCCGAGGTGGTCTCGACCGGAGCCCTGAGCCTGCTCTTCCAGTTCGACGATCTCATGGTGGCCACCGTGCCCCCGATGCAGGACGTCGACGAGCTCTCGGTGGGCCGCTCACCCGACAACGATCTCGTCATCGACGACGCCTCGGCCTCGAAGCGCCACGCGAAGCTGCGGTGGGACGACGCCAACAAGCGCTGCACGATTCAAGATCTGCAGTCGACGAACGGCACGTTCTTGAACGCCAGCGTGCGCCTGCGCCGCGAGACGACGCTCAAGAACGGCGACATCCTCTCGTTCGGAGAGGTGCAGTACTGGTTTCTGCTGACCGACACGCTGTACGTGAAGCTGCGCGGGGGCGATTCACGCGCGCGGCTGTGAGGCGGCATGAAGGCACTGTCGTTCAGCTGTCTGCTCTCGCTGGTGGCCTGCTCGGGCGCGATGCCTGTCGTCGACGCCGGATCGCCCTTCGACGCCGGCTCGTACACCCCAGTCGAGTCGCGGCAGCTCGGCCTCAACGACGTCACCTACCTCTTTCCCCTCGTGGCCGACGCGGGCAGCCCGTTTCCCGCGCCGGAGTCGATGATTCCGTACCCGCTCTTCGATCGCATCAGCACCGTGCCCGGAGACGTGGTGACCGACCTGCGCCGGCTGCAGCTCGTCGCGCTGCGCTTCGATGTCTGTGATCGCGCCGCAACCGGGCCCTGCCCCGAGACCGCCGATGGCGTGATTCGCCTCGTGCTGCAGCCCACGTTCAACGACGGCACCGCCGAAGACGTCGCCTTTCACGCGTTCTACCCGGTGCCGCGCAGCGAGGTGCCCGAGGTGGTCGATCTCTTCCGCGCGCTCGCTCGTCTGCAAGACGTGCCCACCGCCAGCGCGTTGAAGGTGAACACGGCCCTCGGCACCAACGCGCTCTTCACCTCGACCCTCGTCGGGTTCGTGCGCAAGTACGCGCTCGCCTCGAACATCTTCCGGCTGACCGTCTTCGGGCAGAAGACCAACCAGGCCGCGCTCATCTGGGTATTCCGCGGCGTCGAGCGACGAGGAGACCAGTTCGTTCGCATTCAGATCCCCGGCATTCAGGAGATCGATCAGGTCACGCTGCTGTTCTCGTCGACCGAGTTCCGCACGATGCCGCAGGCCAACGAACCGAAGGGCTTCGCGCGCGCCATGAACGCGAGTGAGTTCCGCATGGCGAGCCCGGCCGATCAGCGCGAGGCGCTCGAGGCGATGGCGGCCAGCGACAACCCGACGCTGCACACGTCTGACACGATTCAGTGCGTGACGTGCCACGTGACGACGACGGTGATGGCCGATCGTCTGAGCATCGCGAACGTGAGCGCGGGCACGCTGACCAGCCGGTACACGTCGACGCAGTTCGATCTCACGCCGCTGGGAGATGACTCCGCGCGCTTCCGCACGCTGCGCGCCCTGGGGTGGATTCGGTCGAGCCCGCTCGTGGCCCAGCGCACGGTGAACGAGACGGCGAACGTGATCGCCGAGATCGAGACGCGGTTTCCTCCAGCGCGTTAGGCCAGCTCGAGGAACAGCAGCTCGGGCTTCTCGATGTACTTGATGAACTCGTACGCGAAGTCAGCGCCGACGCCGCCGTCGATGACGCGGTGATCGAAGCAGAACGAGAACAAGGCCATCTGACGAATGACGATCTGATCGTTCTCACCGACGATCGGGCGTTTGCGCATGCGGTGCACGCCCATGATGCCGACCTCGGGGTGGTTGATGATCGGCGTCGCGAAGAGGCCGCCGGTCTGCCCGAGTGAGGTGATGGTGAAGGTGCCGCCGGTGAGCTCTTCCATCTTGAGCTTGCCGTCGCGCGCCGCAGTGCCGAGCCGGTTGATCTCCTTCGCGAGGGCCTTGATGGTGAACCGATCGGCGTGGCGCACCACGGGCACCGTGAGGCCCTGCTCCGTCATCGCCGCGATGCCGATGTTGAAGTCGCCGCGAACGATGAGCTCCTGGTTCGCCTCGTCCATGTTCGAGTTCACGGTCGGGTAGCGACGGAACGCGTTGATGAGGGCTTTGACGAAGAACGGCAGGAACGAGACCTTGAGCGGGTCTTTGTCCTTCGCGAGCTGCTCGTTGAGGCGGGCGCGCACGTTCACCAGCTCGGTGACGTCGACCTCTTCCACGAAGGCGTAGTGCGGCGCGGTGAACTTCGACTTCACCATCTTGTCGGCGATCTTCTTGCGCAGGCCGCGAATGGGAACGCGCTGATCGACGGCGGTGCTGGCGAGCGCCTGCCACGACTGGGTGCGCGCGGGAGCGCCGTTGGTCGAGGGCTTCGCAGCCGATGCGCCTGACGAGATGAAGGCCTCGACGTCGCTCTTGAGCACGCGGCCCTGGGGACCCGAGCCGGAGATCTGGCCGAGATCGAGCCCGTGCTCCCGCGCCATGCGGCGGGTCACCGGCGTCGCGAGCACCTTCTCGTTCGAAATGGGCGCGGCAGCGGCAGCCACGGGAGCAGCCTTCGGAGCGGCCACGGCTCCACCACCCGTGTGCACTGCGGCCTGCGTGGGCACGGCGCCTTCGACCTCGAAGTCGACCAGCGGGTGGTGCACCTTGGCGACTTCGCCAACCGCGCCGTGCGTCTTCAGCACCTTGCCGCCCTTGGGCGTCGGCACGCTGATGGTGGCCTTGTCGGTCATCACCTCGACGACGTTCTGATCTTCCTTCACGACGTCGCCGGGCTTCACCAGCCACGCGACGATCTCACCCTCGAGGACGCCTTCACCCAGATCCGGAAGCTTGAACTCGAAAATCGCCATGACGGAGCGGGCTGTACCACCGCTCCCAGTTCAGACGAAGTGACCTGTTCGACTCAGCGCACCGTGGCCGTCTGGTCTGGCGGGTCAGCTGCCGCTGGCGGCGGTGCGCTCCCGCTCCATCAGGCCCTTCATGAAGAACTCGGCGGCGCGATAGCTCGAGCGCACCAGCGGGCCCGACGCGACGTAGAGGAAGCCGTAGGCCTCGGCCATCTTCTGGTACCGGGCGAAGTCTTCGGGAGACGCGAAGCGCTCGACGCGCAGGTGGTACTGCGAGGGCTGCAGGTACTGGCCGAGCGTGAGCACGTCGACGCCGACCTCGCGCAGCTGGCGGAAGCACTGATCGAGCTCTTCGTCGGTCTCACCCAGTCCGATCATGACCGAGGTCTTCGTGTACAGCCGCTCGGGCCGGCCCTTCAGGTACTCGAGCACGTGCAGCGACTGCTTCCAGGTGGCGCGGCGATCACGCACGGTCGGCGTGAGGCGCTCCACCGTCTCGACGTTGTGCGCGACCACGTGCGGGCGGGCGACGGCCACGATGTCGAGCGCGTCATGTTTGCCCTGGAAGTCGGGGATGAGGACTTCCACCGTGGTGCGCGGAGACTCCCGCTTGAGCGCGGTGATGGCCGAGGCGAAGTGCGAGGCGCCACCGTCGGGCCGATCGTCGCGGTTCACCGAGGTGACGACGATGTACTCGAGGCCCATCTCCTTCACGGCGCGCGCGAGGTTCTCGGGCTCTTCGGGGTCGAGCGGCGGCGGCATGCCGACCTTCACGTGGCAGAACCGGCAGGCGCGCGTGCAGACCTCGCCCATGAGCATCACCGTCGCGGTACCGCCGCCCCAGCACTCGGCGATGTTCGGGCAGCGGGCCTCTTCGCAGACCGTCGCGAGCTTCGTGTCTCGCACGATGCCCTTCACGCGCTCGTACCCTTCACCGCGTGGAAGCTTCACTTTCAGCCACTCTGGCTTGCCCGTCGAAGTGGCCAGGGGCAGCGGGAATCGGTTCGGGGTTGCCATGACGGTTTCGATGTATTGAGCCCGGTTCTCAGGGTCAACCCTCAGCCCCTGACTGTTTCTCATGCGACCATTCGCGCTGGAGCGATACCTCTCGAAGCACGAGTTCGCCGTTCGCCACCTGGCGTGCGCGAGCGATCCCGACACGCTGCGGGTGCACGATCTGCTCGCCCTCGATCCGAAAGCGCGTGATCGGCTGCTGACGTTGCCGCTCGGGTACACCGAGACGAAGGGGTCGCTCGAGCTGCGTGAGGCGATCGCGAACCTGTACGAGGGCATCGCTCCCGAAGACGTGCTCGTTCACGTCGGTGCCGAAGAGCCGGTGTTCACGTTCTTCAAGTCGCTGTTGGCTCCGGGTGATCACGTCATCGTGCTCACGCCGACGTACCAGTCGCTCACGTCGATCGCGGAGGATCTCGGCGCGACGGTGTCCCGGTGGATGGCACGCGAGGCCGATGGCTGGCAGCCCGACCTCGACGAGCTGAAGTCGCTGGTGACGCCGAAGACGAAGGTGATCGTGGTGAACACGCCGCAGAACCCGACGGGTGGGTTGCTGTCGCCCGATCGGTTCGCGGCGGTCACCGACCTGGCGCAGGAGCGTGGCCTCTGGCTGCTCGGTGACGAGGTCTATCGCGGGCTCGAGCACGGTGGGCCAAAGGTGAAGTCGGTCGCCGAAGTGAGCGAACGCGCGGTCTCGCTCGGAGCGATGGCCAAGGTGTACGGCCTCGCCGGTCTGCGCATCGGCTGGGCGGTGAGTCGTGATCGTGAGCGGCTGGCGCAGATGGAGACCGTGAAGGACTTCTTGAGCATCTGTGCGCCCGCGCCGAGTGAGCTGCTGGCGACGGTGGCGCTCGAGAACGCCGATCTGTTGCGCGCGCGAACGGTGTCGACGGTGCGGCGAAACCTGGAGGCCGTCGAAGCGGTGCTCGCGCGCTTCCCTGCCCGGCTCTCGTGGAAACGTCCGCTCGCAGGAACGACGGGGTTCCTTCGCGTGCACGGTGAACCCGCCAGCACCTGGAGCGAGCGCCTCTTGAGCCAGACCGGTGTGCTGCTCGCGCCGTCGACGTTGTTCGACTTCGAGGACACCCACGTGCGCATCGGGCTTGGCCGCTCCAATTTGCCTGCCGCGCTCGAGGCGTTGTCCGACTGGCTGGAGCGACGGTGAAGACGCTTCGGCAGCACCTCGAAGGAAAGCGCGTGGGGCTCGTGCTCTCGGCCGGGTACTTCGGGTTCTACGGGCACGCGGGCTTCGTAGATGGGCTGCTGGGGAATGGGCTCGTTCCGGCGGCGTGGGCGGGCACGTCAGCGGGCGGCATGGTGGCGGCGTTCGCTGCGGCGGGCGTGGCGACTCCCGATCTGAAGGCGATGATCCTCTCGCAGCGCCGCGAACACTTCTGGGATCCCGACTGGCTCGGCATCGCGGTCGACACGGTGAAGAAGGGCCATCGGCCGAGCGGGTTGCTCAAGGGTGACCGGTTTCGCGCTTTGCTGGAGCGGCACCTGCCCGTGAAGCGCTTCGACCAGACGTTGGCGCCGTTGGTGTTGGTGACGACGAACCTGACGACCCAGGCGGCGCTCACGATCACGAGCGGCGACCTCGCGTCTGCGATTCACGCGACCTGCGCGTACCCCGGGGTGTTTCAGGCGGTGCGTCGCGACGGTCAGCTGCTGTGGGACGGTGGCATCGTCGACAAAGCTCCGGCGGTGGCGCTCGTCGACGCGAACGTGACGAAGCTCGACGCGCTGCTGGTGCACTACCTGCCGAGCCGTGGTGGGCCGAAAGATCCCTCCGGCGCGTTTGCGTATGCGTCGGGCATGTCGAGCGGGTTCGCGGCCGTGCGGCGTGAGCACTTCAAGCTGCAGCTCGAGGTGCTGAAGCACCGTGGCGTGCCGACGTACGTCGTGACGTCGCATCTGCCGCCGGTGTCTCCGAAGTCGATGGAGGCCGGGAAAGACGCGATGGCCGCCGGCGCGGAGTCGATCAGCCGTGCGCTCGAGCGTGCTCCCGCTGCGTGGGAAGGCGCGGACTGATCAGCGCGCGTCGAGCAGCAGCGGCGCGTGGTGATGTCCGGTGAGGCTGGGAAAGAGACTGCCCTTCACCTTGATGCGGCGGTTCAGGCTTGGTCGAAGTCGGTCGTAGCCCGCGTCATCGAGCACGAGCTGAATGCGGGCCGAGATGACGGTGCCGTGCTCGGGCCACTTGCCGCCCGTCGCGCAGATGGGCTTCTCGAGGTCGAGATAGAAGCCCTGCTCCGGAGCGTCGCCCTTCTTCACGTCTTCGTAGTTCGGCGGACCCGGAAACACGCGGCGCACGAGCTTGCCGCTGAGCTCGACCGTCGCCGGCTCGAACGAGACGCACGGCCCGACCTGATTCAACACAGCGGCGATCAGCAGCGACGACAGCATCGAGGATTCAACCGTAGCGCGTCGGCCCCATTCCGGGTCCAAGTCGCTCAGGGGCCGACGCTCAGGGGAAAGTCGAAAGACTCGGAATCCACGACAGAAACATCGCCGCGCGCCATCGCTCTCTGGATCACAATCGGCGCAGCGGTAATTCGGAGGAGGGAGTTGTCGGAGCCCCGATACGAGGGCCCCTCGTTGGCGTTGGACAGTGACGCATCCGAAATGGGGATGCCTTCCACACTCAACAGCTGCGCGCGGTGAACCAGTGCCGACAATCGATCAGCGGGCGCTGGCTCGACCAGTTCGTTCCGAAACAAGGTCAGTTCAAAACCAGCGTTGGGAAAACCGACTCTGACGTGAGGACGGGACGAGAAGAAGAGGTGGAAAGACGACGAGCCGTCTACGGCCGGCTGTGTTCCGCAACCCAGCACGAGCAACGAGAGCGTGAGCGAGCGCATTGAACTCGAGCGCGCACGCTCCTGCGTAAGACGAGCCGCCAGCTGGGTGTTCCTCGTCACTTCACTCGTTCGGAACGGGCGGAATCCACGAGCAGGCGTTCTGCATGACGCACGGTTCGATCACGAACTCGGAGCCGCCGCTCGCCATGTACCGGCCGAGCGCGTTCATGAGGAACGAGCCCAGGTCCCAGGTCTTCGCCGGATCCGGAGGATCGAAGCCGTGGCGGCCGGTCGGGTTCACCATGGGGAAGATCACGCCCGAGTAGCCACCGACGCGATCGCTCTTCTTCACCAGCCGCAGCGGCGGGTTCAGGCGCGGCACGTCGAAGCCATCATCGACGCCGTTCACTGCCGACCAGTGATCGATGTCCATCAGCACCGGCTGGCCCTTCGAGTTGCGGTACGGCAGCGCGCGCTCGACGGCCTTGATGGAGCCCGTGTCGATCAGCACCCGGTTCTCGGTCTTGCCGTAGCGCGGGTCCTTCTCGGTCAGGCCGATGAACCCGGCGGCGCGCGCGATCGACACGCCCGACGCCACCGGCACGTTCATGTCGCCGACGGTGTTCACGATCAGCAACCGCGTCGAGACCTCTTCCCCGGTGCCGTAGCGCAGCACGCGGTGCCGCTCGACGTTCGGCAGGTAGTTCACCGGGTCGCCCTGATCGATCGCGAGCTGGGCGAGGCCCATGAACCGGCGAATCTCGGGGCTGTTGCGGCGGAAGCCGAAGCCATCGCTCAGCGCCGACAACGTCTCACCGGCCTTGCGATCGACGCCCTCCCACTTGAAGTCGAACTCGAACTTCTCGAGCGTCCACTTCGCGACCGCGCCCTCGGGCACCGTGCAGCCGTCACGCTCGAGCGGCGGCAGCACACCGGGGTACACCTCGAACTTCCACTGGTCGCCCTTGTCCGAACCGAGCGCGGCGCGCAGCGCACCGTTGGCTCCGACGCGGAAGCAGCGCTTCTCTTTGTTGGTGAGGTTGTACAACACGGCCGTGTCGCCCTCGGTGAGCTGCACGGGAACGTTCGCGACCTTCACCTTGCCCAGATCGTTCAGGTCGGGGAGCAGCTGCCACAGCTCGACCTGCGACGTGGTGGTGTTGGGAATCGTGACGAGCAAGGGCCCGAGCATGCGCAGGTTCACCGCTTCACGAACGCCGCCCTGAATCGAGCGCACGCCGATGTCGGGCAGACCAGCTCCACCCGAGACGGGAATCGAGACGTCGAGCTGCGGCTCGAGGCCGGCCATCAGCGCGCTCATGATTCCGCCGAGCGAGCCACCGGTCATGTTGATCGAGCCCGTGCCGCCGATGTCGACGACGCCGTCTCCGTTGAAGTCGCCGGCGAGATCGTTGTCCTTGTTGCCGTCGCGGTTCACGTCGAAGTCCCACGTGGTGGTCCCGTCGAACGTCTTCATCACGCGAATGAGCTGCATGTAGTCGATGGCCGACTGCCGAACGACGTCGCGCGTGTGCGAGATGTAGCTGGTCCAGAAGTCGGCGCCCGAGTCCTTGCGGCCGTCGCCGTTCTGATCGAACGCGCGATCCTTCTCGACGATGGCGGTGAAGAGCCCCTCCATGCCGCGCGCCTTGAAGAGCCCGCCGAGCACCTGCTTCTCGGTGTCGGGCAGATCGACGCCATGGCTCACGTTCTCGATGCCGATGCAGGCCAGGCCGAGGCGCGCGAAGAAGCCGCCGTACACGAGCGGGTCGAGCTTGTTGCCGGTGTAGCCGTGCCCGAGGATCACGACGGGCGCAGGGCCGCGGCGGGTCTTGGGAATCGTGATCCACGCGTACGACTTCTCGGGGCGAACGAAGGCGGCGCCCGGGAGCGGGTCGACGTCGAACGTCTGCTTGTAGAGCGGCAGCGTCTTGCCCTCGGAGTCGACGCGGCGGAAGAACTGGTGTGACTCGACGGCGAACACCGCGTGGAAGTCGATGAACTTGTGCGCGTCCATCAGGGCCTGCGCAGCAGCGTCGATCTTCCCGCCGTTCAGCGCCTTGAGCACGTCGGGCAGCATCGCGCGGAACTGATCGCCGGGGACGATGCGAATGTTCGTCGAACGATCACCGTCACGCACCTGGAAGAGATCGGTCACCTTCGCGGGGAACTGATCTTTCAACCGCGCCATCGGGCCGACGCCGTAGAGGCCGTCACGAATGACCTTGAAGTCGCGCGAGATCGACATCGTCGAGTACGCCCAGGTGAACGAGACGTCTTCGAGGCCGAGGCCGAACTTCGGCAGACACTGACCGAGCGGCTGCAGCTGCGCGGTCTGCGAGGCGTGGTTGATGTACGCGAACGGCGAGCGCACCGGGCGACCGTCTTCGTCGACGAGGCGCTTGGTGAGCACCACCGCGTACGTCGTGTTCTCGCGCAGCGGCATCACCGGCTTGAGCAGGAGCGTGTTGGTCTCGCGCTCGTACCACTCCATGACTTCGAACTTGCTCTGGCCCGGCGTCAGCACGTTCGGGTGATCGAGCACCCCGTCCATGTCGAGGTCTTCACCGAGGTCGAGCTTGCCGTTGCGGTTCGCGTCTTCTTCGGTGTCTTCGAACGGCAGCTGCTCGGAGTCGCGGTCGTTGTTGAAGTACTCCTTGCGCTCGAGCACCGTGGGGAAGTTGCCCTCGCCGAGATCGAGCGGCACGCGCTCGCAGAAGTCGGGCGAGTCGGGCGTGATGTCGATGAGGTACGCCGCGTCGTTCGCCGGGTCGTAGTCGTCACCCTGGTGGCGCCGCGCGATGTTCTGCAGGTCGAGCGTCTTCTCGAAGCCGACGGTGATGGTCTGGTAGGTGCCCCAGCCGTCGAGGTGATCGATCTCGGTGCGCGTGCCCTGCTCCCACTTCGTCGGCGCGAGCATCGACGCGTTGATGCGGCGCTTCGTGGGTGACGTGGCGTCGAAGCGGGTCGCGAAGTCGTTCGGCAGCGGCACTTCGGGCAGCGGCCGGTGGAACGCGTCGAACCGAACGGCCGCCCCCGAGCCTTCCGGCGTGGCCATCAGGCCTTTGCCTTCGGGTGAAGCGCAGGAGACGACGAGGACGAGCAGCGAGACGAAGAGTGCGCGCATGTTCGAGAGGCTCCTGAATCAGAGGGCGATGCTGAGACGAATGCGACCAAACCCGACCGGACCCATCACGCCACCGGTCGGCAGCGTGTACGCGTCACCCGGCAGGAACAAGCCCCCCTCACCCGTGGCGGTGATGAGCAATTCGGGAATCGGGCGGTAGCGCGCCTGCACGCCGAGATCGACCTCGGTGCCCATGTAGAGGCCGGGCCGGCCGCCGAGCGAGTTGATGGCCGTGCCACCGCCGATGCGCGTGTTGAACGGGTCGGCCAGACGCGCGGTGCTGAACGCGAAGAGCGGGCCGCCGTACACGTCGAGCCAGTCGAAGAGGCCGTACTTGACGCGAGGGAAGAGGTACCAGACGCCGGTGATGCTGCCCGCGGTGCCGAGCAGATCGGCGCCTTCGGGAGCGATGCCCACGAGGTTGGGGTCAGAGGCGCGCACGCTGGAGCGGGCCGACTGGTACGCCATCACGTGATCGAACAGCACCAGGCCGACCTTGAAGTCGCGATCGAAGCGGAAGTTCTCGAGCCGATCGTCTCCCGGGTTCTGATCGCCCGAGGCGAAGCCCCAGTCGGCGAGCAGCGTGAGGCGGTTGGCCTTGTACGAGACCTTCGCCGCCGCACCGAACTGCTGCACCTTGAGCAGCGCCGCGTTCTCGTTGCGGGCCTGCGTGGTGGTGCCGTTGATCGTCAGGGCCTCGAAGCCGACCTTCAGCGCGCGGTTGCGGCGCTTGAAGAACTCCCACTTGCCGGCCGCGTCGACGACGAAGACGTTGGTCTGCTTGCCGCCGTCGGTGACGTTCACGTTCGTCTGCGCGCGGTACACGCCATAGATGCCGAAGTTGTTCTCGGGGTCTTTGTTGAAGCGCAGCGCGAGCACGCCCTGGAACGCGCGATCGCCACGCGAGAACTCGCTCAGGTTGTCGCGGTTGATGAGGTCGGCCGCCAACGCCGTCTCGAAGGCCTTGAAGGTGCCGCCGAGGTTGAAGAGCGGGCGCACGGCGAGCAGCGCGCGGTACGTCGTGTTGCCGAACTGCTGCTGGCCGAAATCACCGGCCTCGGGGTCCTTCGCGCCGTCGTTGGCCAGCATGCCCAGGCCCCACGACTGCGTCTGCAGACCGACGCGGAAGGCGCCCGAGTTCCACTTGTACTCGAGGTACAGCTTGCGCAGATCGAGCGCCGAGATGGCGGGGTACGGCACGCGATCGCCGACGAGCGCCTTCGACGGGGTGCCGATGATCGCGCCGCTGGCCGTGTCGGCCTCGCCGATGAGTCCGAAGCCCTTGAGGTGAATCTCGGGCGTCACACGCACCCGCGTCATCAGCGGCGCGATGGTGGTGGGGCCGCTCTTGTCGTCGAGCGGAAACGGGGTGGCGCCTTCGTACGAGATGCGTGCCGACGCCGCGAGGGCGGCCGTGATGTCGAGGCCCGAGCCGGTCTCTTCCTTCTTCGTCGGCTCTTCGGGGGTCGCGGGCTGCGCGGGTGCGGGGGTCGTCTGCTGCCACGGCTCGGGAACCGCGTCGCCGGCGTCGGGGCCGTCGAAGCCCTGGCGAATGATCTCTCCGGGCGCGTCGGCGCCGCCGGGGTTGGCAGCGGCCGGAGCGACGGCCATGCCGCCGTCATCGGTCTGCGCAAAGGCGAAGAGCGACGTCAGCGCGGCCGCGAAGGCCACGAGTCGTGGTGCGTGCATGAGACGATTCCCTCCCAGGAACGGCAAAGTGCGGGGCCGATACCACGTGGGTCCTGACGACTCCACGGGCCCTGCCGACGCGCCGCGAAAAAGACGCGAAGGGCGGGAAACCGGCCCTGGTCGACAATTCCGGCGCCGCAGTTGACTCCCGGGGGAGCCCCACATAAGCGCACCGGCCTCTGTCACTTCCGACAGAACCGGAGCCGT
>JAACJQ010000251.1 GCA_016879935.1 Archangiaceae bacterium | reverse complement strand
TCGCGAGCACCGAGCCCTTCGCCGTCGCGCTGCCGTCGGGCTTGAGCGTCACGTCCATCGTGACGGTGGTGGCGTTGTCGGCCGGGTTCGCCTCGGGCGTGACGAGGAAGCGGCTCTTTCCATCGGGCTCGACCACGAGCACGTTCGCCACGCGGTCGGCCGAGGGCACCTCTTTGCTGCCGTGAAAGTCGGCGGTGCCGTCGAGGTAGAGGTCGAGCGAGGGCACGTACGCGATGGCGTGATTGAACGCGGCGAGCGACGCGGGCTCGGCGGGCAGCGTGCCGAGGTTGCGCATGCGCAGCAGCACCAGCCGCGCGTCGACGCCTCCGAGCTTCAGCATCGCGACGATGAGCGACGCCTTGTCCTTGCAGTCACCGAAGCGGCGCGCGAGCACGCGGTCGACGCGGTACGGCTTGTACCCGTGAATGCCGAACTCGAGCGCCACGTAGCGCGTGTTCGTCACCACGAAGCCATAGATGGCGCCCACCACGTCGGCGGTCTTCTTGCGGTCGATGCCCTTGAGGAGGGTGTCGACGGTCTTCTGCAGCTCGTCGTTCGTCGTGAGCTGGTCTCGCACGAGGCCCCACCAGTAGCGGCCGACTGCGTCCCAGCTCTGGTACGTCGACAGATGGAGCGGCGTGGCGATCTCGGCCCAGCCCGGCATCTGCGGCTCGGGCATGATCTTCTTCACGTCGTCGGCCTCGAACCGGTACACGGTGCGATCGCCCTTCGTCTCGTGGCTCGTCTTCACCCACGCCGGCAACGTCGAGGCGTTCCACGCGAGCGGCCGTGACGCCGGCATGTCGACGATGAAGCGGTAGCGCTTCTTGGGCATCGTCGACTGCACCGCGTCGACGTCGCCCCAGTAGTCCGAGAGCAGGTTCTCGAGCGAGGTGTCGTCGAGACGCCACTGCACCTCGAGCACGTCGCCCGCCGCCAGCGCGGGGAACGTCAGCACCCGCGCGCGCGCGTCGTAATACATGCCCGTCCACGGCTCGTTGATGTTGCGCTCTCCGTCGCCGAAGGAGTCGACGATGCTGCCGTCGGGCTTCGTGATGCGCGCCTTGAGCACCCGCACTTCCTGTCGGTCGGGCGAGTACGTGATGGGCAGCTGGCGGAACGCGTCGACCCCGCGCTGGTTGAACACCTTCACCACCAGCTGCTGAAAGCGCGACGACAGTCCGCTCGTCTGCACCTTCACGGCGGTGACGTCGACGAGGGTGACCGCGTCTTCGTCTTTCGTCGCGTTGACCGACTCGAGCAGCGGGCCGGCGGCGATGGCGTGCGGGGTGGAGCCGTCGAGTTCGTCGCCGCGCAGCGTTCGCACCAGCTCTTTGAGCGCCGGGTTCTGCGGGCGGAGCTTCAGCGACGTGCTGAAGGCCGCGAGCGCCGCGTCCTTGTCGCCGAGGTGGAGCAGCGCCCTGCCCTCACGTTCGTGCACGTCGTGCTCTTCGGGTGACAACGCCTTCGCCTGCTCGAATGACGCCCGCGCGTCGGCCGGCTTGCCGTTCGCGCCCTGCAGCTCGGCGAGCCGCAACCACGTGCCCAGGTCGAGCGGATCGAGTGAGAGCACCTTCTTGTACTGGTCGATGGCTTCGTCGACGCGGCCCAGGTCGGCCAGCATCGAAGCGAGCGAACGCCGCGTCGCGGTGTCGTCGAAGCGCAGCGAGAGCGCCATGCGGGCCCGCGCCATCGCCTCTTCGATGCGGTCGGCACGGCGAGAGGCTCCGACGGCTTCGCGCGCGACGGTGGGCACGAGGTGCAGCCGCGTGAAGGCCTGCTCCACGGTGCGCGACGAGGCGACGCGTTCACCCAGCGCTTCGAGCGCGCGTGACTTCACCAGCCAGGCCGCGGCGAAGTCGGGCTTCTCGAGCAGCAGCGCGTCGGAGAGCTCGAGCGCGCGCGCCGGGTGCTCGAGGTTGAGCTCGTGCTGCGCGAGCGAGAGTCGAACGAGCGCGTGCTTCGGGTCGGCTGCGAGCGCCCGCTCGAGGAACTTGCGGCGCAGGTTGGGCTCGTCGGTCTGCAGCTGCGCGGCGACCAGCTGCACCATCACGTCCTGCGGCTTCGCCTCCGCAGCCTTCGCGGCCTCGAGCATCGGCGTGCGGTCCTTCTCTTCGAAGGCACGCGTCCAGTTGAGAATGACCGCGGCGTCGAGGCGCAGCTCGGCGTCATCGGGCGACGCGGCGAGGCGGGCGAGCACAGCGTCGCTCAACGAAGGCAGCTTCTGCGGCGACGGCGCGCTGCCCTTCTCGAGCGGCGGCACCACGTCGGCCAAGGTCACCGTGAACGAGCCCGGCGTGCCCTCGGGCTTCTCGGCTCGAAACGCGAACCCGAACGGGCCTTTCTCCTGACAGACCTTGAGCAGCACGCGGTTGAAGCCCTTGCGCAGCTTCACCTCGAGCCGGTGCTGATCAGGCCGCGGTTGGTTGTAGCGATCGCTCGACGCCACCTTCACGCCGTTCACGAAGAGGCGGAAGCCCCCCGACGTACCAAGCGAGAGCTGCGCCTTCGTCTCGGCCGACGCCTGCAGCCACGTGAGCGCGTACCCCACGGCTTCGGTCGACGGGCGCAGTGGAACGGAGAGATCGACCGACCCATCGGGGCTCTTCGCGGCGGGCTTTCGCCAGCCCACCTCGTGCCCCTTCGACGGGTAGCTCGTCTTCAGGTCGGGGGCTGCTTCGGGGCCGAAGTCGGTGTCGCAGCCGCCTTTGCCTTCGTTGTCGAAGCCGCCGACCACGTACCAGTCCTGCACGAAGCCCAGGTCGCGCATGATGTCCTGCGCGCGCACGGTGCGCCCTCGCGCCCGCTCGACGTCGATGAGCAGCTCACGCGCGAGGGCTCGAACGTTCGGGTCGGTCGAGCGCCGCGCCGCGATGGTGAAGTACGGCTCGGCCAGCAGGTTGAGATCGTCGACCTCGTCGATGAGGCCGTGCAGACGAATGAGCGAGGCGGCTCCGCGTGGCTCGTTGGCGCGGGTCAGCGCGACCTTCGCCAGTGCCTCGGCCTGATCCGTGATGGGGCTGTCGAGGCGGCCCAGCAACAAGAGGGGGACGAAGACGAAGGAAGTGACCATTGATTTTGGGAAACCTTCAACAAACGTTGAGCAAATCGCATTGCGCCCGCAACCCCACCTTCGTATCCAGAGTGGGTCGGAAAAACGAGGTGATGCTTCGGGCTCGAATGCCGAAGCTCCAACGGCGCTGTGTGCTCCCCCGACGCACAGCGCCGTTGTTCTTTTCCAGCTTGGCGGTCCACCCATCCTCAACACGTCGGCGCGTACGGTCTGCGCCGTGAGTCCGAGGGCACGCACCGTGTTGATCGTCGACGACGAAGCGTCGATTCGCCGGTGCATCAAGCGGGTGCTCGAACGAGACGGGTTCTCGGTCGTGCAGGCGGCGACCGGACGAGAAGCGGTCGACGTGCTGGGCTCGGCTCCGGTCGACGTGGTGCTGCTC
>JAACJQ010000031.1 GCA_016879935.1 Archangiaceae bacterium | reverse complement strand
GCCGAATCGTCAGGTTCACTCGAGCACGCACCCATGCCGCGCATCGACGACGTGCGCCGTCGCCGTCCAGCTGATGAACGCCGAGGCATCGACCCGCTTGTTCACGTCATCGAAGCGCACGAACGCGACATCGGGGTTCGCCCGAATCCACGCGCGGCACTCGGTCTCGGTCAGGCCCATCACGTACCGGCAGCTGCACCCGTTTCGCGCGGCGTTGCCCACCGAGAGCTCGAGATCGTTGTTGTCGTAGGTGCGCGGCGTTCCGTTCTCGTTCGCGCAGCCGAGCAGCATCGTCATCACCACGAGCGCGCGCTTCATCGCACCACCTCGAGCGCCCGCTTGATGAGCCCGTTCGTGTCGATGGCGCCTTTTCGATCGTCTCCGAAGCGAACGATCAGCACGTCCTCCGACGGGATGACGATCAGCCGCTGCCCCCAGTAGCCAGACGCCGCGTACGCATCTTCGGGAACATCGGGCCACGGCTTCGGGCGATCACCGACCGGCCGATTGAGCCACCATGAAAAGCCATTTGGCCGGGGCTCCACGGGCTTCGTCGCGACGTAGGCATCAGACGGCGTGGTGCTCTGCTTCACCCAGTTCTCGGGCACCAGCCGCTCCCCGTTCCAGCAGCCGTCGTTCAAGAAGAAGAACCCGAACTTCGCGAAGTCGCGCGGCGTCGCGTAGCTCGACGATCCACCCTGCGGCATGCCCTTCACGTCCTCTTCCAGCACCAGCTTCGAGAGGCCGATGCGATCGAACAGCTGCGTCCAGAACGCGTCTTTGCCGTGCTTCGCTTCGAGGACCCGCTTCGCGACGAGCGAGGCCAGCTGCGCGTCACCGGTCGAGTAGAGCCACGTCGCGCCCGGTGTGCCGACGATCGGGTGCGAGAGAATGTGCGCGAGCTGATCGCGGTGCCCCGCGCCGTAGAACATCGAGATGACCGACGACACCTGGTAGCTCGCGTTCTCGTATTCCTCCTGCCACTTCATGCCGCTGCTGAAGGTGATGAGGTGCTTCACGGTCACGGAGCAGTGGCCCGTCTTCTCCGCCTCCGGCACGTACTTGCACACCGAGTCGTCGAGCGAGAGCAGCCCCTGGTGCAGCGCGACGCCGATGAGCGCGCTGGTGACGCTCTTGGTGGCGCTCCACGCGAGGTGCGGTTTCTCGGCGTCGAAGCCGCGGGCGTAGCGCTCGTACACGAGGGTGCCGCGCTTGAAGATCAGCAGCGAGTCGGTGCGCACGCCGAGGCGTTCGCTGTCTCTCCCGGTGAGCGTGAACGCGAACGTCTCGAGCTCGTCGATGGCCGCGCGTCTGGCGGTCTGATCGACCAGCTGCACTGGCCAGCCATCGGTGGGCCAGCTCGCCCGTGAGGGACAGGGGTCGGCGACTGCGACGACGCTGAGAAGAAGCACGAGCACGACGGTGATGCGCATTCGGCGGGCATAGCCGATCGCGGGCGGGCGCAGACTGTCGCAGACGAGCCACACCTCCGTGACAGGCGCAGCCTTCCCGAGCGATCATCGCGACATGCCACGATGGGAAACGAAGAGCGCGAAGGGCGAGAAGTTTCTCGAGCTGGTGCTCGACGACGACCGGCTCTGGACCGCCGAGGGTTCGCGCCAACCGGGTCAGCAGGAGTGGTCGGTGAACCACTCCGACCCGAAGATGTTCCGGTTCAACGCTGGCGCGGCCGCGGCAAAGGCCGACTACGACAAACGCGTCGGAAAGCTCCCGAAGTCGGCGGTGCTGGTGGGTGACGAGACGCCCGTCATCACGCCGAAGCGCGACCAGGCGCTCCGCGATCGCGCCGAACTCTTCGAGTCGATGCGGCTGTGGGAAGCGGAGCACGGGCTCATCGCGAAGCTGAAGGCAACCGGCGCTGCGCGGCTCGTGGGCCTCAAGGCGCACAACAAGGAGGAGTACGTCGAGGTGGCGCTCGACGGAACCACGGTGCTCAAGCGCCGCGGAAAGGGCTCAGGGAAGCCGAAGACCGAGAAGGAGCAGGAGCCGACGCTCGAACGCGCGCTCATCACCGCGCAGCTCTTCCTGATGTCGAACATGGCGATGGGGAGCTTCGGGCCCGCGCCGCGCTGACCCGTTCACCAGAGCGGCCCCTGCCCCACCACGCGCCGTCGCTCTTCCGGTGGGCTCTCCGCGAGCCCCGCTTCGGCATGAACGGCTTCGAGCTGCCAGCGCCGTGCACGCGCCCGCACCGCAGCCGGGAAACACTCCGTTCGAGCGCCGAGCACGCCGGCTGGCACACGCGTGTCTTCGAGCTCCACCACGCCTGCGTCGGTCGCGACGATGTTTCGCCGGAGCCACCGGCTCGCGACGACCTTCGAGCACGTCGCGTCCGCGCAGAGCCGCAGCACGAGTTGATGAAACGGGTCGCCGGTCGGAACCGAGTGCCCCACCTCTGGCGCCGAGAGCGTCACGCAGCCCGTCGCCGTCGCCGTCACCACCACCGAGCTTCGCGACTCGTGCCCGCCGCGCGTTCCATGCTCCACGCCGGGGAAGTGGCACCCCACACAGGTGCGCGTCTCGCCCTTCGCCCGCGCGGCCTCCCACTCGGCGACGGTGTTCTGCATCGGCACGGTGGCCAGCTCGGGCTCGGGCGCTCGAAACTGATGGCAGTGCGCGCAGAAGCCGGGGTTCGACAGCTCCGCGTTCGGCCGGCGTTCGTGCCCTTCGAGCTCGCGGGCGGCGTCTTCGTGACAGAGTTCGCAGGTGAGCCCGCGGCCCGAGAAGGTGGGGTCGTGACACGTCGAACACCACGACCGGCGGGAGACGCGGCTCCATGACGCAACGAAGGCCGCGTCGTCGTGCGCCCGCGAATGCAGCGTCTTCGCGTACGCCGCGTGAACGTCGAGGTGACAGCCCTCACACGGCGCGGCCGCGAGAATGAGAACCAGCCAGCTCACTTCTTCGCGTCGAAGGTCAGGAGCGTCGTCTTCGACGAACTGCCTCGCATGTTGAACTCGTCCTGCCCGATGAGCGCGACGACCGATTCGCCGCCGGGCGAGGCGATCGCGTAGAGCTTCCACGAGAACCCGCCAGCCATGTTCGCGGTCCACTCCGTTGGGCCGAGCTTCAGGGCACCGGTTCGCTCTCCCTCGGCGCTCCGCAGCTTCCACGCAAACGAGCCCGTCACCTTGTGAAATGTCTCCTCTTCTTCGGTGTCGGTCAGCGTCGCGACGATCTCGAGCGGAGCCTGCGCGCCGCTGCCCGCACGCCACGTCTCCTTCCAGGTCGAGACCAGCGCCTCGCCCTTCTTCTTCGTCGAGACCTTCCCCTTCTCCGTCGTGACGGGGAGCACCGTGCCGGTGGCAGCTCGATCGATGCCCAGCTCTTCGAGCTTCTTCTTCGCCGCCTCGAGCGCCTTCTTCGCGTCGGCGAGCGGGGTGCACTGCCCGTTCATCGGCGAGGCCTGAATCTCGAAGGAGTGCAGCACCGCCCCGTCACGCAGCACCACGATCGCCAGCCCATTGCCGAACTGCTTTCCAGCGGCGTCGACGTAGCCGGCGCACGGGTCGGCCTCGCCGTAGGTGCCTCCGTAGAAGACGCGCAGCGCGACGGTGTGACGATCGGCCGACCAGCCGATGGGCTCGATGCGATCGGCGCTCTGAATCGGCGTGAGCGGCGCTGCGGCGAGCATGAACGAGAGCAGCTGGAGCATGCCCCGACGGTATCGCACTCGGGCTTCACCTGACGCGTTCACCTCGCGCCATGTCGAGGAAGTGTCGATTGAACATGAGGCCCAGCACGTTGCCGAAAGGGTCGACGACCGACGCCGTGACGAAGCCCGGGCCGCGCGTGGTCACGGGCTCGAGCAGCGTCGCGCCGAGCTTCTGCAGGCGCTCCAGCGCCGACGCCACGTCGTCGACGTGCCAGTACACGATGGCGCCACCAGGCTCGCTCGTGAGCGCCTTCGGAGCGAAGCGCCGATCGATGATGCCCAGCTCGTGCTGCTGATCGCCGAGGCGATACTCGACGTAGCCCGGCCCCCTGCCCGCCGCCTCGCTCGTGAAGTACGGCGCCACCCCAAGCACCTCGGTGTACCAGCGCGTCGCCGCAGCCAGATCCGCCGCCCAGAGGTTCATCGTGCACATTCCCCGAAACATGATCGCTCCCGTGTGGTGCGCCAAAAGTGACGCGGGAGCCACTGTCGACCGAAATGGTGACACACTCGGTCACCAATGAAGCGTGAGCCCGTCTCCGACCGCCTCGACCGCACCCTGGGCCTGCTCGCCTCGCGCCCCTCGTGGACGGCGCTCGAGCTGTCGAAGGAGCTCGGGGTGTGTCTGAGAACGGTGCGACGCGATCTCGCGCGACTGGCTGCGCGGGGCGTGCCCATCGACGCCGCGGTGGGCCGTGGTGGTGGCGTTCGGGTTCCGCCGCGCATGGGTCTGGGCCGGGTGCAGCTCGACGGCGCCGAGGCGCTCGACCTGTTGTTGTCGCTGGCGATCGCCGAGCGATTGCACTCGCCGTTGTTGCTCTCGACGGTGCGCAGCCTTCGCCAGAAGCTCGCCACCGCGTTTCCACCCGAAGAGCGGGCGCGGCTCTCGGCCCTTCGCCGGCGCGTGCTCGTCGGTCCGACTTCACGCAACATCGCTGCGTCGTGGAAGCCGCCGAGGCCCTCGGTGCTCGAGCCGATTCACGAGGCGTTCTTCGAGCAGCGCTCGCTCGCGATCACCTACATCACGGGAGACGCCCGCACGGTGCGCGAGGTCGAGCCGCACTACCTGCTGCTCAGCTGGCCTGCCTGGTACCTGCTCGTGTGGGATCACCTGCGCGGCGCG
>JAACJQ010000250.1 GCA_016879935.1 Archangiaceae bacterium | reverse complement strand
GAGTACGAAGAAGCCTGACCATTCGGAACCCTTTGAACTTCCACGGACGTCACGACTGGCACGTCATGGCAACGATGTTGCTCTGGCTGGGTCTGGGTATGTGCCAGATGGCCTGTCTGCTTCCACAGGAGGACGACATTCTCACCCCGGTGCCGGGGCCAGGCAACCGGCCGTTGCGGGTCATTCTCGGTCAGACGCAGCCTGAGCAGAGAGACTCGACGGTGCAGCTCGCGTCCAACTGCGCGGCGCCAACGACGTTCTCCGTCAAGGTCGACGACCCCGATACCAACGACGTGATCCGCGCCCAGTGGTTCATCGACCCGAACGAGCGGTACATCGGAGGCACTCCGGGAAACCAGGGCGTACCGACGAGCGGAGGCTCGACTGTGCGGAGTTTGGGGGCGCCGCGTCAATTCACCAACCTCCTCGCCGCACTCACCGACGGCCGCAAGCACCGTGTCGAAGTGGTCGTGACCGACGGCGAGTTCCTCGAGGACCAGCTCGTCGATCCGATCACGAATGAGTCGAAGCCGTTCCTCAAGGTCGTCAAGCCATCAGTCAACACCACTTCGGGTGTCGTGCCGGTCGAGGCCTATCGAGACGAGTACGTCTGGTTCGTCGAGGTGCGTTCATGTCCCTGACCCGAGCTCCAGCGATGACGGCGTTCCTCGTCGGATGCGGGGGAGCTGTCTCGACTCCAGCGATCATCAACCGGCCAGTGCGGGTGATCGCAGGTCTCGCCGACCCGGCGGCTCGGGAGACCATGATTCGGAGCGGAACCTGTGCGCCCACTCAGAAGTTCTCGGTGTCGGTCGACGACCCTGACGCGACCGACACCGTGCGGGCGCTCTGGTTCATCGACCCGAACGAGCGCTACGCCGGAGGCGTGCCTGGCAACTCAGGAGTGCCCGTCATGACGGGGTCGACTGTTCGCGAGGTGCGTGCGCCTGCGGTTTTCCTGGAACAGGTCGCCGGTCTCACCGACGTGAGAAAGCACCGGATCGAGGTCGTCGTGACTGACGGCGAGTTCGTCGAGGACGCGTTGATCGACCCTCTGACGATGGAGCGAAAGCCGTTCTTGAAGGTCATGAGGCCCGCGGTGGCACTCAACGACGGCGGCACCCAGCAGGTCGAGGCCTTCAGAGACGACTACGTTTGGCTGGTCGAGGTGACGCCATGTCCTTGAGCCGCCTCGCCGCAGCAGGAGTGACGCTCTTCGTGCTTGGCAGTTGCTCCGGCGTCGTTGCGGCTCCGCCTGCGTGTCTCACCGACGCGGACTGCTCCTCTGGCAATATCTGCTTCGTCGACGGCTGCGGAGACCCGACGCGAGGCCTCGCCGTCGAGGTCACTGGCGGCTCTACGGTCGGGCTCTTCCCCCAGGACTTCGAAGTGCCGGTACTGGGCATCACGCAGGACTTCGAGATCAAAGGCCCGCTCACGATCGTGGGCTCGTTCCAACGTGAGCGCTCGGCAATCGTCGACCCCGCGAATCGCAGCATCTACACCGACGAAGTGCTCGTGCGCGCCACGGGCGAGAGCGAGCTGCTGCCGGGCATCTCACGCAGCTACCAGGCACCGTTCTCGATGACCGATCGCGGCACGTTCTCGATGAACGTGGGTCAGGGCCGGTACACCGTCACGGCTCAGCCGACGAACCCCGAAGTGCCGCCGCAGACGTTCACCGGTATCAGCGCGAGCCCCGATGGCGGAGCGGTCGTGAACTACGCCTTCGCTTCGGTCGAAGGGGCGGTCTCGCTCTCGGGCCGGCTCATCAAGAAGAAGGTGCTGCTGCCACAGCCGACCGAGCTGTACATCACCCAGGCCGCGATGGATCTGCAGGCCATCGACCCCGCGACTGGTGAGCAGCTCTCGCAGCGCATCGAGGTGTCGACCGGCCGCCCTGGCTCACGTGGCGATTTCATTCTGGTGATGTCTCCGCGCGCCAGGGTGCTGCCCGCCATCGAGCTGATCGCCAGCCCCCGTGACAGCACCACGTCGCTGCCGACCCGGCGCTTCCCGCTCACGCCGCCGTTCGCCACCACGCTCACGCTCGAGCTCGGGGACTACGGCGACCCGATTCCTGACGTGCCTGGGCAGGTGCTCGGCTCCGATGGACAGCCGCTGGCTGGCGCCACGGTCGTGCTCGAAGGCCGTGTCGGCGGCGGAGCCACCTTCCGCTCCAAGATGGTCACGACCGACTCGTCGGGCACCTTCAAGGTCGAGCTGCTGCCGCCCGACGACGGCTACAGCCTCTCGGTCTTCCCCGCTTCGGGAGCGCGCTCCGGCTTCACGCAGCAGTTGGTGAAGGTGAAGAACACGCCTGGCCAGAAGCCCACCTTCGACCCGCCGTCGATTCGCTGCATCGAGCGCATTCCCGTGAAGGGTCAGGTGATGCTGCCCACGGGGCTCCCCGCGGCGAACTTGTCGGTGCGCGCGGTCGAGACGAAGGCGACTGGAAAGCGGCCGCTCCCGCTCGAAGACGTCGACGTGCTCACCGACTTCGACGGCAAGTACGACCTCTTCCTCGACCCCGGCAACTGGCGCCTCGAGTTCACGCCGAGCGGCGATCTGCCGCAGACGAGCCGCCTCATCACCGTCTCGGCCGCAGCCGCTGCCGACGGAGGCACGGTCGAAGGCCAGTCGTTCGCGCCGATCACCCTGCCTCGCGGTCGCCGGCTCACCGGCGTGGTGACGACGCTCAACAGCTCGCGTGGTTCATCTCCGCTCGCGAACGCGCAGGTGCGCTTCTTCCGCGTGACGACGATCGAAGGAAAGCCCGCCGCAGTGCTGCTGGGCTCGGGCATCACGAACGGCATCGGCGCCTACTCGGTGATTCTGCCGACGCGCGAACTGCCGAAGCAGTGACTCGCATTCGAATCGCGCTGGCCATCGCCGCGACGTCGTGAGCCACTGGACGTCGAGCGTCCCTCAGCCCTCACGCCTCGAGGGTTGGCTTCCGGCGGGCCTTGAGCACCGGCGATTCGTGCCTGAGGCTGCGCATGGCGAGGCGATCGAGCTTTGTCGATCGGAAGACCTCGAGCATGCGCTCCTGGCCCGTGCGCCAGACGCCGTACATCGTGCACGCCGAGGTGAAGGCGCAGCCGTCGTGATCGGGCGCCGTGCAGACGTTCAGGCTGATCGGCCCCTCGAGCGCTTCGATGACGTCGAGGAACGTGATCGTCGAGGCCGCGCGGGCGAGCGCGTAGCCACCGTGCGAGCCACGCGTCGAGCGCACCAGCTTCGCCTTCGCGAGGGTCTTGAGGATCTTCGCGAGGAACTCGCCGGGGATGTCCATCTTCCGGCCGATCTCGCGGAACGACGTCGTCATGCCGTCGGGCAGTGACGCGAGGAAGACCATGGCGCGAGTGCCGTACTCCATCTTGCGCGAGATCTGGAACGCGTTGGCCATTGCGACGCCTCACCTACCACACTGCGGGTGGTGTCGGCCGCCGGGCAGCGCTACACCACCCTCATGATCGACCTGCACTCGCACACGACGGCGAGCGACGGCCAGCATCCTCCGCACGAACAGATCGGCATGGCCGCGAAGGCCGGCGTCACCGTGCTCGCGGTGACCGATCACGACACCGTCTCGGGCCTCGACGCGTGCGAAGCAGCGGCGAAGGAGCACGGGGTGCGCCTCGTGCCCGGCATCGAGATCTCGGTGCACCTGAACAATCGCGAGGTGCACATTCTCGGGCACTTCGTCGATCGCACGGTGCCGAAGCTGGGCAGCTTCGACGTCGAGCTGAAGATCTTCCGTGAGAAGCGCATGGGGCTCATGGTCGACAAGCTCGCGAGCCTCGGCTTCCCCGTGACGATGGAAGCGGTGAAGGCGATCGCCGGCAACGCCCACCTCGCGCGGCCCCATCTGGCGCGGTGGCTGGTGAACCAGGGCTACTGCACGTCGACGCAGGAGGCGTTCTCGCGGTTTCTCGGAGATGGAAAGCCAGCCGCCGTCGCGCGCTTCGACGTCACGCCCGAGCAGGCGATCGAGCTGATTCACTTCGCTCATGGAACGGCGACCGTGGCGCACCCCGGCCCGACACGCCTGAACCGGTATGAGCTCGAGCAGCTCAAGCTCCGAGGGCTCGACGGCATCGAGGTGCATCACTCCGATCATCCGCCGACGCAGCGCCGGCAGTTTCTCGAGTGGGCGAAGGAGCTCGAGCTCATTCCCACCGCTGGGAGCGACTTTCACGGCGTGAAGGTCGCCCCGGATCGCCACTTCGGCAGCGTCGGAATGGACCCCGACGAGTTCAAGAAGCTCGAGTCATTGCGACGGTGACCGGCTTCGCTCGAGGACCTCGCGCAGCTGGGCGAATCGACTGGCGAACGCCGACGGTTTCCGAACCGGAACGGGGTGCACCTCTGCCTCGACTCGATTCGGGGCCTTCGTGCCGAGAAGACCGGTCTGGCTCGACCGCACTCTCATCCAGAGCACTTCGCGGCGCCTGGCTCGGCGTGAGCGAGGTGACCGCTTCGAGATGGCGCTGGGGCCCGCTACGGGCAGCGCAGCCGTTGAAGAAAGCTCGCAGTTCGTTCTCCTCGTCGGCGCTGGCCGGTCGACCAAATCGGCCAGCGCTCACCGCATCGGATTCTTCGCCTGAGCCAGCTCCTCGGCTCCCCCTCCTACGCGGCCGCGCGCTGGAGCGGACGCACCTGACGCGTCACGCGCTCGCCCTTTCGCCACACGGTGAGATCCACCACCCACGCCGACTCGAGCGCGAGCAGCCGCTGCAGATCGTCCACCGTGCTGACCGGAGATCCCCCGAGACCGACGACCAGATCATCGGCGACGACGCCCGCCTCTGCCGCCGGTGAGCTGCGCCCCGTCTCGACGACGCGCACGCCACGCCCCTGCCCCACCTGCGACGCGAGCTCGGGCTTGAACGTCTCATTCCTCGCCGAGATCCCGAGGAACCGACGCTTCACCTCTCCGTGACGGAGCAGCAGCGCCGCCACCCACGAGGCCGTCGACGATGGCACGGCGAACCCGATGCCCTGCGCGAACGGCAACATCGCCGTGTTCACCCCGACGACCTGGCCCTTCACCGAGAGCAGCGGGCCTCCCGAGTTGCCAGGGTTGATCGCAGCGTCGGTCTGAATCAGCCCATCGAGCGAAGCGCCATCACGACCCGGCAGGCGCCGCTCGAGCGCGCTCACCACGCCGAAGGTCACGCTGCGCTCGAACCCGAACGGATGCCCGAGCGCGATCACCACCTGCCCCACCTGCACCGCCGACGCTTCAGCCAGCGGCAAGGTGGTGAGCCCCGAGCGACCCGTCTTCACCACGGCCAGATCGGTGGAGGGATCGCGGCCCACGACTTCGCCCTCGCTCCACTCGCCGTCAGAGAACCGCACGCGCACGCGGCCGTTCGCCTGGCGCACCACGTGCTCGTTCGTCAGCACGAAGCCATCGGGCGTCAGCCCCAGGCCCGTGCCGTTGCCCCGTCGATGCTCGAGCGCCACCACGCCGGGCGCCGCGCGCGTCACCAGGGTCTCCAGTTCGTTCGAGAAGAGCTCGAGCGGGTTCATGGGTTCAGGGCCTCGCCGCCAGGGTCACCTGCAGGGTCTCGACCTTCCCCTGCCGCCACAGCGTGGCCGGCACCTGCTGCCCGACGTGATCGGCGCGCAGGTACGAGGTGAGATCCTCCCGCGTCTTCACCGAGTCGTCGCCCAGGTGGAGCAGCGTGTCGCCGTACTTGATGCCGGCGCTGTCGGCGGGGCCGTCCTTCTCGACCTTCATGATGATGAGGCCGACCTCTTCGCCCGTGGTCTGCCGAACGTCGTCGGGCAGACGAACCGGCTGCATCTCGACGCCGAGGTAGCTGCGCCGAACCTGCCCGTGCGCTTCGAGCTGCGCCACCACGCGCTTCACCGTCGACCCGGGAATCGTCAGGCTCTCGCCGCGCATGAGGCCGGTGCTGGTGAGCCCGAGGATCGTGCCGTCGACCCCGATCAGTGGGCCGCCGGAGAAACCCGGGTGGTGCGGCGCATCGCTCTCGAGGTAGCGATCGATCGTGCCGCCGCGCATCGCGCGGAACGGCTTCTTCCCGTGCGCGCTCACGATGCCGCTGGTCGCACGAACGGTCTGGCCGGGGCGCGCGAGCTTGAGCACGAGCTGGCCCACCTTCGCGTTGAGCCCATCATCGAGCGTCACGGGCGGCAGCGTGCCTTCCACTTCGAGGAGCGCGAGATCGGTCGAGAGATCGCGCCCCTTCACCTTCGCTTTGAACTCGACGCCTTCGAGGCCGACAATCGCGTCATCGCGGAACAGCCCGCGGGAGACGGTCACGACCCGGTTGGGAGAAATGACGAGGCCGCTGGTCGACTGGCGGCGTCCACCTTCGACGCGAACCACGCTTCGACCAACGGCCTCGACGACTGCAGACAACGCTTCCGACAACTCTGCGGCAGAGACTGGCATGCGCTTCCTCGGGACTGCGGGGGAGAAACTGCGACTCCCGAGAAGCTACGCATGTGCTCGAACCGCGAAACCCGCCGAACAGTCAGAAACAGTCCGTACAGCGGGGACTTACGACCTCACAGATTGATGAGGCCACGACGGGCGGCGCGAACCACGGCTTCGACTCGCTTCTGCGCGTCCATCTTCTGCAGAATCGAGTTCACGTGGAACTTGGCGGTGTGCTCGCTGATCGTGAGCTTCGCCGCGATCTGTTTGTTCGACAGGCCCTCGGCCAGCAGGATGAGCACTTCGTGCTCACGCGGCGTGAGGTTGTCGTCGACCGCGTTGGAGCCCGCCTGCACTCCAGTGCTCGACGAGACGGCGTTGAGCCAGCCCGGCTCGGTGACGGTGAGGCCCTTCTGCACGGCCGCGATGGCCACTTCGAGCTTCGCCGCGGTCGAGTCGCGGGGAATGACGGCCTGAGCACCAGCGGCGAGGGCTTCGCCGACCTGCTCCTTGTTGGCGAGCGCGAGCAGGGGCCGCTTGAGCTGCAGCGCCTTCATCTCGGCGAGCGCCTTCGGCGGGTCACGGGTGACGTCGACGACGATGACATCGGCCTGCGCCACGCGCGCAGCGATCTCGAGGTTGCTCTCGACGGGGCTGAGGATGAAACGGTCGGTCTGTTCGGCCAGGGATTCAACGAGGGAGTGGTCGGCCTGAACCACGACTCGCAACGGCATGATCTGGGGAGGAAGTCCGCGCATGATGTCTCCACGAGTAACGCACCCTGCCTCTTCGGCAAGGACCGCCGCCGCCGCCCGCCCTGACCCTCGACCCGTCTGCTTCGACAGGTGAAATGCTCGACCCAGGGGTTTTGTTTCTCTTCGGGCAGCAGGCTTCACACTTCTTCAACCCGTCGACACACCCGCTGATTCCCTGACGAGGCCCCACGAACTTCGGCCAAGCCACTGATACTTCTCGTGGAGATATCGAGCCCTCGTGCGTACACAGGGCTTCGTGCTCGATCTGATCCTCGTCGGCGGTGGTCTGGCCAACGGCCTGCTGGCCTGGCGGTTGTTGCAGACCCGCCCCGACGTTGCCTTCGTGTTGCTCGAGGCAGGGCCGACGATCGGCGGAAACCACACCTGGAGTTTTCACGGCTCCGATGTGACGAAGAAGCAGCTCGACTGGCTGTGGGTGCTGGCCTCGAAGAGCTGGCCCGCCCACGACGTGATCTTCAAGACGGGCGATCGGCGCATCGGCGGGGGGTACCACTCGATTCGCAGCGAGGCGTTCCACTGGAAGTTGATGGAGCAGCTCAAAGATCGCGTGCGCCTGAAGACGAAGGTGACGGCGCAGACGGCGACGAGCGTGACGCTGTCGACCGGTGAGACGCTCGAAGCGAAGGCCGTGATCGACGCGCGCGGCTTCTCGAGCGCTCCGTCGTGGCCGTGCGGGTACCAGAAGTTCCTCGGTATGGACGTCGAGCTCGATGCGCCGCATGGGCTCGAGGTGCCACTCTTGATGGACGGCCGCGTCGAGCAGCACGGCGCGTTTCGGTTCGTCTACCTGCTCCCGTGGGACGAGCGCCGCGTGCTGGTCGAAGACACGTATTACAGCGACGACGCGCAGATCGAGCTGCCGGTCCTCCGCGCACGGGTGCATCAGTACCTTGGGGCGCGTGGGCTGAAGGTGAAATCGGTCATCCGCGAAGAGAGCGCGGCGTTGCCGATTCCGCTGAGCGGTGAAGCACCGGTGCTCGATCGCCCGACGCTCGGTGTGGCTGGCGGCTTCTTCCACGCGACCACGGGCTACTCCCTGCCCTTCGCGGTCGAGCTCGCCGATCTCGTGGCGGCCCGCCGATCGTTCGACGCGGCGACGCTCACGCCGTGGCTGAACGAGCTCGCGAAGGAGCACTGGGCCTCGCAGTCGTTCTTTCGCCTGCTCAACCGAATGCTCTTCCGCGGAGCCGTTCCGGACGAGCGCGTGCGCATCTTCGAGTCGTTCTACAAACACGACGAGGCATTGATCGGCCGGTTCTACGCAGGCCGCCTCACCAGCTGGGACATCGTGAAGGTACTCGCGCGCGGAGCGCCCACGGTGCCGGGCCCACGAGCGATGCGCGCCGCACTCGGCGGTTGAGGTCAGGTCGGGTCAGGCTTCGGCGTGTCTTTGCCTGACGGTAGCGGTTCGGGCGCGACGATCTTCGGCAGCTGCCCGGTGAGCGATCTGAGGAAGGTGACGATCGACGCCTGCTCCTCTTTCGTCACGTCTTTGCCCAGCTGGTACTTCCCCATGAAGACGACCGTCTCTTCGAGCGTCTTGAGCGAGCCATCGTGCAGGTACGGCGCCGTCTTCTCGATGTTGCGCAGCGACGGCACGCGGAAGCGGTTCTTGTCTTCCTCCTTCTTCGTCACGTCGTAGCGGCCGAGATCGACCATGAACTCCGACGGCACGCGCACCGCGAACCCGAGCGCCTGGTACATGCCGCCGCCGATGCCTTCGCCCTTGTGGCACACCATGCAGCCCAGGCTCATGAAGGTGAGCAGGCCCTGCCGCGCCTCTTCGCTGAGCGCCTTCTCGTTGCCGCGCAGATAGGTGTCGAACGGGCTGGGCGTGACGAGCGTTCGTTCGAAGGCGGCGATGGCCTGGGTGATGGTGTCGAAGGTGATCGACTCCTTCGCGTCGGGGAACGCCTTCGCGAACATCGGCGCGTAGCCGGGAATCGACCGCACCACCCGCTCGACCGCAGCGCCGTCGGGCATCGCCATCTCGCTCGGGTTGAGCAACGGCCCCCTGGCCTGCTCTTCGATCGTCTTCGCGCGGCCGTCCCAGAACAACGCGATGTGGCTGCCCGTGTTGAAGACCGACTGCGAGTTGCGACGGCCGAGCTGGCCTTTGTGGCCGGGGCTCGTGGGCAGACCATCGACACCGTACCGCGCGAGATCGTGACAACTCGCGCACGCGAGGGCCTGGCTCTTCGAGAGGCGCTTGTCGAAGAAGAGATATCGACCCAACTCGACCTTCGCGGGCGTGACCGGGTTCTCGGCCGAGTCGTACTGCGTGGGGAGCGGCTTGAAGACGATCATCGCCGCCTCGTGCATGCTCGGCGATTCGGCGCGCACCTGGAGCGAGAAGACGACGACGGCAGTCACCGCGACGCGGAGAAGAAGGTTCATGAGTTCCTCGACGGAAAAGACCGCGTCACTTCTTCTTCGACGGCTTCGCCGTGGGCTTGAAGGTGAGGACGTAGGCGGCCACGTTGCGAATCTCCTGATCGTTCAGGCTGCCACTCCACGAGACCATCAGCGCTGACTTCCCGTGGCTTGGGCCGCCGTCCTTGATCACCTGATAGACCCACTCTTCGGTGAGCCGAGACGCGTTCGCGGGGTCGGCAAAGCTCGTCGGCTTCGGCTTGAGCAGCACCGCCTTCGCTGCGACCCCGTCACCTTTCCCCTTCTCGCCGTGGCACGAGATGCAGAGCAGCGTGAAGTGATCCTTCCCCTTCACCGGATCTCCGTTGAGCACGAACGGATCGTCGGCCAGCGCGATGGAGAACGGTGCGAGCAGCACCAGCAACGACAGCGTCTTCATGAAGTGACCCCCGAACGTGTTTCGAGAATCACCCTACCGTTCGAGCGCCCCACCGATCCTTGGTGGGCGTCAACGACTCGACCAGACGACTGTCATGTGCGCCTGACGACACGACGGTGCAGCGCAACCACGATCAGCAGGCCCAGCACCCACGCGCTCGAGCGCGTTTGGTTGCAGCCGCAGCCCACCTCGTAGAGTTCGCGTTCGAGGCCGCCATCTGTGCCTGCGTCGAATGTGAGGCCCGCGTCGAGCACTCCGGCATCATGGCCAGCGCCTGCATCGCTCGAGACGCCTGTATCGTTCGCCACGCCTGCATCGTTCGAGACACCTGCATCGTTCGAGACACCTGCATCGTTCGAGACACCTGCATCGTTCGAGACGCCTGCATCGTTCGAGACGCCTGCATCGTTCGAGACGCCCGCATCGTTTGACACGCCCGCGTCGGTCTCGCCCGCGTCGGTCCCGCCCGCGTCGACGATGCCAGCGTCGATGAAGACGCCCCCATCTGAACCGGCATCGGAGCCACCGTCGACCACCGCGCCTGCATCGGGAACCTCGACGACGCTGAGAAGCACCTGGCCGCCCAGCAGATCTGGCTCGCGCGCCGTCACCAGCACCGCTCCTGCCGTCAGTGGACGGACGTACACGAGGAACGACGAGGTGGTCGCGGAGACGAGCAGACCCGTGAGCGGCTGGGAACAATCGGGCTGGCTGAAGAGGGGAATCGCTGGGGTCACTCCGAAGGTGAGCGTTCGGTCTTCTTCGGCGTTGCGCTGCACGATTCGATCGCTCGTGGAGAAGTCGACCCTGAGCGCGATGCACTCTCCTGCGCGCCAGGGGCCCGTGAAGGCGCTCACTCGAATCGCGCCCGCTGGCTGCTCGCGCGTCACCCGAACGTCGTCGTAGTCGACCAGGCCCGTGAAGCTGCGCGGAGAGGCGTACGTGAAGCCCAGGTTGGCCTGCAGAAAGCCGGCATCAGCGAAGTCGAAGTCGGCGCGGCGCGAGAGGTTCTGCTGGCCATCGATGAAGAGCAGCAGACCGCCATCGGAGCTCCCCATGCCCAACACTCCGAGCTCGTAGAGGTGCCAGCCCGCATCGGGCCGATCGTTCACGCGCGTGCTGAAGAAGCCGGCGCGGGCCTCGTAGCCGGTGACGAAGAGCCCGGCGGGATCGTGCGCGACGCCGACGTGGTTGGGCACGGTCGTGTCGCCGAAGTTCATCAACGCCTGAGGAGCCAACTGCGCCGCGTCAACGCGCATCCACCACCGCATCCACGACGGGCCACGGTTGCGGAGGGGAAAGACACGCTCGAGCTGGGTGTCGGTGCCATCGGAGAAGATCGGAGTCGTTCTGGTCAACCGAAGGCCGCCCGCGCCGCGATGCGCTGCCTGAGGGGTGAGCGACCTGGCGGCAAACACGTCGAAGATGTCGGTCCACTGCCCGCCGCCGTCGACGAGGGCTGTCGGCGCCTCGAACGTCTCGGAGAGCAGCGGTTGCCCGGCCGCGAGCAGCGGCAGCGTCAGCACCACGAGAAGCACGCCCCTCACGCGGGGCAGGTTACCCGACGAGGGCTTCGTGAAGTGACTTCGTCAACGCCTTCACGTGGGCACGTTCAGTCACGAGGGTGAGCTGGAGCGCCGAGCTGGCCATTGCTGTCACGGGCGCAGACAGACTCTTTGCGACACTCAGCGCTTTGCGCAGCACCAGCGCGTCAGCATGCAGCCCCGTTCCGACGCAGGTCACGGTCCCCAGATCGTCGAGCACCGTCACGCCGGCCGGCAGCTTGGCGCGCAGCACCTCAGGCCCGTGCACGTCCTGCAGGGGAACGAGCACGAGCGTGCGGCCGCTGGCGTCGAACGACACGCTCCGCGGCTTCACCTGATGCGCGTCGAGCAGCTCGAGCAACGACTCGGGAGCGCCCTGGACACAGAACGCCCAGACGTCGGTCTCGCAGGTCACGCCACGAACGCGGCCCTGCTCTCCCGGCTTCGCCTCGATGCGCGTACCCGTGCCCGCCGTGTGCGTCGACTTGGCGTGAATGACGATGCCGTGCTCGCGCGCGAACTCGACGGCCTGCGCATTGAGCACCTTGGCTCCGGCGCTGGCCAGTTCCTGCATCTCTTCGGGCGAGATCGAGTCGAGCTTCTTCGCGCTCGGCACGATGCGTGGGTCGGCCGAGAAGATGCCGTCGACGTCGGAGTAGATCTCACAGTCGGCGTGCAGGGCCGCGGCGAGCGCGACGGCCGACGTATCGGAGCCCCCACGACCGAGCGTCGTCACCTCTTTCCCGCGCGAGACGCCCTGGTAGCCGGCGACGATGACGACCTTGCCCTGTCCCAGCGCCTCTTCGATGCGCCCCGGCTTCACCTCGACGATGCGCGCCTGGCTGTGCGTGTCGTCGGTGATGATGCCCGACTGCGAGCCGGTGAAGCTGATCGCGGGCACGCCGACTTCCTGAAGTGCCATCGACAACAACGCCATCGAGATGCGCTCTCCGCAGGTCAGGAGCATGTCGAGCTCACGGCGCGGAGGATCGGCGCTGATCTGCTTGGCGAGCGACAGCAGCTCGTCGGTCGTGTCGCCCATCGCCGAGACCACCACCACCAGCTGCCAGCCTTCGTCTCGCCGCGCCTTCACCCGCTGCGCGACCTTGCGGATCTTCTCGGTGCTGCTCACCGACGAACCACCGAACTTCTGAACCACGATGCGGGCCATGCGGCCTCCGTGACACGCGAACTCCTCGCGCGCTGTACCGCAGTGCACCCGGCTCGCCAACGCGAACGACGGGAATACGGGGGCGCCCAGCGCTGTTCGAAGCGCCTTTTGACGTCTCTCAACCTTTCAAAATCACTCGGAATTTCCGATTGACTCCCTCGACCTCGACCCTACAGTGCGCGCTCTTCGAAGCACTGGAGGTGCCCCCGCATGGCTATGATCGAAGTCGAGGGCCTGACGAAGAAGTACCGCGATCGTGTCGCGATCGACGCGCTCAGTTTCAAGGTCGCTGAAGGCAAGATCGTCGGCTTCCTCGGGCCCAACGGCGCGGGCAAGTCGACGACGATGAAGATCCTCACGGGCTTCATGCCGGCGACCGAAGGCAAGGCGCGCGTGGCC
Source organism: Archangiaceae bacterium (assembly GCA_016879935.1). Lineage (GTDB taxonomy): Bacteria > Myxococcota > Myxococcia > Myxococcales > Myxococcaceae > Xiheimicrobium. The sequence goes on along the minus strand of JAACJQ010000250.1, from coordinate 8,621 downwards.
GGCTTCGACGTGTTCGAGAAGCCCATCGAGGCCAAGCGGCAGATCGGCTACCTGCCCGAGACGCCGCCGCTCTACCCCGAGCTCACGGTGCGCGGGTTTCTGCAGTTCGTCGCCGAGATCAAAGGCGTGCCGCGCGGTCAGGTGAAGAGCGAGATCGATCGCGTGGCGAAGGGCACCGGCGTGACGAGCGAGCTCGATCGGCTCAACTCGGCCCTCTCGAAGGGCTACCGGCAGCGCGTCGGCATCGCGCAGGCGCTGATCGGCAACCCCAAGCTCCTCATCCTCGACGAGCCGACCGAGGGACTCGACCCGCGCCAGCGCAACGAGGTGTTGCAGCTCATCAAGGGGCTCGCGGGGCAACACACCGTCGTGCTCTCGACGCACATTCTCGCCGAGGTGAAGACCATCTGTGAGCAGGTGCTGATCATTCACCGCGGCAAGATCGTCGCGGACGAGACGATGGCGGCGATCACCGGTGGCCGCGAGAACGGCCTCGAAGAGAAGTTCATTCAGCTGACGGCGAACTGAGCCGCGAAAGTCCTCCATGCGAAACATCATCGCGATCGCGAAGAAGGAGCTGACGGTCTACCTGACCACCCCCTGGGCGTGGATCGTCTTCACTGTCGTGAGCTTCGTCTCCTCGCTCTTCTTCATCGCATACCTGATTCAGTTCAAAGACGCGCACGAGCAGATCCGCACGATGGACGGCGGATGGGAGCAGATCGGCCCCGACGCGCAGTACCTGCGGAACCTCACCGACGGCGTGGTGATGCCGCTGTTCTCGACGATGCTGGTGGTGCTGCTCTTCGTGGTGCCGTTTCTCTCGGCGCGAATCTTCGCCGAGGAGCGCCGCCAGAAGACGCTCGAGCTGTTGATGACCGCGCCGCTGACGAGCTTCGAGATCGTGCTCGGCAAGTACCTGGGCGGGCTGTGCATCGTCATCGCGACGATCAGCACGACGCTCGTGTATCCCGTGCTGCTGACCGCGTTCGGCTCGTCGTTCTCGGCCACCACGGCAGAGAAGACGATGACGCTCGAGTGGCCGGTGGTGCTGCTCGGCTTCCTCGCGCTCGTGTTGTGGGGAGCGGCGATTCACTCCATCGGCACCTTCATCTCGTCGCTCACCGAGTCGGTGATCATCGCGGGCCTCGTGACGTTGTGCGTGTCGCTCGTGTGGCTCGTCATCAAGCTCGCGGCGCCGAACGCGGCCGGCATCTTGCGTGACGTACTCGACTACGTCTCGTTCGAGTACCAACTGCGCAACCTGCTGAGGGGTGTGCTCGATCTGCAGCCGCTGGTCTTCTTCGCCAGCCTCATTCTCGTCTTCCTGCTCGCCACGCATCGCGCGGTCGAGTCACGGCGGTGGGTCTGATCATGAGCACTCCGAAGACGTCACGCCTCGCGCGCATCGCCTCGGGACTCGGGCTGCTGCTGCTCCCGACGGCGTTCATCACGCTGCTCACCACGGGCGCCAACTGGTACTTCTGGACGAAGATCAGCATCGGCGCCGTGCTGCTCGTCGTCGCCGCGATCACCAACCGCGACAAGCTGGCGACCTGGGCCCGCTCGGTCTTCTTCTTCTCGTCGTCGGCGCTGATCGGCGTGGTGTTCATCGCCCTGATGGTCGGCGCGAACTTCATCGTCGCGCGCCGCAACCAGACGTGGGACCTGACGAACAAGAAGCTGTTCTCGCTCTCGCAGCAGACGCGCGACACGCTGAAAGAGCTCAAGCAGCCGGTGAAGATCGTGATCTTCGCCGAGAAGGCGCTCCCCGAGGGTCTCGACGACATCTTGAAGCGCTTCACCGCCGAGACCGACAAGCTCACGGTCGAGGTGAAGGACCCACGGAGGTCGCCGGCGCTGGTGGCGAAGTACAAGATTCGCGAGCAGCAGCAGAAGCTCGCCGCGGTGCTCGTGTTGAACGCGGACCAGCCGAACGAGAGCACGACGATGGTGAATCCGTGGAAGCTCGCCGACGCCGCGAGTGGTGAGCAGGAGTTCACCAACGCCATCATTCGACTGCAGGCCGTCGGGCAGCAGACCGTGTACTTCCTCGAAGGCCACGGAGAGCTGCCGCTCGAGGCTCCAGACGAACAGCCCGGCCAGCAAGGCCCGCCGCGCTCGCTCCTGAAGGTGAAGACCGCGCTGATCGGAGAAGGCTACGTCTGCGAGTCGCTCAACCTCGCCAAGACGAACACCGTGCCCGCCGATGCCGCGATCATCGTCAGCGCCGGCGCGCGCTCGGCCTACACCGAAGGCGAGAAGCGGCTGATCGAGCAGTACCTCGCTGAGGGTGGCCGCTTCCTCTACCTCACCGACGCGAACCTCGAGCCCGGCCTCGACGTGCTGCTCGCGAAGTACGGCCTGCAGGTCGACAACGGCGTCGTCGCTGATCCTCGCGTCGACCCCGAGCAGCCGTACCTCGTCGTCACGCCCTTCTATGGCGATCACGAGACCGTCAGCGCCCTGCGCGCCAGCAAGCTGAACCTGCTCTTCTTCGCCACCCGCGCGATCACCGTGCTGCGTGAAGGAACGCTCGACGGCGTGACGGCGATGAACACCGTGCTCACGACGCCTGAGGCGTGGCTCGAGACGACGCCCGACCAGGAGCCGAAGCTCGACCCCGGAGAGAAGGCCGGCCAGCTCGGCGTGGTGGCCGTCTCGAAGCGACCGATCGCGGGAGACAAGAAGCGCAACGACGAAGCGCGCGTCGTGGTGTTCGGCGACACGCAAGTGCTGCTCGATCTCTTCGGCATCGAGGGCGATCGAAACCTCGTGCTCAACACCATGGGCTGGCTCGGCAATCAGCCGAAGAAGCTCACCATTCGCCCGCCCGATCGCGACATCTCGGCGCTGCAGATCGATGGCGCCATGCTGGGCAACATTCGTCTCGTGGTGATGGACGTGCTGCCCATGCTGCTCATCGGCGTGGGGCTCACCGTGTGGCTCACGCGCCGATCTCGCTGAAAGAAGCCGCCCATGAATCAGATGCAGAAGACGCTGGTGACGCTTGGCGGCCTGCTGGTGATCGCCGGCGGCGTCGCGCTGTTCGCGTGGAAGGGCATCTACGAGAAGGACGAGAAGGCCGCACAGAAGAAGTCCGCCGAGGAGCGGCTGTTCGCGACCGACAAGCCGGATCGAAAAGACGCAGGCGCAGCCCAGGTCGAGTTCCGTCGCGTCGTCGTCACCACGAAGGACGAGACGACAGTGCTCGAGCGCGCGCCGGGAGAGCCGTGGAAGATCACCGCGCCCGTCCGGTCGAAGGTCGATCCGCTCGTGGTCGACGGCCTGCTGAGCCAGCTGCAGACCGCGCGCTTCAAGACGACACTCGACGGAGAGGCCACCGACGCCGAGCTCAAGACCTACGGTCTCGATCAACCCGGGTTCACGGTCGAGGCCGAAGCCGAGGTCGACGGCGAGAAGCGCACCACGAAGCTCGAGGGCGGCATCGAGAACCCGTTCGACGGCACGTTCTACATGCGCAAGAACGGCACCCGAACCGTGCACATGGCCGAAGGTGGCGTGCGCTGGTCGCTCGCGAAGACGACGTTCGATCTGCGCGACAAAGAGGTGTTCGCCATCGATGACGCGAAGCTCGAGAAGTTCGCGCTCAAGTCGAAGGTGAACGATTGGGAGATCGTGCGCGGCGACGACAAGCTCTGGCGCCTCACGCGGCCCGAGGCGACGCTGGCAGACTCGGTCACGGTCAACTCGGTGCTGGGCGGTATTCGTGGCGAACGCGCGACCGCCTTCCCAGGAGAACCGACCGAGGAGCGTCTGGCGTCACTCGGCTTCGGCGCTCCGCTCGCGAGCGCCACCCTCACCCTCTCGACGGGTCCGGTCACCTTCAAGCTCGCGATGCCGAACGCCGATGCGGGCGATGAGCTTTATGGGCTGCGTGAAGACGCGAACGGCAAGGTGCTCGCGCAGGTGAGCATCAGCGCGCGTACGGCCTTCGATCGCAACGCGTTCGAGCTGCGCGACAAGTCGCTCATTCCGTTCGCGAAGCAGACCGTGACGAAGATCGTGATCACGGCTCCCGAGGTGCCCGAGGTGATCGTCGAGCGAGACTCCGCCGACGCAGGTCTCGAGGCCTGGCGGGTGACGGCTCCGAAGAGCGGTCAGGCGAAGGCCTACAAGGTGGCCACGATGTTGTGGACGCTGTCGGCCATCAAGGCGGGCTCGCTCGTCGTCGAGAAGCCCGACCAGAAGGTGCTCGAGACCTACAGCCTCGACGCGAAACACGCGCGCAGCGTGAAGCTCTTTTCAGGGACCACCGAGCTCGCCACGCTGCTGCTCGGCAAGGAGCTGATCGGCAAGACCGGCAGCTCCTACGCCGTGGGGGCCCGCAAGGCGATCGTCGAGATCGACAGCTCGCGGTTCAACGAGCTGCCGTGGACGGTGGACGACCTGCTCGACGTGCCGAACGCCGACGCCGGCAAGTGATTACTTCGTCGGAATCTTCGCCTGAATCGCCTTGAGCGACGCGGCGCCGAGCTCTTTCGACTGGTAGTTGTTGGCGGCGATCGACGCGACGATCTTCTCGATGCGCTCGTTGTTCGAGGGGTGCGTCGAGAGGAACGTGAGGAACTCCGGCACCTCGCCCTTGGCCTTCAGCTTCTCGAAGAAGGTCGCGAGCCCGCGGGGATCGTAGCCGGCCGCGTTCGCGTATTTGGCGCCGTACTGATCGGCCTCGAGCTCCATGTCACGGCCGTAGGCCATGATCGAGCCCTTGCCGAGCAGACCGGCGGCGAGCACGGCGATGTCGCTCGGGTTCTTGCCCAACGCCATCGCGCCCACCGTCTCGAGGCCCTTCGCCGCGACCAGCTGGCGAGCGGAGTGACGAGCCACCACGTGTCCGAGCTCATGCCCGAGCACGCCGACGATTTCGGCCTCGGTCTCGGCCGTGAGGAGCAGACCCGTGTAGACGTAGATGCGGCCGCCCGGCGTCGCGAACGCGTTCACCGTCTTGGGGTCGTCGATCACGAAGTACTGCCACTTCACGTTCGGGCGATCGGCGCTCGCGAGCGGCAGAATCTTCTGCACCAGCCCGTTCACGTAGAAGCCGACCTCGGGGTTCTCGAGGAACTTCGTGTTCTCCTTCTTCAGCTCTTCGTGCACCTGAAAGCCGAGATCGGTCTCCTGCTGATCCGAGATCAGCGTCGCGGCGACGATCTGCTCGGTCTGCGAACGCTGCATCATCGTGCAGGCGGTGAGTGAAAGAACGGCAGCGATGAGAATGTGGCGCATGGTGACGAACTCCTCCGGGTTGAGTGCGCGTCCTCTACCGGGCGGCCTTCCACCTCGCATCGCTTTTCAGTGGCAGAATATCGACGCAAGTTTGCGAAACGACTGAGGAACATCAGCCGCGTCGTGGAGCTTTCCGTTTCCCGCAAGGGCTGTGTCCAACCCTGCGAACCCGGACACACCGGGCACACACCAAACGGGAGAACACATGAAGCGACTGATGATGGCAGCAGTGGCGGTGGCGGGGCTCGCGGTGACGGGTTGTGGCGTCGACAAGGGCGAGCCGTTTCGCCAGGGCTTCCCTCGCAGTGAGACCGTGAAGTTGAACCTGCCCGAGAACAAGACCGCGCTGACCGCCGAAGGCACGCGTCGCGACGGTGTCGAGGGGCAGATCTCCGAGTTCTACAAGCTGACCCGCGGCGTGACGGTGACGGTGAACGCGGCGGGCGGCGCGGTGCTGAACCTCGTCGAGAAGATCGTCGAGTACCCGCCCACCACCGTGAACGGCAACGTGGCCGTGTGGGGCCCGCACACCGACGCGCTCTCGCCGAACACGTTCAAGTTCACCGTCACCATGACGGCGCAGAACCAGTTCGACTACCTGCTCGAGGCGAAGGGCAAGACCGAAGCCGACTCCGCGTTCCGCACGATCCTCTCGGGCTCGCACGTGTCGACCGGCGACAAGCTCGGCACCGGCACCTTCCTGCTCGACTGGGATCGCGCGCAGACGCTGCCCGAGCACGACTCGAACGTCGGCGTCGCGAGCTACACGTACTCGAAGCAGACGGCTGGCGCCGAGGTGTCGATCGACGCGCTCTTCCAGAAGGTGAAGGACGGAGAGACGGGCCAGCTCGTCGACGTGAGCTACAAGTACCGCGAGGTGCCGGCAAACGGCGGCTCCTTCGAGTTCCGCATGAACAAGAACTGGATCACGGGGCCCGGCGTCGAGGTGCTCACGGTGAAGAGCCGCTGGCAGCAGGGTGGCGCTGGCCGCAGTGACGCGCGCGCGACGGGTGGCGATCTCCAGGGCCCCGCGACGGCCTCGGAGTGCTGGGACAACGGCTTTGCCTCTCGCTACCTGAACGCCTCGTGGGCGACTGCGCAGAGGGGCAACTACGGCGTCGAGACGGCGTGCGCGTTCGCCACCGCCGAGTACGCTCCCTGATTCGTCCCCATGAACCGCCCGGCCTTCGAAGTCATCGATGGTGGCAAGAGCGCCGGGCGGGCGTGGCTGAAGCAGCTGTATTCGACGTACGGCGGCGCCGTCTTCCAGCGGTGCCGCTTTCTGTTGAAGGACCCGACGGCAGCCGAGGACGCCATGCAGGACGTGTTCGCCAGGGCGATGTTGAACGAGACGAGCTTTCGCGGTGAGGCCTCCCCGCTGACGTGGCTGATCACCATCGCCACCAACCACTGCCTGAACGTGCTCCGAGAGAAGCGCGCGGCGTGGCACGACCAATACGAGTCGATGGAGCGCGTGAAGGGCGAAGCGCACGGCGGCTCGAGCAGCCTCGAAGCGCGCGATCTCGTGCGCAAGTCGCTCAAGAGCTTCGATCTCGAGACGCAGTCGGCCGTCATTCACTACTGGGTCGACGACATGACGCTCGAAGAGGTCGCCGCGGTGCTGGGCCGCTCGGTGCCGACGATTCGAAAACGACTCAACGCGTTCACCGAGGCCACGGGCCAGGCGATGCGCGAAGGCGACGGAGGTGTGGCGTGAGTGCGATGGCCGTCATGAAACACCCGGGCTCGATGACGCTGCGCCGGCTCCATGCTGGTGAGGCGGTCGGCGACGAGGTCTCGCAGCACGTGCAGCAGTGCGAGGCGTGCCGCGCGATGATCGCGTCGTTCGCCGAAGAGCAGCAGCGCTTCGAGCAGGAGATCTCGTTCGATCGGTTCGCGGCGGGCGTCGAGCGTGCGGCGCGGCAGGCGTCGAAGCCGGCTCCGGTGCGCAGACAGTGGCCGCAGCTGGTCATGGCGCTCGCAGCAGGGCTCACGTTGATCGTCGGCGTGCAGGCGGTGTTGTCGCGGGTCGAACCGGTGGGGGGAACTCGAGTCAAGGGTGGAGCGTCGGTGCAGGTCGTCGTCGCAGGCCAGGGCCCGCAGCGAGATGCGTCGGCGAAGAGTGACGTCGCCGAAGCGCTGGCCCCCGGTGAGCGCGTGCGTATCGGACTCACGCCCGACGCATGGAAGTACGCGCTGGTGGTGAGCATCGACGACGCAGGCGAGATCACGCCCATCTACGTCGACAACGGCCGCAGCCTCGCCGTCGGAGCCTCGAAAGAAGTCGTGTGGCTCCCCGAGAGCCTCGAGTTCACCGGCAAGGGCATGGAGCACGTCGTGATTCTCCTCTCGGCCTCGCCGATCACGCTCGATCAACTCGCGGGGCCACTGCGTCTGGCCTTTCAAGACGCCCATGGCGACCTGACGAAGCTCGGCAGTCTGCCGTTGCCCGGAGAGCAGTTTCACCGCACCTTCCTCAAGCCGTGACCCCTTCCCTGCCAGCGTCGCTTCGCCGGTTCGCGATCGTCATCGCAGGACTGGTTGCGTGCGCCGCGCAGGCTGAGGGTCCGACGCGGCGCTTCGCGCTCTTCATCGGCAACAACGAGGGCGGCGAAGGCACGAGGCCGCTCCTGTACGCGACCGATGACGCGAAGCGCATGCACGAGGTGATGATTCGCCTCGGCGGCACGACCTCGAACGACGCGATGCTGTTGTTGAACGAGTCGTCCGACGACGTGCTGACGGCGCTGGCCGAGCTCGAGCGGCGGGCCCGTGACGCGCGCACGCACGGCGATCGCACGAGCCTCTTCTTCTATTACTCAGGGCACGCGAAGGACGGCGCGCTGCGGCTCGGCTCCACGAAGCTGCCGATGGAGTCGGTGAAGGCGCGCCTCGCGCAGGGCCCGACCGACATGCGCGTTGCGGTGTTCGATGCGTGCCGCTCGGGGTCGATCACGCGCACGAAAGGCGTTCGCAAAGCGCCGGCGTTCGAGGTCGAGACCGATGCCACGCGCGCAGCGAAGGGCCTCGTGATTCTGACCTCGAGTGCGTCGGACGAAGACTCGCAAGAGTCGGATGCGATCGGCGCGAGCTACTTCTCGTATCACCTGGCAAGCGGGCTCCTCGGGAGCGCAGATCAGAGCGGCGATGGACGCGTCAGCCTCGCCGAGGCCTATGCCTACGCGTACGAGCGAACCGTCGCTTCCACGGCCGACAGCGCTGCCGGCCCGCAGCACCCGACGTTCAGCTTCGATCTCGCGGGCAATGGAGATCTCATGCTCACGGACGTCGCGCAGCGCCGTGAAGGCCTGCGCATTCCCGGTGAGGCTCCGGCGGGCACGTACTTCTTGATCGATCGTCGTGGCGTCGTC
>JAACJQ010000249.1 GCA_016879935.1 Archangiaceae bacterium | reverse complement strand
TGGCGCTCTTGGATTCAATGATGCGCGTTTTGTATGAGTTAAGGCCAAGCCCTTCTTGTGCGAGACGTCCGATGAGTTTGTAGAGCCAGAATTGAGCTTGCGCCATGTTGTTTGCGAAGAACTGATAGTCATCCACGAATCGGATGAACTCTGCGCCAATCGATTCAAGGTAGTGATCGGTCTCAATCAATGCTGCTTCGGCAAGTATCCGGCTGGCATTCATGCCAACTGGTAGGCCGTAGGAGTCCTTGCGCGACCAGTAAATCAACAACTCATTTGTCGCACGGACGTTGGCCTGCTCGAGCCCCAGCGTTGCCAAGGTCGATTCCAGTCGGTGAAGGTTGAGGCGATCGTAGAAGTTGGCGATATCGCAGCGAACAACGACTTGTGACGATGCAGCGCGCCTGCGAGCCTCTTCGTGGAATGAGTTCAGGCTGAATGCGGGATCGAACAACCGTCCTTCTTTAGGAGAGAACCGGTATGAGAAGAGTCGTCGTTTGTCGATCGGCAGTCGGCTCATCTCGACTAGGTCGGCCGACTGCAGGACCAAAGCGAGGTACTTGATGTGATCCATGGGCTGGATGAGCGCGCATCGGCGAAATGCGTAGAGCCCGGATTTGGGGACATTCGCATGCTGAATTGGACCAACTGACAGAGTTTCTAGGCCACCAGGACCAAGGGCCTTCGTGACCTCCTCAGCGACAGCGGCTCGAAATGCGGGCTCGTTCAGGAAATCCAACTCCGCAGGGCGATCAAAGACATCGTCAACTCCGTCACGAAGCACGTTGTCGATCGCGAGTTGGACGGCAGTGTCTAGCTTCACGGGTTCTCCTTGCGTATCGGGTGCTTCAGTCCGGACAGCCTGACGCCGACTCACAATCAGCCTGACATGAATGTCAGGCATAGATACACGACGGGCGCCGCTCCGGTGAAGGAACGACGCCCGAGGTGATGCACGGAGCGGAGCTTCAGCTCTTCGCGAGCTGGCGCAGCACGTACTGAAGAATGCCGCCGTGCTTGTAGTAGTCGAGCTCGTTCGGCGTATCGATGCGGGCGACGGCAGTGAACGTCTTCGTCGCGCCGTCATCGCCCTTCGCGGTGACGGTGAGCTTCTTGCCCGGCGCCATGCCGTCGGCCACGCCGCTGATGCTGAACGTCTCGGTGCCCTTGAGGCCGAGCGTCGTCACGTCCTGGCCGGCCTCGAACTGCAGCGGCAGCACGCCCATGCCGATGAGGTTCGAGCGGTGAATGCGCTCGAAGGACTTGGCGATGACGGCCTTCACGCCGAGCAGCATGGTGCCCTTGGCGGCCCAGTCACGAGAGGAGCCCGTGCCGTACTCGGCGCCCGCGAGGATGACGAGCGGCGTGCCCTCCTTCTGGTACTTCATCGAGGCGTCGTAGATGAACATCTGCTCGCCCGAGGGGATGTGCTTCGTGAGGCCGCCTTCGGCCGGCGCCACCAGCAGGTTCTTGAGGCGAATGTTGGCGAAGGTGCCGCGCATCATGACTTCGTGGTTGCCGCGGCGCGCGCCGAACGAGTTGAAGTCTTCGGGCTTCACGCCCTGCTCGGTGAGGTACTTCGCGGCGGGGCCCTTCTTGTCGATGTCACCGGCCGGCGAGATGTGGTCGGTGGTGATGGAGTCTCCGAGCACCGCGAGCACGCGTGCACCGGCGATGTCCTTGATGGGCGCCGGCTCTTTCGGAAGGTTGTCGAAGAAGGGCGGCTTGCGCACGTAGGTCGACTTGAGATCCCACTCGAAGGTCGCGCCTTCCTTCACCTTGAGGTCCTGCCACTGCTTGTCGCCCTTGAGCACGTCGGCGTAGCGCTTCTTGAACTGATTCGCCGTGACGCTCTTGAGCGCGACCTGAATCTCCTCGTTGGTCGGCCAGAGGTCTTTCAGGAACAGCGCCTTGCCGTTCTTGTCATGAGCGATGGGCTCGGTGTTCGGGTCCCAGTTCGTGTGGCCGGCGATGGCGTACGCGACGACGAGGCCGGGGCTGGCGAGGAAGTTCATGCGCACGTGCGGGTGCACGCGGCCCTCGAAGTTGCGGTTGCCCGAGATGACGGCGGCGGCCGCGATGCCCGAGTCGACGATGGCCTTGGTGACCGGCGCCGGGAGCGGGCCCGAGTTGCCGATGCAGGTGGTGCAGCCGTAGCCGACGACGTGGAAGCCGAGCGCCTCGAGGTACGGCATGAGGCCGGCCTCGGTGAGGTAGTCGGTGACGACCTGGCTGCCGGGCGCGAGTGACGTCTTCACCCACGGCTTCACGTTCACGCCGAGCTCGACGGCCTTCGTCGCGAGCAGGCCCGCGCCGAGGAGCACCGAGGGGTTCGAGGTGTTGGTGCACGAGGTGATGGCGGCGATGACGACGGCGCCGTTGGTGAGCTCGTAGCTCTGCGCGCCCTGCGTGACGGTGGCCTTCGCCGACAGCTTCGCGTCACCGTCCTGCACCTTGAGAATGTCCTTCACGTTCTTGGGTAAGGACGACTTCATGTCCTTCAGCAGCACGCGGTCTTGCGGGCGGGCGGGGCCGGCGAGGCACGGCTGCACGGTCGAGAGGTCGAGCTCGAGCGTGTCGCTGAAGATGGGCTCGGGCGACGAGGCGGTGTGGAAGAAGCCGTTCTCTTTCGCGTAGGCCTCGACGACGGCGACGTGCTCGGGCGAGCGGCCCGAGAGGCGCAGGAAGTTGAGCGTCTCTTCGTCGATGGGGAAGAAGCCGATGGTGGCGCCGTACTCGGGCGCCATGTTGGCGACGGTCGCGCGGTCGGTCAGCGGCAGCGAGGTGATGCCCGGGCCGTAGAACTCGACGAACTTTCCGACGACGCCCTTCTTGCGGAGCATCTGCGTCGCGGTCAGCACGAGGTCGGTGGCCGTCGCTCCGGGAGCGAGCTTGCCGGTGAGCTTGAAGCCGACCACCTGCGGAATGAGCATGGTGATGGGCTGGCCGAGCATGGCGGCTTCGGCCTCGATGCCACCGACGCCCCAGCCGACGACGCCGAGGCCGTTGATCATCGTGGTGTGCGAGTCGGTGCCGACGAGCGTGTCGGGGTAGAGCGCGCCTTCGGCCGACTTGAAGATGCCCTGCGCGAGGTACTCGAGGTTGACCTGGTGGCAGATGCCGGTGCCGGGCGGCACGGCGCGGAAGTTCTTGAGCGCCTTCTGGCCCCACTTGAGGAAGGCGTAGCGCTCGGTGTTGCGCTCGAACTCGATGTCGACGTTCTCGGAGAAGGCCGACTTCGAGCCGAACTTGTCGATCATGACCGAGTGGTCGATGACGAGGTCGAGCGGGCAGAGCGGGTTCACCTTCTGCGGGTTGCCGCCCATCGAGGCGAGCGCCTCACGCATGACGGCGAGGTCGACGACGACGGGCACGCCCGTGAAGTCCTGCAGGAGCACGCGCGCGGGCGTGAAGGAGATCTCGGTGTCGGGCTCGGACTTGGGGTTCCACTTCGTGAGCGCCTCGACGTGGTCGCTCTTCACGACGCGGCCGTCTTCGGTGCGGAGCAGGTTCTCGAGCAGCACCTTGAGCGAGAACGGCAGCTTCTCGATGCTGGGGAACTGCTTCGCGAGCAGCTTCAGCGAGAACGTGTCGTAGGGGACTCCACCAACGGTGAGCTTCGTGCGGGTCTTGAAGGTGTCGATCTGGGCCATGGCGGGGTGCGTTAGTCCGCCGTGGGGCGGAGATCGCAACGAAAGACGTGAGCTGTGCGGTGAGGCTCGAGGTGTGGGTGGTGTCGAAGGGCGGTGATGGCATCGTCACTGATCTCACCCGAGGCTTCGGCGCTCCTCGACCAGACCGCGCTCTCAGAGCAGCAGTTCGGCTTGCGGCCTGCTGACGAGGGCGGAATGAGGACTCGCATGCGGTACCTCTTCCTCTCCGTCCTCCTCGGCTGCGGTCCGGCAGTGACCGCGCCTCCGGAGCCGATGACGCCCGGAGTGGTCTTCGTCTCGCGAGGAGATCCGTTTCTTCCCGGCCCGCTCGAGGTCGTTCAACGCGACCTGAAAGAAGGCGAGCTCGGAGCGCCGAAGCCGGTGCGCCTCACCGCGCCCATCACGAAGGGCACGTACCCCGTCGTTCAGTTCCAGCACGGCTTTCTCAGCGACCGTCGCGGCTACGACGAGATCCTCTCGCACCTCGCCTCCCACGGGTTCGTCGTCGTCGCGCCGCAGATGTACCGGGCCGATGGCGTGCCGTTGGGAAAAGAAGGTGCTCCCGACGAAGCGAGGGCTGCGCGTCGTGTCGCCGAGTGGGCGCACCTGAACGCGGCGACCATCATGGGCAGCGCCGCTGATCCGCGTCCCATCGGCGTCGCCGGACATTCTCGCGGCGGCAAGGTCACCTGGTGGCTCACCGCGCAGGAGAAGTACGTCACGCGCGGAGTCGTCGGTGTCGACCCCGTCGACGGGAAGGGTGGACCGCTCCTCTCTGCACAACCGGAGTCGGTGACCGGTCCGCTCGACAGCGCGCCGCCCTCACTCGTCATCGGCATGGAGAAAGGCGGCAGCTGCGCTCCCGAAGGCGACAACTTTCAGCACTTCTTCGATCGCACCACGCCGCCGACGACGTTGCTGGTCGTGAAGGGCCAGGGCCACGCCGACATGCTCGACGCCGACACGACCTCGGGCGGGCTCTGCTTCGAAGGGCCCAACCGCGCCGAGACCCGTCGCGTGACCGGCGGAGCGATGGCCGCCTTCTTCCGCTGGCGCCTGCAGGATGATCAGACCGCGCGCAGCTTCCTGGAGTCAGACCTTCTCACCACGCTCGAGGTGACCCGTGCTTCGCGCTGAAGTCGTCGCGCTGCTCTTGACGTTGCCCGGCCTGGCTCGCGCCGAAGTGCAAAGCGCGCCTGCACTCGCGGACGACGGACCGAACGTCACTCAGGCTGCTTCACCCGCGCAGACCGATGCGCCGAAGGCCGTCTCGCTCGAGGCTGCGAAGCCCACGCGCTCCGCTCGCTTGCTCACCGAGAGCGCTGTCGTCGTGGGTAGCGGCGTCGTGCTCCCGTTCGCCGCGTATGCCGGTTTCACTGCGCTGCAGTCGTTCGTCGGCTTCTTCGGCGGGGTTCTCTCGGCGACGCTCATCGGAGCGGTGCTCGCGCCCATCGCCGTCATCGTCGCTGGTCACCTGCTCGGCGCCGAAGGTGGCACGGGTCGCAGCGTCATCGGCGCGTTGCTCGGGCTCGTCGCGGGTCTGCTCATCGGCCTTCCGCTCGCGACGCTCCCAGGCGCGGGCTACCTCATCGGGCTCGGCCTGCTCTGGGCGTTGCCCTCGGTGGGCACGCTCATCGCGTTCGAGTGGGGCAGGGCGGAGCCACCACCCACCGGCGCCGTCGTCTTCAGGTTCTGAGAGTCAGCCGACCCGCTGCGAGTCGAGCGGCTGCACGCCGGTTCCAGCCTCGGCCAGCTTGTTCAGCTCGTCCTGCAGAATCACCACCGCCACCACCCACGTCACGCCGACGACGAGGCTCGCCACGTCGAGCGCGAGAATCACCATCGACTTGTCTTCGTGCGCGCCGCGCAGCGCCTTCATCTGCTCGGTGACGATCTGCGCGTTCCGATAGTGGGCGTAGATGCCGAAGATGCCGCAGGTGACGAGGGTGAGCAGCAGCTCGAGCCCGGCGTTCAGATCCTTGCGCGAGACGGTCTTGAGCTCTTCGGTCGTCTTGTACTGCCAATACAGGCCGTAGATGCCGCAGGTGAAAATGGTCAGCAGCGCGACCACGACGAGATCTCTGCGCGTCATGAACTACTCCAGCGTCGAGGCGAGCTCAGCCCGCTCCTGCATCGCGCGGAGCTGGCACGGGTGCGCCTTGGTGGGGAAAAACTTCTCGACCCAGTCGAGCGTCGCCGAGGCCGCCTCGTACTTGCCCTGGCTGAACTCACCGCGCGCCTGCATCAGCAGCTTGTTGCACTGCAGATCGAGCTCGCGCCGCGCCTCGTTCATCTTGTCGCGCGACAGCTGGTAGATGGGCCCGCGCTGGTCGGGGTCGAGCGCTTCGTAGGTGAGCCACGACTCGCGAAACGCCTTGTAGGCCTCCCAGCGGTTGGCCGAACCGATGTCGCGCTGCTCCCACTTCTGCTCGCCACGCTTGAAGCGCTCGTTCGCGTCGGCCTTGAGGCCCGCGGGGTCTTTCTCGGGCAGCACGGTCACTTCGATCCACACGTTCCAGAGCCGCCACGGGTCCTTCTCGGGCGGGTTCTTCATGTTGTCGAAGATGACGGTGTTCACCTCGTTGCGCTTGATGTGCTTCGAGGGAATCAACAGCTCGACGGTGCGCTCGTTGACGGCGAGCGTGTCGGGCGGTGCGAAGCCCATGTCGACGCCGTTCACCGTGATGTTCAGCTCGTTCTCCGAGAGATCGGAGCACTGGTAGTGGAGCACCACCATCACGTCGACCGGCGACTTCACCTGAAACTCGAACTCCTTCTGGTCGACGCGCTCGTACGAGACGCCTTCGCCGACGCCGTAGCTCTGATCGATGGGCTCGTCGGTGACGACCATCGCCTCGGGCTTCTTCTTCTTCGTCTCTTCGGGCAGCAGCACCGAGACGAAGAGCGCCAGCACCATGAAGAGGAACAGCCCGCCACCGCCCGCGACGGCGATGCGCTTGGGGCGTGACGCGTCGATCCAGAACAGCTTCGCGGCGCCGACGGCACCACCACGCTTGAGGCGCGCGCGCTCGGCGGCCGAGAGCCGCTGCTCTTCTGCGGCGCCGCCAATCTTCACCTGCTCGAGGCCGCTCTCGCTCTCGGGCGAAGGCAGCGCCGCGGGGTTCGGCTTGATGAGGGCGTTCGGCCCGCTCGGCCTGCTCGCGCGCGGCACCTTCGGAGCGCTCGGCCTCGGGCCCGTCAGCGCGGGCATCACCGTCGTCGAGCGCCGCTCGATCTTCTCGCGCTCACCGGTGTTCACGTTCTTCGGCAGCATCGCCACGCCCTTGTTGCGCGAGCGCTTCAACTCGGAGGCGTTGACGACGCGGGTGTGTTGACCGGCCTCTTGCGGCACGTCGGTCGCGGGCTCTTCTGGAACATCGCCTGCTACTCCGGCGAACGTGAACTTCACCGGCCCCAGCGTGATGCTGTCGCCGTCTTTCAGCGCCTGCTTCGCCACCTTGCTGCCGTTGACGATGGTGCCGTTCGACGAGCCGAGGTCTTCGATGTGAAAGCCGGCGCCCTCGTCGAAGATTCGCGCGTGACGACGCGAGACGCCCGCGTCGTAGAGAATCACGTCGCACTCCGGAGTGCGCCCGATGACGACCGAGGACTGGTCAAAGAGGAACTCCCGGCCAGCCTCTTTGCCCTCGGAGATGACGAGTTGGAAACCCATCGAAATGGAGCGGCTACTCTAGTGATGCCTTGGCAGCGTCGGCAACGCTTCGAATCGCCCAGTCAGGTGACGTGACGGTGGCGGCGCCTCCGAACGACAGCACCCAGCCGGTCAACCAGCGCACGTTGTCTCCGGGAACGTCGACCTCGATTCGCCCTTCGGGCAGCCCGCGCGCCTCGACACCGAAGCGCTCCCGAATGTACGGCGCCGTCGCGGCCTCGAACCGCACCGTCACCTTCTGCACCGACTGACTCACGCCTGGGAGCGACGTTCGCCCCGAGGTCGCTCGCGGCGCGAAGGTCTCGCCCGTCACGTCAGGGGCTCCCATGCGATCGAGGCGAAACAGGCGCTCGCTCTGCCTCGCGACGTCGAAGCCCGAGAGGTACCACTGGCCGCGATGGCTGAAGAGCTCGATGGGCTCGACCTTGCGGCGCTCGGCGTGGGCGGTGGCGCTCGTCAGGTAGTCGAAGGTGACGACGCGGTGCTCGACGATGGCCTGGCTCAGCGTGGCCAGCCCGGTCGGCCCCTCGAGCGTGAGGTCGAGCCGTTTGCCCATCTCGCGGAAGCGCTTCACCGCGTGGGCCGGCAGCACCTGCTCGAGCTTCTCGATGGCCGACTTGAGCGCGTCGGAGTGCCCCGGCTTGAGCAGTGCCGCAGCCGCAGCGAGGGCGACTCCTGCGGCGGCGGTGAGGCGCGGCGGCGCCGAGAGGCGTTGGTCGAGATCGACGTAGACCTTGTCGTCTTCGACGTAGATGTCGACGAAGTCGTCGGGCTGGAACGGCGGGCGGCCGACGAAGGCGAGCAGGTCGAGCTCCTCCAGCAGCTCGTCGCGCTTGATGCCCAGCTCCTTCGCCACCTCGTCGACGCTGCGGCCCTGGTTGCGGGAGACGAACGGCACGAGGAAGAGCAGCCGGCGCAGGCGCTCGTGCACGTCGGTGCGGCCTTCGGGCGTCATGACGTCACGCCTCCGTGCGCGGTGAAGACGGCCAGCGCGAGCTCACGGTGACGCGCCTTCGCGCGGTCGGGCCCGAGCACCTTCGCCTGCGCACCCAGCGAGAGCACGTAGGTGAGCAGGCCGTCGAGATCGGTGGCCCGGAGGGTGACGCGGGCGCCGCGCTCGTCGCTCGTCGGCGTCGAGGGGAAGAGGGTGCCCGCCAGCGGCGCGAGTTCTCCGGTGAGCAGCACCTCGACGTCGATGGGCTCGTGAAAGCGGTGCTGCCACGGCCACGTCGCGACGTACTCCTCGAGCGAGAACGAGGCGGGCACTTCGTAGTCGGGCGACCTGGGCTTCGAGGCGTTCACCGTCACCCGGTGCATGCGGTGCACGTGGAAGGTGCGAATCGCCTTTCGAAGGTGGCAGTAGCCGACGAGGCTCCACAGGCCGCGGCGCAGCGCGAGCCCGTAGGCGTCGACGACCCGGTGCGACTCCTGCTTCGAGTGCGGCGAGAAGTAGTCGAGGGTGACCGACTTGCGCGTGGTGATGGCGCTCCACAACGCGTCGAGGCGCTCGGGCAGGTTCTTCGTCTCGGCGACGCCACCCAGCTCGAGGCGAACCTTCGGCGCCGGCGGCGGCCCGTCGGTGAAGAAGCCAATCTTCCGCAGCGCGTGCGCGAGATCCTGACTGCCGGGGAAGCCGCCGGAGCCGAGCGCCGCCGAGCCTGCCGCGTAGAGCACCGCGAGCTCTTCGGCCGAGAGCGACACCTCGGGCAGGTAGTACGCGTCGCGATCGACGACGTAGCCCTCTTCGTGTTCGTCATCGCCCTTGATGAAGGTGAGCGGAATGCCCAGCTCGAGCAGCTCGGCCTTGTCGCGCTCGAACTTGCGCTCACACGACTCCAGCGAGCCGGTGCCGTAGTCGGCCTTGAAGGCCTCGCGCAGCTCGGGCCACGAGATGGGGTGCTTCGAGTCGAGCAGGAGCGCCACCAGGTCGAGCAGTCGTTCGGTGCGTTCCATCGGAGCCGCCGTTTCTACTTCAGGGCGCGGACTCGAGGTCGACTTCGTGCACTTCGATCGTGCCACCCGCGAGCGTGACGAGCCGGTGCTGGGCATCGAGCGCAACGTCGTCAGCACGAACGGGCAGGGAGCGCAGCCGCGTGCCCTTCAGGTCGAACACGTCGACGGTCGAACTCTTCGCGACGAAGACGTGGCCCCTGCCATCGAGCGCGAGTGAGCGCGCGTCGACGCCGGCCACCTTGGAGGAGACCTCGCCCTTCGCGTCGAGCACGACGAGGTCGTCACCGACGAGCACCTTGGTGCCCACGCCGTCGACGGCCACGTCCTTCGCGTCGACGCGCTTCTTGCCGGTGCGTTTGCCGCTCGGGTCGATGGTGACGAGGTCGACGTCTCCCATGCGGTCGGTGAGCGCGAAGACGTGCCCGGTCGGGTCGGCGGCGAGGCCTCCGTGGAAGTACACGTCCGGGTAGCTGCCGGCGATGGTGCGCGAGAGCTTCAGCGTGGCCGCGTCGTACACGAGCACGTCGCCCACGCGGTTCACGTAGAGCTGGCCCTTCACGTCCATCGTCAGGCCGAAGACGCCGAGCTGTTTGGTGAGCTTGTCGGGTGGCAGGGTGATGACGTCGACGTACTTTCCCGCCGAGTCGAACTTCTGCACCCGGCCGGTGCCGCTCTCGGCGACGAAGAACGAACCATCAGGAGCGACGGCGAGC
>JAACJQ010000248.1 GCA_016879935.1 Archangiaceae bacterium | reverse complement strand
CGGTGTACTCCTGCATGCCCGCGACGAGCTCGGAGAGGTGGCGGAACAGGCGGCTCTGCAACACCCGCTCGGCCTGCGCTGCAGACGGGGCCATGCGGTGAACGAGGCTCTCGAAGACGACGTCGGGGTTCAGCATCCACGCGTCGAGCGTGCCCGTGGTGACGCCCGCTTCGGCCAGCGTCTCTTTCGAGAGCGGCGTCGGGTGGCGCATGTGTTCCCGAATGCCCAGCGCCTGAGCGAGCCGCTTGGCGGGGTCGATGGTGAGCACCAGCACGCGTCGGCCGGCCCGTGCGCCAGCGAGCGCCAACGCGGCAGAGGTGGTCGTCTTGCCGACGCCTCCAGCTCCGCACGCGACGATCACCTTCTTCGTGGTCACCAGGGTGTGCAGCTCGCCGGCCGGCATCGTGAAGTGATGTTAACGACCAGTTGCGCTCGTTGCGACGACGATCGCGGCTCACTACATCGCGCACGAACGGAGACGAAACGACATGGGAACGATGACGGGCAAGCGGGTGCTGGTGACGGGCGCGACGGGTGGCATCGGCTACGAGACGGCGAAGGCCATCGCGAAGGAAGGCGCCGAGCTGATCATCGTCGGCCGCAACGCCGAGAAGACGAAGACGGTCGCCGAGGAGCTGAAGACCGCTTCGGGCAACCAGAACATCACCTTCCTGCTCGCCGACCTCTCGTCGATGGCGGCCGTGCGCAAGCTCGCCGCTGACTTCCTCGCGAAGTACGACCGGCTCGACGTGCTCGTGAACAACGCGGGCGGC
The DNA here is from genome assembly GCA_016879935.1 of Archangiaceae bacterium. Classification (GTDB taxonomy): domain Bacteria; phylum Myxococcota; class Myxococcia; order Myxococcales; family Myxococcaceae; genus Xiheimicrobium. The sequence goes on along the minus strand of JAACJQ010000248.1, from coordinate 23,905 downwards.
GTGAACATGACGCACGAGAAGACGGTCGACGGGTTCGAGCTCACCTTCGCCGCGAACCACCTGTCCTATTTTCTCCTGACGAACCTGCTGGTGCCGGCGCTCGAGAAGGCGGCTCCGTCGCGGGTGGTGTGCGTGGCCAGCGAGGCCCACCGAGGCGCGACGATCGACTTCGCCGATCTGATGACCGAGCCCTACTCGTCGTTCAAGGCGTACGGCCGCTCGAAGCTGGCGAACATTCTCTTCGGGCGTGAGCTCGCCAAACGTCTCGAGAAGAAGCGCATCACGGTGAACTCGCTGCACCCGGGCGTGGTGAGCACGAACTTCTTCGCGGGCAAGCCGGGCATCTACGGCGTCATCGGCAAGGTCGCCGGCGTGTTCATGATCTCGCCCGAGAAGGGCGCGAAGACGAGCATCTATCTCGCGACGTCGCCCGAGGTCGAAGGCGTGACGGGCAAGTACTTCGACAAGTGCAAGCCGAAGATCCCCAACCAGCAGGCGCAGGACGATGGCGCGGCGCAGCGCCTGTGGGTCGAGAGCGAGAAGCTCACCGGCTTCACGGCGACGTTCTGATCACAGCGCGGGCAGCAGGTTGAGCGTCGCCTGGCTGCCGCTGCCCTCGACCTCGCTCAGCACGACGTATTCCGCCGACGCGCGCTCCTTCAAGAAGTGCAGCGCCGCCTCCGCGCGCTCGATGCGCTTGAGCTCGCGCGTGCCGAGCACCGTCGTCGTGGTGCCGCTCAGCATCGTGTTCAACGCCGCGCGCTCGTCCTTCGAGAAGGGGTCTTTCGGCACGCGGTTCACGACGATCGCGGTGACGGGCAGGCGGTGGCTGGTGAGCCCGGTCTGCAGCTCCATCGCTTCGGTGACTGGCAGCGTCTCGGGCAGCGTCACGATCATCGTGCCGGTGATGCGCGGGTCGGTCAGCACCGCCAGCCCTTCTTCCGCCACACGCCGAATCGGCCCGCCTGGAATGATGCGAATGAGAAACTCGGGGATCTGCGCGAGCGCGAGCGCGTGGCCCGTCGCCGGAGAGTCGAGCAGCACGATCTCGTACGCGTGCCCGCCCGCCGGGTTCTCGCGCTTCATGAGATCGAGCATTCGATACATCACGCCCATGTCGCTGAAGCCGGGCGCCGCCGAGAGGAACTTCTTGAGCGCCTGCGAACGCATCGCGGTGTCTGCCAGCAGCTTGATGGGCAGGCTGTCTTGCAGGAACCGGTGGTGGCCCGACGTCGGCGTGACGAGCACGACCGACAGGTTCGGCAGCAGCTCGGCCGGCTCTTCCGTCGGCTTCTTCACGCCCAGCGCGAGCGCGAGCTGCGACGGCGTCTCGGCGTTGGGCACGATCTCGGCGGCGAGCACGCGCCGGCCCTGCGAGGCGTAGTGACGGGCGAGCGCGGCCGTGAGCGTGGTCTTCCCGACACCGCCTTTGCCGGTGACGATGATGAGCCGTCGTTGCACCAGGCGCCCGAGAGACATCGAGCCACACCTTTATTCGTAAGGTGCCGGGGCCGCCACGTGCATTGAACGAGCGACCTACGTGTGGCAGCACCGCGACATGAACGTGCTGCTGTGTCGTCACGGTGAGACGCCGTGGAATCGCGAAGGCCGCTACCAGGGTCACACCGACATTCCGCTCCATGAGAGCGGCGAAGGGCAGGCGAAGGCGCTGGGCAAGCGGCTCGCCGAGGTGAAGATCCATCGCGCCATCGCTTCACCGCTGGTGCGTGCGCGGAAGACCGCCGAGCTCATTCTCGGGCCCTCCCGCGCCGGCATGCTGGGCTTCGACGACGGCCTCAAGGAGATCTCCCACGGCGGCTGGGAAGGGAAGACGGTGACCGAGATCTCCGCCTCGCACCCCGACCTGTTCGAGGCGTGGAAGCACAAGCCGACCGCGACGCTGCAGGCGGGGCCCAACGCAGAGTCGCTGCAGAACGTGCTCGATCGCGCCTGGCCTTCGCTCGGCCGCGCAGTGCAGGGCCTGGGCGCGAACGACACGGTGCTCGTCGTGGCGCACGACGCCGTCAACCGCGTGCTGCTGTGCCGCATTCTCGGGCTGCCGCTCGAGCGTGTGTGGTCGTTTCGCCAGGCGCCCGCGACGCTCAACGTGTTGTCAGGCGAGACACTCGAGTCGTTGCAGGTCGTGCGTCTCAACGACGCCGATCACGTCGCGCCCCTGTTTCAGGAAGCCGTTCACAAGGCGGTCTGAGGAGCCTCATGCGAGTCATCAACTTCAACGCTGGTCCTGCTGGTCTTCCGCTCCCTGCGCTCGAGCGCGCCCGTGACGAGCTGCTCGACTTCAACGGCTCGGGCATGTCGATCATGGAGCACTCGCACCGCGGCAAGGACTACGAGGCCGTGCACCAGGAGGCGATCACGCGCCTGAAGCGGCTGCTCTCGATTCCCGACACGCACCAGGTGGTGTTCTCGACCGGCGGCGCGTCGATGCAGTTCGCGCTGATTCCCACCAACTTCCTCCACGCGGGCAAGTTCGCCGACTACGTGCTCACCGGCGGCTGGTCTGAGAAGGCGCTCGACGAGGCGAAGGTACTCGGCAAGACGCGCGTGGCCGGCAGCACGCGCAACGCCGACGGTCGCTACACGCGGGTGCCAACCCAGGCCGAGGTGCAGCTCGACGCGTCGGCGGCGTACGTGCACACGACGTCGAACAACACGCTCTTCGGCACCCAGTTCCACACGTTCCTCGACACGGGCGCGGTGCCGCACATCTGCGACATGAGCAGCGACTTCTTGTGGCGACCGATGGACGTCTCGAAGTTCGACTTCATCTACGCCGGCGCGCAGAAGAACCTCGGGCCCTCGGGTGTGGTGGTGCTGGTCGCGAAGAAGGACTTCCTCGCCCAGGCCCGAAAGGACATTCCCAGGGTCTTCCGGTACCAGACGCACGCCGAGGCCGACTCGCTCTACAACACGCCTCCGACGCTCGCGATCTACCTCGTGCGCAACGTGCTCGCGTGGATGGAGGAGCAGGGCGGGCTGCCCGCGATGGAGCAGCGCAACCGGGCGAAGGCCGAGCTGCTCTACGGCTGCCTCGACGCGCTCTCGGGCTTCTATTCGGCGCCGGTGGAGAAGGCCTCGCGGTCGACGATGAATGTGGTCTTCCGCCTGCCGTCCGAGGCGCTCGAAGAGCAGTTCGTCGCGGAGGCGAAGAAGGCCGGCATGGTCGGGCTCAAGGGGCACCGCACCACCGGCGGCATCCGCGCGTCGACGTACAACGCCGTGTCGCAGCACGACGTGGCCACGCTCGTCGAGTTCATGAAGTCGTTCGCGAAGTCGAAGGGCTGAGTCTAGCGTTCGCCACCTTTCTCAAGCGGGGAGCCTCACATGAAGCGTCTGGTGCTGCTGTCGGGTCTGATGGTCGGGTCGTTGGCGTTCGCGGGTGAGCTCAAGGGCGTGAAGATGCCCGACGAGGTCACGGTCGAGGGCAAGACGCTCAAGCTCAACGGCATGGGCCTTCGCGTGAAGTTCATCGTCAGCGTCTACGTGGCCGGCCTGTACGTCGAGAACAAGAGCACCGACCCCGCGACCATTCTCAAGAACGACGAGGCCCGCCGCGTCGACATGAAGATGCTGCGCGATCTCGACGCGAAGACGATCGTCGAGGCGATTCGAACGGGCTTCGAGAAGAACTCCGGCGCGCAGATGGGCGCGCTGAAGGAGCGGCTCGACAAGTTCTGCAGCCTCATTCCCGCGCTCAAAGAAGGCCAGACGCTGACGCTCACCTACGTGCCCGGCAAGGGCACCAGCGTGGTCGGCGCAGGCGAGGCGACGTTCATCACCGGCAAGGACTTCTCCGACGCGCTCATGTCGGTGTGGATCGGCAAGTCGCCGGTCGACGACGGCCTCAAGAAGGGCATGCTGGGCCAGTAACCGGCCGTTCCTGCTGCGGAATTCGAGATTCCACCGCAGCGCGTAGATCGCGGTTTCGGCTCCCGCGTTGAAGGCCTCACACCCTTCGCAGGAGCCACACCTCATGAAACGCAATGCTCTGCTCGCCGCGTGCTGCGCGGCGTTGATGGCCGTCCCTTGCTTCGCTGCTGAGACGAAGCCTGATCCGAAGATTCAGATCGCGATCCTCATCGACACCTCGAGCTCGATGGACGGCCTCATCAACCAGACGCGTGAGCAGCTGTGGAAGATCGTGAACACCTTCGCGACGGCCAAACGTGACGGCAAGCGCGCGAAGCTCGAGCTGGCCCTGTACCAGTACGGCAACGACGGGCTGAAGGCCGACAACCACTACGTGCAGAAGATGTCGGACCTCACCTCGAACCTCGACAAGGTGTCGGAGCAGCTCTTCGCGCTGCGCACCAACGGTGGCGAAGAGTGGTGCGGCGCGGTGATTCAGCACGCGATGAAGGAACTCGAGTGGAGCGGCAACGCGAGCGACCTGAAGCTCATCTACATCGCGGGCAACGAGCCGTTCGATCAGGGCCCGATCGCGTACCGCGAGATCGTCAAGCAGGCCATCTCGCGCGGCATCGTGGTGAACACGATTCACGCGGGCGACCAGGCGACGGGCATCTCGCAGAAGTGGCAAGACGCGGCGAAGCTGGCTGACGGCGCGTTCCTCACGATCGATCAGAACCGCGCGATCGCCCGCGTCGATGCTCCGCAGGACGCCGAGCTCGCGAAGCTGAACGATCAGCTCAACGGCACGTACATCGGGTTCGGCCCGCAGGGTGGCGAAGCCATGGCGCGCCAGCAGGCTCAGGACTCGAACGCGAAGGGCATGTCGGCCGGTTCGCTGGCCACCCGCGCGGCTGCGAAGGCGTCGGTGCAGTACAACAACGCCGATTGGGATCTCGTCGACGCGAAGAAGGAGGGCAAGAAGGTGGCCGACATGCCCGTGGCCGCGCTGCCCGCTCCGATGCAGGCGATGAAGCCGGCCGAGCGTGAAGCCTTCGTCGAAGAGAAGTCGAAGGAGCGCGCCGAGCTGCAGGCGAAGATCGCGAAGCTGGCGAAGGACCGCGAGTCGTACGTCGCCACCGAGCTGAAGAAGCAGGCGAAAGACGGCGCGAAGTCGATGGACGACGCGGTGATCGAGTCGGCGACGTCGAAGGCGAAGGCCGCCAACTACGAGTTCTGATCGCCGTCCTTCATGACGTACGCGGGGGTTCCGGCCTGTGCTGGAGCCCCCGTTCTCGTTGGCGCTCGAGAATCGCGGAGACGATGGGCGCTGGGCACACGTGATCGATCGGTGCTCCTGCTTCGACGAGCGTCTTGAGGCCCGAAGAGCTCACGCCCGAGAGCTTCGGGTCGGCGGTGACGAAGAAGGTCCGCACCTCGGGAGCGAGCGACGCGTTGAGCCCCGCGAGCTCGAGCTCTGCCGCCGCGTCAGTGGTGGTGCGAACGCCACGCACGAGCCAGGTCGCGCCGACCTTCTTCGCGTACTCGACGACGTAGCCTTCGGTGGAGGCGACCACGACGTTCGGGGGACAGACCTTTCGCAGCAGCTCCACGCGCTCGTCTCGCGTGAACCACGTCACCTTCTTCGGGTTGACCGCCACCAGCACGTGCAGCTCGTCGACCAGATCGGCCGCTTTCGTCACCACGTCGAGGTGGCCGAACGTCACGGGGTCGAAGCTGCCGGCGTAGATGCCAACTCGTCGGGGCTGCATGGGAACTCCTGCTGGGTGATGCGTGGGAAGAGGACGAAGGCGAGCGCGGCAGCGACGAGTGCGAGCCCGGCGGCGAGCTCGAAGTGCGTGGTGTAGCCGAACGTCGAGGCGCTCCAGCCGCTCAGTGCGCTCGCGAGGCCCGTGGCGATGACGACGGTCGAGGCCTGAACGGTCGCGTCGGTCGCGGAGTGCTCGTGGCGAGACCAGTCCATGATGCAGGTGAACAGCGCGGCCGTCGCGAGGCCGCCCGCGAGGTGTTCGAAGGCGATGACGGCGCCGAGCTGCGAAAGCGACGTCGAAGGCGTGACGAAGATGTACGCGAACACGGCTGCGGCTTGCGTGACTCCGCACCCGAGCAGCGCCCGGCGGCGCCCGATGACGCCGATGAGCACGCCCCCGAGAACGGCGCCGACGAGCCCCGCGACGAAACCGATCGTCCCGACGAGCAGCCCGATCTGCGGGAGCGCGATGCCGAGATCGACGAGCCGTGGCTTGAGCATCGCGACACCGAAGGCTTCTCCAAACTTGAAGACGAAGAGCAGGGTGAGCAGCGGTAGCGCATCGGAGCGCGTGAAGAAGGCGCGGAGGCTGGCGCGGGTCGCGGGCAGTCGTGGTGCTTCGCTCCATCGAGAAACAGGCAGGGTGGTGAGCAGCACGCCGACCGACATGAGCAGGAAGACGCCGCGCCACTGGAGCAGGTCGAACGCCATCAGCAGTGCGCCGCCTCCGACGATCATGCCGATGCGGTAGGCGCCGACCTGTAGCCCGTTGGCGAGCCCTCGGAGCGACCGCGGCACGAGCTCGACCGCGATGGCGTCGGTCGCAATGTCCTGCGTGGCGGCGAACGCGTTCACCAGCATCACGGTCACCAGCACGAACGGGAGCGATTCGACGAACGACGCCACGAACAGCAGCGCCGCCGTGCCGAGCTGGAGCGCCAGCAGCCATCGCCGCCGCGAGCTCGTGCGATCGAGCCGTGGCGCGATGAGGAACTTGAGCGCCCACGGCAGCGCGAGGAGCGAGGTCAGCCCGATGCCTTCGAGCGAGACGCCTGCCTGACGCAGCATCACCGGCAACGCCTGGGTGAAGAACCCGAACGGCAACCCCTGCGCAAAGTAGAGCGCGCCCAGCAACCCGAAGAGTCGGGTCGGTTTCATCGCTTCACCTCGAGCAGGCCACGCGCCATCGCCTTGAGGGCCGGGGCGGCGGTGTAGGGCGGAATGAGGTCGCGCGCGGTCGCGGCCACCACGAAGTAGCCCTCGATGGTCGCGAGAATCGCCGAGGCCGAGACCCTGGGCTGCATGTCACCGAAGCGGCGCTCGTCGATGCCGTGTCTGATGATGGTCAGCAGCCGCTCCATGATGCCCGCGAGGCCTGCGGCGTAGCGGGTGCGCACGTCTTTCGACTTGATCGCCTCGGCGCCCAGCGCGACCCAGACCGCCAGCGCCTGGGGGTTGGCCGTGTCTCCGGTGGCGAGGTGGTGCTCGATGAAGGCGTCGAGCTGATCGAGGGGATCGTCTCCTGCCTCGTCGATCTTCTGGTCGAGGCCGGCGAGGTGCTGATCCAGCAGTCGCTTCATCAACCCCTCGAGGATCTCGGCCTTGGACCCGAAGTGGTAGTGGACGAGACCGGGGCTCAGCTTCGCGGCGCGCGCAATGTCCTGCGTCGATGCGCCCTCGTAGCCCTTCTTGCTCATCACCTTGAGCAGCCCCTCGATGATCTGCGCACGGCGTTGGTCGGTGTTGGGCGGTCGTGGCATGATAGGTAAGTTGGTTGACCAACTTATAAACGCGGCGCGACGTCGCCCGCAAGATGTGCCGCAAGTGCCTCAGATCGCGAAGGAAAGGCCGAGTGCCCAGAGGCTGGCGCCGACGAGCACGTAAGGAAGCCACTTGCGCCGAGCCGGGCCGAGCACGAATGGCGCGAGCGAGAGGCCGAGGAGCAGCGCACCTGGAAACATCGCCACGATTGCCAGGAGTCGCCGGAGGCCCGAGAAGTTCGGAGTGGCGAAGAGCGCGGCCGGCACGCCAAGCCCGATGACGACCGTGGGAACGGTCACGCTCATCGTCGCCCAGGACATGTTTTTCAGGGCATCACTCCTTCATTCCCGAGGCGAGGCGCAGCAGGCCAGCCCACCACGGTGTCTCCGCCAGGGTCGACTCGACGCCATCACGACGAACGAGCACGCCCGTCGGCGAAAGCACTGCCCAGCCCAGCTTCTTTCCGAGCGCCTCTTCGACGGCACCCATCGTCGACTCGTCTTCCGCGCTGAACGCATGCGGACCGACCGGGTGACTGTGAACGACGAGGTCGATCTCCTCGCGATGCCGCCACAGGGCTTCCCACCGCGCGCGGGAGTCGGGCAGGGCGAGCGCGTTCTGCGAGGCATCGCTCCACAACACCGCGCCACCGCGACCGATCAGCAGGAATACCTCGCGCGCGTTCATGGCCACCTCAGAATCACCAGCGCTCCCGTGTCCATCGCCTCTTGAATCACGCCGATCAACGACTCGAGGGTGACCAGATCATCTCGCGGTGGGTGGCCGAGACAGATGCCCGAGTCGATCACCTGCAGCGTCGCGGCATCGACGATCGAGATGAACCGCTCGCCCTGATACTGGAAGACGATCTCGAGCTGATCGCGCCCCAGCCGACGCAGCGTCTCGAGCGTCGCGCCCGCCGCCTCCAGCGCCGTCTCTGCGCGCTCTTCGGCCCGGCCTTCGACGTTGCGGCGCCACGCTGCTGCTTCACGCGCGTTGCCCTGGCGGGGCCCACCACGAGCCATCTGCATTCGCACGGCGTCGATCTGGGCCTGCGCCTGCGCTGCGTCTTCTTCCCGCTGGGCCCGCAGCAGCTGCCGCTGCAGCTCGAGCTCCTGCCGCACGAGCTCTTCCTGGCGACGGCGCTCCAGCTCGGCGAGCTCACGGCGCGCCAGCTCCCGCTCTTCTTCGAGGGCGCGCAGCACTTCTTCGGCCTTCGGAACGCCTTCTTCGCCGACCGCGCCGAGCGACCGCCAGATCTCCTGCGGCGCGAAGCGCACGTTCTTGTCGCGCGCCACCCGCTCGAGCAGCGCGAGCCCGTACGCCGCTCGCACCGGAGCCGGCACACCCTTCACCTCACGCAGCGGCTTGCGTTCACCCAGCGCCTCCCGCACCGCGCCTTCGGCCTCGCTCTCGAACTCGAGCGACTCGAAGAGCAACACGTTCGGGCTCCAGCGCCGCGCCACGACGGGACTGAACGCCGCGGGCTCTTCTTCCGGCATCAACTGCACGACCTCGACGACGCCACCATCACGGAACAGGCGATCGCCACGCAGCCAGCCACGCACCTTCGGCACCTTCGACAGATCGGGAGCGTCGGCCGGGCCCTTCACCGTCGCCTTGCGTCCAGAAATCTCGAACGCGTACCACCCGGGCTTCGCGGGCGGCGGCCCGTTCAGACGAAGGCGGCGGTCCCCTGCGTCGACGTCGCGCCCGCCCAGCCACGGCAGGGTGAGCGTCTCGGTCTTCGCAAGGAACCGCCGGTAGTCCATCAATGGGACTCAACGTAGAGAAGTCTAGGTTCATCGTCGGTTAGGGTCCGCGTTCCGAAGCCCGTCGGAGTTATTGGCTTCGCGATGGCTGTATAATGATCCGGATAGAAGAGCGACACGATGTGCCTAAAGAACAGACTGGGGTGGACAGGTCCGGCAACAGCACATCGAGCCTCAGGAGCGAAATGAATGTGACTTGACGAGTGGTTCTCGCGCCGTTCGTTCGGGGCGAAGTCGAATCTAACCGGACCAACCAGTCTGATGTTCGAGGGGTCTTGGGCCGTCTCAAGTATGAAGTCGGCAAGGTCGAAGTCCGGATCTGAGAAATCGCTCGGATCGACTGGCTCCGCAAGTGGCCATGGAAAGTAAATGAGCCTGTGGCTCATTATCGCTCCTGCAGGCCGAAGGAAATACTCTAAGTAGAGAAGCGAGTTGTCTCTCAGGAGGATCGGCTCGCTGGATTGGAGTACATTGATGAATGACGGTATGGAATGATCGTAATAGTTGATTGACCCGGTCGAGATCCTTGAGTGAGTCGGTTCGGTGCGAGTGATGCAGTACCTTGGGCGGTGAATGAGTCCCGTCTCAACTAGGTGCCTCTGTATGTTGTTGATGGCTTGAGTAAGGTCGCCAGTCGCGCTCACTTGGGCCGCCTTCGGTGCCTCGAGAGCTTGTCGATCAGGTTGATCGGAATTCCGGTTGGTTCGACTTGTCCGGACTCAATCTGTTCGACAATTGCCTGAAGGTACTCGACCGCCGAATCTGTGTTCTCCCGAATGCTCTCCGCTCGATCTCGATGAATGGTCCGCATCGACTCAAGCTCCTCCGCCGTGGGCACCTTGAATGACAAGCGATATTTGTGTTCTTTTAGGCTCTGCAGTTCGTTCGTGAGGATGTCCATTCGACTTCCGACACCAGTGACTCTGGCCCAGGCTCGAGATCTCGTAATTGCGGTGAATAGCGTGTTTCGCTTGTTAACTAGATTGTGGCCATCAGCGCACTGATCGGCATTTGCAACGTAAACCATCGGGGCTTCGTTGCCTTTTGCGCGGTGAATTCCAGAAAGAGTTACGTGGTTCTCGACTCGAAAGACGTCTCGACTCGCCGATACTCCTGCCTGCAGTGCTTGGAGCCCCTTTGCGGCTAGCAGTTGCGTCAGTATTGCGGATTCTGATTTGAAGCTGATTGGATCGGGAAAGACGACCAGAATGTCATCGGGCTCAAGTTCGTCTCCGTTGATATTCTTGAATATCTGCTCAACAATCCAGTCGTATTGCTCTGGTTTTGATGCAAACTTCTGCCAAGACAGTGCGTCGTTCGGTTCCAAGAGCCGGGCGAAGAAGTTTGGAGTTGCCTCGGCGCTTCGCTGCAATACGACGTGTTCGCCAGGGCTCGGTTCCCCGCTGACCACTTCGTAGCCGATGTCGTTCCACAGTTCGTGGTCATCGAAGTACTGAACCAAGCCTTCGCTTCTGTAAATCCCGAAGCCAAGTGCGTGTGCCGCTGAGAGGGTCCAAGGTGAGTTCCTATAGCACTTGGGGAGAACGATATCCTGTCGCTCGTTCCCCGAGGTGAAGAAGAGATTTGGCTTGTCGCTCGCCGAGTCGACACCGAAAAGCACCTCGGGGCCCTGCATTGTGTAGGAAGTCAGGTTCTGGAGTTCATCATAGGCCCAGACGATCCTGTGTGGCCCTTTCGAAACGAGAAACGCGAGTTCGAAGAAGGGCCGAGGGAGATCTTGTGCCTCATCGATGAGGATGGCGTCGTACACCTCCAAACTTCGCTCTTTGGGACGAGTCTTTAGCAACTCGTCGCAGGCGCCCTCGAACGCGCGCTCTCGCGTCCAGTTGTTCTTGGCTGTTTCAAAGGTATAGATCGGCATGCCTGCAGCGATGGCCGCTTGGGAATAGATTCCCGGCTCAGAAGCGGAGCCCCAAGCCGGTCGTATTTGAATGCTCGAGAAATCAGGCTCGTCCCCGAGAAGTTCGTAACAGAAGCGACGAATAAGCTCCTCGTACTGCTGACGGAGGCTGCGCGTATGGTAGGTTACCGCGATCTTCCATTCAGGGTTCGTGGTGTGAAGAAATGCTGCTTTTAGTGCAAGAATTACTGTCTTTCCTGAGCCTGCAAGTCCGCGTAGTCTCTGCGGTCCGTCGGGAGTCTCAAGCGCGCCGTGTTTCTGGTGTCTGTCCAGATTGTTGATTTCTCTCTCGATTTCTCGAAGCTTGCCACCCCGCGAGGACTGACGTTGCACGCCCAGTCGCCGTTTTCTAGGCCGAAGAGTTGAGACATTCTCGAATACAGAAGAGACCAGTCGGTGCTGCTCTTCACTGAGCGGCCGTCGTGAGGCGATGACGTCCGCCAGCGAGTCCGGAGACGAGACTTTGATCCCAGGCACGGGCGGCTGTCCGTGGGTAGGGAGTGCGGTGAAGAGAAAGACCTGCGGCCTAACCTGTAATTCTCCGTCGTCGTCGCAGAGACGCGGCTCCTTCTGGAGTTTACTCCGGACTCCCGCTAGCAGAGTCCGTTGTTGCTGGCGGAGTTCCTCCCAACTCGCTTGGGCTGAGTTGGCTGGTATCTGATCTGGAAAAGTAAACAGGACAATCCCTAGCTCCCATGAGATCAGAAGACCGTCAGCAATTAGAGGCTGGTCATTTGTCGGAAGTACAGGGAAGCCGAAGTACAGCGTTGCGTCACGCTCAAGTAGTGGTTTCAAGGCGTCCGCCAGGGCGTTCGCACTGGGGTTCGTCGAGGAGTTTCTTGCCCGTACTATGTCTAGCATTCCGCCAGACTAGAACTGAGTGGGCGTTTCGACAACTAGGCCAGTCACTTCAGCTCGAGCAGCGGCGTGCGCATCATCCGCTCCACCCAGCCCTGCTGTGGAGCAGCACCGACCGCAACCGGCGCATCGAGCAGCGCCTTCAGCACGCGCGTGACCTGGTACGGGTCGTCGAACGAGCTCGCGTTCACCTCGCTGAACGGCACCTTCAGCTGCGCCGCCGCCGACCGCACCGAGTTGCCGCGCGCGCCGTGCCCTGCCACCGACACGAGCATCGCCATGGCCGACGGCGAGTAGCCGAGATCGCGGAAGCAGCGCGCGAACTGATCGCCTGCCTCACCGGCCTCGTCACCCACCACGATCACCACCAACCGCGCCGTGTCGGGGAAGCGCACGCCCGCCGAGTGAATCGCGCGCACGGCCGCCGCGTGAACGGTGCCGCCGCTCGCCTTGATCGACTGCAGCATGTGCTTCACCGCCGCGCTGTTCGCCGCCTTCGGCACCAGCACCGTGCCCACCGTGTCGAAGGTCGCGATGTGCATCTTCTCGAGCGGGAAGCCGGCGAGGATCTTCGTGAGTGCCTCCTTCGACTGCTCGATCGCGCCCTCCATCGAGCCCGACTTGTCGATGAGGAACATGACGCGCACGTCGACGTCCTTCGTCGCCTCGGTGACGGCTTTCTTCGTCGCGTTGTCGGCGGCCTCGGCGAGCTTCTCCTTCAGCGCCTGCGAGCGGACGTTCTTCGCCACGTTCAGCGAGCGCTGATCGGTCGACTCGGCGATGGCCTTCTCCCAGCGCTGACGAATCTCGGCGTCGGCCATGAGACCGAGCGACTCGAGGGTCGGCGTGAGAATGCGCAGGTCGCGATCCGACAGCGAAGGCACCAGCGCCGCCATGATGGCCGGCGTGAGGCCCACGTCCTTCGGAAGGCGGCCCACCACGTCCTTGTAGGCGAGACGCTGCGTCTCGATGGCCTCGCAGATCTCGACCTCCGACAGCCCGTCGAAGCGGTCCTTCTTCTCGAGCTTGAGCTCGCCCAGGCCCACCGTGCGGTGGCCGCCCTCGGCCTGCTTCTGCTTCCAGCCGAGCACCTCGAAGAAGCGCTGCGACTTCGGCTTGTAGCCAGCCTTGCGGGCGATCGCCTTGATGGTCTCCTTGAAGCCGGCCTTCACGAGGCCCTCGAGCAGCTGGGGGTTCGCCTCGCGATACTCGAGCCACTTCTGGGCGGCGCGCTTCCAGCGGCCCATGGGCGCCTTCTTCGACGCAGGGTCACCGAAGCCGGCCTTGCGGTTGAGCTTCGTGATCTCGTCGGTCTCGAGCAGCTCGGCGACGCGCAGCACGGCCTTGGGCGTCATCATGCGCTGCGACTTCTTCTCGTAGAACAGCAGCATGGCCTCGCCGATGCGGCGGAAGTCGTCGTCGACGAACGCGACCGAGCCGTCGTCGTCCTTCACGGGCTGACCCGAGCGGTTCTGCACGAGCATGAGCGCCGCGGCCGCGACCTTGAGGTCACGCCAGTCGGTCTCCTTGAGCGCGTAGCTCGCGAAGTGTGCGAACAGATCCTGGTTCAGCGCGTAGATCTCGAGCAGCCGCGTGTAGAGGCGATCAGCCGCCGTCACGTGCAGGCCGGGCTTCACTTCCTTCGCGCCGCGCGGCAGCGGCGTGCCCTTCTTCGGGCGCATCTGCCAGGTGCCCGCGACCTCGATGCCGGGGCGGTTGTGCCAGAGGTGCGCCGAGCTCGAGAGAATGAGATCGAGCAGCTTCTCGGCAGGGCCCATCTGGGCCTCGGGGAGCGGGTTGCGTGCGTTGGCCATGGCGTCATCCTCTTTCGTTACGGGATGAACGCCATGACTTTCGGCGTGACCTTCACTGACCGCGCGACGTCACTGCGCGTCCTTTTCTCCGTCGAAGTACCCGGCCTGCGTGTCCTTCTTGAACATGAAGCGCTGGCCGGTAGGCGGGGCGCCGACCGACGCAGCCACCTTGCCCGAGTCGGGGTACTCGACGACGTCGACGCCTTTGCCGACCGAGAGGCCGACGTAGACGAAGTCAGCAGCGCCATCGTTGATGAGCTGGTGCGCGCCGTTGCCGGGCTCGAAGGTGATCCAGTCTCCGGGGCCGATGGCGGTCAGGCCCTCGGGCGTGCGCACCTTCGCGGTGCCCGAGACGACGAAGAGCGACTCCTCGGTGACGTGGTGCATGTGGAAGGGAAAGGACTTCTTGCCGGGCGGCAGGCGCCACAGGCTCGCGCCGAGCGCCGAGCTCGTCAGCGTCTTCTTCTGCTGCGAGAACGCCCCCTGGTTCATCGCGTCGGTCCACGGCACGTCGTTCGTCTTCACGATCTTCATGGGCAGCTCCTCCGAAAAGCGGGGTGTGCGCGGTTCCTGCCACGAGGGTATGGAGCCGTCATCATGAACGCTCCGCTGCCGAGGCTCACCCAGCTGTCCAACTGCGCAGGCTGCGCCGCCAAGCTCCGCCCCGACGTGCTGCACGAGGTGCTCGCGGGCATCTCGAACACGAAGGTGAAGAACGCGCTGGTCGGCTTCGAGACGAGCGACGACGCCGCCGTCTACAAGCTCAAGCCCGATCTCGCGGTCGTCGAGACGGTCGACTTCTTCCCTCCGGTGCTCGACGACCCGTTCGCGTACGGGCAAATCGCGGCGGCGAACGCGATGAGCGACATCTGGGCGATGGGCGGTACGGCGATCTTCGCGCTCAACATCGTCGCGTTCCCGAAGGAGCTGCCGATCGAGATCCTCCACGAGATTCTCGCGGGCGGCGCGTCGAAGGCGAAGGAGGCCGGCATTCCGATTCTCGGTGGGCACTCGGTGCAGTCACCCGAGCCGAAGTACGGCATGGCGGTGACGGGCGTGATTCACCCGAAGAAGATCCTCACCAACGCGGGCGGCAAGCCGGGTGACGTGCTCATTCTCACCAAGCCCATCGGCACCGGCATCGCGACGACGGCGCTCAAGCGCGGGCTCGCGTCGAAGGAGCTCGTGAAGCGCGTCACGAAGCAGATGGCGACGCTCAACAAGACGGCGGGAGAGGTGTTCGCGAGCGGCAAGTTCAAGGTGAACGCGCTCACCGACGTGACGGGCTTCGGCCTGCTGGGTCACGGCCTCGAGCTGGCGCGTGGCGCGAAGCTTCGCGCGGTGATCGAGCTCGAGAACGTGCCGCTGTTGCCCGAGATCGCGAACCTGTCGGAGCAGGGCGTGGTGCCGGGTGGAACGAAGACGAACCTCGAGCACGCATCGAAGGGTGTCGTCTTCCCCGATGGCTTGCCCGACGCGATCAAGCACGTGCTCGCCGACGCGCAGACGAACGGTGGGCTGCTCGCCGCCGTACCGTCGAAAGACGCCGCGAAGGCCCTGCGCCTGCTGGCTGCGAAGAAGCTCGACGCCTGGCCGATCGGCTGGCTCGAGAAGGGCAGGCCGGGGCTGACGGTGGCCTGAGACTGCTTACTCGTAGAGCATGTTCCGCTGCCCTTCGTGTGGTGCCTTCAATCGCGTTGCTCCCGGTCACGCTGGAACGCCCACGTGTGGCCGCTGCAAGCGTGATCTCGACGTCTCGGGAAAGCCGCAGGAGGTCGACGCGGACTCGTACACGCGGGCGATCAGCAACTCGCCGGTGCCGGTCGTCGTCGACTTCTGGGCGCCGTGGTGCGGGCCGTGCCGCATGGCCGCGCCGATTCTCGAGAAGGTCGGCCACGAGCTCGCGGGCAAGGCGCTCGTCATCAAGGTGAACACCGACGATCACCCGCAACCCTCCGCGCAGCTGGGCATTCGCGGCATTCCCACCTTCATCGTCTTCAAGGACGGCCGCGAGGTCGCGCGCCAATCGGGCGTGCTTCCAGCCCCGGCGATGCAGCAATGGGTGTCGGCCTCGATTCGCTGAAGCAGAGGTTCGTGCCAGATTGACGGCGTGGCCCAGACGCGACTGTCGACGCAGTTGGACGAAACCGGCTCACCGCTTCGCTGTCAGTTGCTGGTCGTCGATGGCCCCGATGCGGGCCGCGCGGTGCCGCTCGATGTTCCCCGCGTCGCAGGCACGGCCGCCTCGGTCGATCTTCAGCTCACCGACGATCGCGTCTCGTCGAAGCACGTGCGCATCACGCCGATCGACGCCCGGTTCCTCGTGAAGGATCTCGAGAGCACGAACGGCACGTTCTTCGAGGGCTCGAAGGTGCAAGAGCTCGAGGTCTCGCCGGGCGCGTCGCTGAAGCTCGGCCGCACCACGTTGCGCATCGAGCCGCAGCCTCGCGCGCTCGACGTTCGCCCGAGTGCTGCACGCCGATTCGGAGAACTCGTCGGTGAGAGCCTCGCGATGCGCGAGATCTTCGCGGTGCTCGAGCTCGCCGCGCAGAGCGACGCGACGGTGCTCGTCACGGGAGAGACCGGCACGGGCAAGGAGCTGATCGCGCGCTCACTTCACGAGGCGAGCACGAGACGAAGAGGCCCGTTCGTGGCGATCGACTGCGGCGCGCTGCCCGAGAGCCTGCTCGACAGCGAGTTGTTCGGCCATGTGAAGGGCGCGTTCACCGGAGCGCAGACGGATCGCAAGGGCGCCTTCCTGCGCGCCGATGGTGGAACGCTCTTTCTCGACGAGCTCGGGCGCGTCAGCGCCGCGGTGCAGGCGAAGTTGCTGCGCGTGCTCGAAGAACGAAAGGTGAAACCGGTGGGCGCCGATGCCGAGCGGGCCGTCGACGTGCGGGTGATCGCCGCCACGCCTGCCGACCTGAGCGCGTCGATCGCGAGCGGCGCGTTCCGGTCGGATCTCTACTACCGACTCTCCGTGCTCGCGTTCGAGCTGCCGCCGCTGAGAAGTCGACGAGAGGACATTCCTCTGATCGTCGGAGAGTTGCTGCGCCATCGTGGGCTCGAGGTCGACGGCATCGAAGGCCCCAACCTCGATCGCCTCAAGAGCCACCGCTGGCCGGGCAACGTGCGTGAGCTGCGCAACGTGATCGATCGGGCGCTCGTGCTGTCTCCCGGCGCCCGCCGATTCGGGGAGCTGAAGATCTCGCTCGAAGCCTCCGTCGGCACGGGCGAGGTGCTCGGCGTGAGAACCGATCTTCCCTACAAGGAGTCGAAGGAGGCGGTGCTCGAGGTCTTCGAGCGCACCTACTTGAGAGATCTCATGGCGAGGCATCGCGACAACCTCTCGGCCGCTGCACGCGAAGCCGGCGTCGACCGGAAGCACTGGCGCACGCTGCTCAAGAAGCACGACCTGTTCGACGGGCCGGACGAGGACTGATGCTCTCGCTCGTGGCGACGTTGCTGGTGGGCGCAACCGACGGCGGCATCACCGCGTTCTCGACTCCGAAAGAGGCGTTCGCGCACGTGCTCGCGCTGCACCCGCAGATTCTGGGCGTGGGCGAGTACCACGAGCTGAAGGGCGCTCCGAAGGTGCCGAGCGCCATCAAGCACTTCACGAACGAAGCGCTCCCGATGCTCGATGGTGGCGCGACGTCGTTGATCGTCGAGACGTGGATGCTGAACGGCCGCTGCGGACAGGTCGAGAAGCAGGCCGCGCAGGCGGTCGAGAAGACGACGAAGCGCCCGAAGGAGACCGAAGACGAGGTCACCACCATTATGGGCAAGGCGTACGACCTGGGGCTCAAGAACCACACGCTCCTCATCAACTGCGACGACTACAAGTCGATGCTCGACAAAGACGGTGAGCTCGACGCCGAGCAGTCGCTGCTGCTCATGCGCCGCAAGGTCGAAGAGAAGGCGACCCAGGTTCGTGACGAAGAAGAGGGCGGCCTGCCGGGCAAGATGCTGATTCTCTACGGCGGCGCGCTGCACAACGATCTCACGCCGACCGCAGACGACGCGCCGTACACCTTCGGCCAGTCGCTCCAGAAGGAGACGCGCGGCGGCTACGTCGAGCTCGATCTGCTCGTGCCCGAGTACGTCGACACCGACGAAGAGCTGCTGAAGTTCCCCTGGTTCTCACCGGCGCTGGCGCTCGCGAAGAAGGGCAAGACGGTGCTCATTCAGCCCTCGCCCGGCGTGAACGTGATCGTGTTCGCGTACTCGAAGATCAAGCCTCCACGTCGATGACGACGGCGGTGATGTTGTCGGCGCTGCCCTTCTCGAACGCCGTCTCGACGAGCTTCTTGCAGCACGCTGCCGGAGCGCCTTCCTGCAACAGCACCGCGAGCGCGTCGTCTTCGAACGGGTCGTAGAGCCCGTCGGTGCAGAGCAGGTACCGGTCGCCGATGCAGACGTCGGTGACGCTGGTGTCGGCGTTCGAGTTTCCGGTCAGGCCCAGCGCGCGGGTGATCTGGTTCTTGAACGGGAAGTCGTGGCGCGGCGGCAGATCACGCCCGGCCGCGAGCATCTCGGCATAGACGGAGTGATCTCTCGTCAGCGGCTCGAGGACGCGGTTGCGCAGGCGGTACACGCGGCTGTCTCCGACGTGCGCGATGGCGGCGTGCTGCTCGACGATCAGCATCGACGCGATCGTCGACCCCATCTGCCCGAGCCGGCCCGCGCGTTTGTCCATGATCGCGAGGTGCGCCTCGGTGGCGGCCGCGCGCAGCAGGTTCTCAGAGAGCGACTTCTTCTTGTCCTCCTTGCATGGCCACGTGCCGCCCGGGTCGCGCCGATTTCGCTCCACGAAGCGCTGCAGGGTCTCGACGGTGAGCGCGCTCGCGACCTCTCCGCCTTCGTAGCCTCCCAGTCCATCAGCGACCGCGAACAGCCCGAGGGCCGGCACGTCGCACAGGTTGTCTTCGTTGTTGGCGCGTCGACCGGTGGTCGTGATCGCATGGCTGAGCAGGTTCATGCGCCTGAGCCATCGCAGCCGCCGTGCCCGTCGAAGCGCCGGCGATCTGGTCGCGGCTGGGGTGTGGAGCCTCCGCTTCGGCGCCGTGGCCTGGGGCCAGCTCACCCCGCGGGGAAATTCCTCCAGAAATGCGGCCGAAATGATGCCGGTTTTGTCAGGCCTCTTGGCGGACCTCTCGGCGAACGCGAGCGTGCCCTGGGCCGACACTTCTCCAGCCCTGCCGACAAGGAGTCGCCATGCTGGTTCGCAACGGAAGCCACGGAGCCGATGTCACCCGAGTTCAGAAGGAGCTGAAGGCGGCGGGCATCAACCCTGGCCCCATCGACGGTGACTTTGGCCCGAAGACGCGCGCCGCGGTGATCGCGTACCAGAAGAAGTACCACCTGGCGGTCGACGGCATCGTGGGCCCGAACACGTGGCGCAAGATGCAGACCGATGGCTTCGAGCCCGGAGGCTCGCCGTCGCGTCCGTCGAATCCCGGCCCGGTGACGAACAACCCCAGCGCGCCGTCGTCGTCGAAGGTTCAGACGATGCTCAACGAGGCGCGCTCGCACCTCGGGTACCACGAGGGCGCAGGCAACCGGAACAAGTTCAGCTCGGCGCTCGGTCGTCCTGCCGAGGCGTGGTGCGCCGACTTCGTCAGCTACGTGGCGAAGAAGGCCGGCTTTCACGTCAACACCGCCAGCGCGCAGGGCGTCGCGAACTACCTGCAGCAGCAGGGCACGTGGAAGGGTCGCCACAACCCGCAGCCGGGTGACGCGGTCACCTTCCGCTGGGACGGTAGCCACGGCTGGGCCGATCACGTCGGCATCGTCGAGAAGGTCTTCACGC
The DNA here is from genome assembly GCA_016879935.1 of Archangiaceae bacterium. Classification (GTDB taxonomy): domain Bacteria; phylum Myxococcota; class Myxococcia; order Myxococcales; family Myxococcaceae; genus Xiheimicrobium. The sequence goes on along the minus strand of JAACJQ010000248.1, from coordinate 4,326 downwards.
AGAACGGCCGCACCTACGTGCAGACCATCGAGGGCAACTCGAGCGATCAGGTTCGCCGCAAGACGTACCCGGCCGACTCGTCGGTGATCAACGGCTACGGCCGCATGGTGTGAGTCAGCGTCGAGGCGGTCGTGGCGCCGGTGGAGCCGCCGTACGCGGGTCCTCCGGCCACGAGTGTTTCGGGTACTGCCGCATCAGCTCCTTGCGAATCGCGGGGTAGTGGCGATCCCAGAAGCCCGAGAGATCGGTCGTCACCTGCACGGCGCGCATGTTCGGCGCGAGCAGGTGCAGCACGAGCGGTGAGCGGCCGATCGCGGGCCCTTTCAGCAGGCCGAAGAAGTCCTGCAGGCGCGACTCGATCCACGGTGGGCGCGCGGGCTCGTAGTGAACCTGAACGGAGCGCCCTCCGGGCAGCGTGATGCGATCGGGCGCTTCGGTGTGAAGCAGCCGCGCCTGCTGCGCCGTGAGCGACGCCTGGAGCGCGTTGAGCAGGCCCGCCTCGCGCACCTCGTTGAACGATCGAAGCCCGTCACACAGCGCTGCCAACCGCTGCTTCACGAAGGCTTCATCGGCGACCGGAAAACCGGCCTCGGGAAAAGCGGCACGCAGCGCGTCGATTCGGCATTGCCACGCCGTGACAGCCTCGGGGTCGACGAAGGTGCGAACGCCGGCTTCGACAGCCGCCTGGGCGAGCAGCTTCGTCGTCTCGTCCGACGCTGGCGCCGGGTTGCGCGTCTCTTCGAGCACGACGTTGCCGAACGTCATGCGCGTCACGCGATCGACGCGCTTCGCATCGGCGTTCCACTCGAGCGCGTCGACTTCTCCGAGCGAGTCACCGTCGAGATCGAGCAACCACTCCGCTTCGATCTGCGAGGCGATACGAACGGCGACGCCACCACGCCGCTCCTCCGCGTCGATCGCCACCATCAGCTCGGCTTCGTGCACGACCGACGTGACGTCGAGCGACGCTGAGCCACCCGAGGCGAAGACGATGTCTGGCGATTTGGGACGACGGCGCTTGGCGACGCGATCGGGGTAGCCCGCGAGCACGGCCTGGAGCAGCGCTTCTTCGCGCGCACGGTCAGACGTCGGCGCGTGCACGCGGCGATCGACCGAGCGGCTCAGTTGTTTGCGCACGCGATCGACCGACTGCATCGCGCCAGCGTCGAGCCCCGCACTGCGCGCGCTCGTGGCCTGGCCTTCTTTGAAACGCTCCAGCAGCTCGAGCACGTCGGAAGGGCCTGCGAGCGCGTCGTTGCCGCGGCGTGAGTCACCAAAGCGGGCGCGCGCTTCTTGCCGAATGTCTCGTTCGCTCAACAGCGCCGCGATGGTGACGGCTTCTTCGGCGACGCCTCGCTGTTCACCGGCGACGACGAGGCGCGCGAGCCGAGGATGCAGGGGGAAGGTGAGCAGGCGCTGCCCGATCTTCGTGAGCGCGCCGCTCTTCTCGAGCGCACCCAGCTGTGTGAGCAGCGACTCGGCTGCGTCGATGGCCGATGGCGGCGGTGGCTCGAAGAAGGGAAACGAGCGCACGTCGTTCACGCCGAGCGCGCGGAGCGACAGTGACGACTCCACGAAGTCGAGCCGCCGAATCTCGGGCGCGTCGGACATGGGGCGGCCTTCGTAGTCGCCTCGCGTGTAGAGCCGAACGCAGGTGCCCGCGCGCGTTCGACCGGCTCGGCCCGCGCGCTGAATGGCCGATGACTTCGAGACCTTCTGCACCTTGAGCGTCGGCAGTCCGCTCCACGGCGAGTGTGCCGCGACGCGCGCGAGGCCCGAGTCGATGACGGCCGCGACACCTTCGATGGTGACGCTCGTCTCGGCGACGTTTGTCGAGAGAATGACCTTCCGCCGCGGGCTCGCTTTGAGCGCTCGATCCTGCTCGGCCGCACTCAAGTCTCCGTGAAGCACGACGAGCTCGAGCTGGTGGCGCTGGGCGAACTCCGAGCACGCGTCTTGCGCGCGACGAATCTCGGCAGCGCCCGGGAGGAACACGAGCACGTGGCCATCGAGCTCGGCCTGAATGAGCCGCTTCAACGCGGCCAGCACCTGCTGCTCGAGGTGCCGATCGTCTTCTTTCTCGAGGTACTCGATGGCGACGTCGAACCGGCGGCCTTCGCTGCGCAAAGCGGGCGCTCCGTCGAGCCAGGTCGCGATCGGCGCGGCATCGAGCGTGGCCGACATCACCACCAGCTTGAGGTCGGGCCGGGTCGTCTTCTGCAGCCGCCGCAGCATCGCGAGCGCGAGATCGCCCGCGAGGTGCCGCTCGTGAAACTCGTCGAGCACGACGATGCCGACGTCACGAAGCTGGGGATCTCCGACGAGCCGCCGCGTGAGCAGGCCTTCGGTGACGAAGCGAATCTTCGTCTTCGCCGAAGAGACGTCGTCGAAACGAATCTGGTAGCCGACGGTGTCGCCGAGCCGTTCGTTGCGCTCCTCCGCCACGCGCGCCGCTGCGAGCCGGGTCGCGAGTCGCCGCGGCTGCAGCACGACGATCTCCTTCTGACCCGCGAGCCCGGCCGAGAGCAGGGCAGGGGGCACACGCGTCGTCTTGCCCGCGCCAGGCGGCGCCTCGAGCACGAGCGCTTCACGGGTACGCAAGGCGCCGACGATGTCGGAGAGGAGGCTGTCGATGGGCAACTGCATCTGTGGTGGCGCTACTGCCCGTCGGCGGGTCGGTCAACTGTGCCGCAGGCGGCGATCGTCGCCGTGTGGTTGCGTCAGGAAATCGTCGAGGGTGGCTGGCACGTTCCGAGCAACCTCCGTCATGCTCCAGACCCAGGAGACTCGATGCGCCTCGCACTCGGACTCGGATTGTTGCTCACCGCTTGTGTCGAGCCAGCCCTGCCTTCCGACGCTGAGGTCGCGACCGTCGTCGACGCAGGCCCGTATGTGTGCAGCCCGCGAACGTGCACTGGGTGTTGTCTCAACAACGTCTGCCTCGGAGGCAATCAGGACACCGCGTGTGGCTACGACGGGCGCACCTGCAAGGCGTGCGGTGAAGGTACGCGCTGCGAATCGCCTGGCGCCTGCTACGCGTTGCCCGGTGACGGTGGAGCGCCGAACAAGCCGCTGCCTCCCGATGCCGGCATCTATCTGTCGCCGCAGAACCTGAGGAAGTGTCAGTTCTTCTTCGGCACGTGGATCTGTTGAGCGCTCAGTCGCGCACCGGAGCGCATTCGCACCGCACGGACTGACCGCAGGGCGAGGCCTGTTCGCCGCACTCCAGCCAGTGCTCGCGTGCCGGATTCGGCGGGGACGGATTGAGGTCGACGAACAAGCAGCCGACATCGGGTGTTGGCGTGCACGGTTCCTCACGCCAGTGCTCGAGGTGAACGAAGCACGCGCGCGGGCCGGCGTAGAGAGCGGCAGAGCACCTATGAGCGAAAACGGTCTGCGCGGGACTACTGGCGACATCTCGTCGGCCCGCGAACGGATCGGCGAGCGAATCCATGCCTTGTGGTCGTGGGCCTCGCCTGAGCGACAGATCGGGTCGCTGCGTCACGCACCCGATCATCAACAACGCGAGCAAGCAGCGCTTCACGCCTCGGCTTGAGCGGCCTTCTTGCTGCGCTTCTTCGGAGCCACCGCTTCGACGACAGGCGCCGCTTCGACCGGAGCCGCTTGCTCCACCGGTGCGGCTTCCGCTTCCACCTCGGCCGCGGGCTCCTCGTCAGCTTCGGCGACCTCCGCCGCCTCGACCTCAGGCTCAGCGCTCGCGTCGAACTTCCGCCGCTTCGGCTTCTGCCCGATGCCCGAGTCTTCGAACGCGTTCTTCAGCGGAGCCAGCGCCGCCTCGGCCAACAACCTCGCCTGCCGCATGGGCAGCTCGAGCCTGCGCGCGTGCCCGACGATCTCCTCCCGCAGCGCGATCTCTTCGCTCGGCAACAACGGCTCGGGCGAGAACCCGCCACGCCACGCCGCGATCGTGCTGCGAACCTGCTCCACCACGGGAACGATCGGCGCGAACGACGACTCCGCGAGCATGCGCTTGCAGTAGCTGCTCCCGAGCTTCTTCTCGAAGTCGGCGGTGAACCGCTCGAAGTCTTCACGATCGACCCTGCGCGCGGCGGGCAGCTTCACCTTGCCGAACAGCGCCTCGAGCAACGGAGCCCGCGTACCAGCGACGAACGTGATGCCGGCCTGCAGCCGCTCGATCGCATCGACCGCCGTGTTCTGCAGCCCCCGCGCGTGCTCTTCGCGAGCACCTTCCAGCTCGGGCAATCGCATCGCCCGTTGGTTCAGATCGCCCAGCTCTCCGCGCGCCGTCGTCAGGCGATCGATGGCCAGCATCAGCCAGCCCTTCTCGTCCTTCAGGCCCTGCTT
>JAACJQ010000247.1 GCA_016879935.1 Archangiaceae bacterium | reverse complement strand
TCGACAATTCCGGCGCCGCAGTTGACTCCCGGGGGAGCCCCACATAAGCGCACCGGCCTCTGTCACTTCCGACAGAACCGGAGCCGTCAAACGCTCCGTTATCCCCGCTCATCGGGCTGTTGCCGGTGGGCAGAACCCGTGGGGAGAAAACACATGGCCGAAGCATCGAAGAGCGCAAGCTTCTTGCGCGAGTACGAGACCGTCTTCCTCGTGAAGCCGGATCTCACCGACGACACCGTCGAGAAGGTGAAGGAGAAGGTCCGCGGCATCGTGGGTCGTGAAGGCGGCAAGTTCTTGCGCTTCACCATCTGGGGCAAGAAGAAGACGATGTACCCGGTGGCGAAGCAGCCGCGCGCGATCTACCTGCACGCGCACTACCTCGGGAAGCCGAGCATGGTCGCCGAAGTCGAGCGCAACCTGCGCAACTTCGACGAGGTCAGCCGCTACATGTCGAAGCGTCTCGCCGAGCACATCGACCCCGAGTCGCGTCAGGCGCAGGAAGACCTGAAGCTCGCTGGCGACGTCGACGACAACAAGCCGTTCGGCGGTGCCGAGCGTGAAGACTTCAACGCCGACGTCGATGGCAGCTACGACGACGACATCACCCCCGGCTGAGCCGAAAGGACTTCGACACCATGGAAAAGAACTACGGAGAGAAGAGCGGCAAGGGTGGCGGCGATCGCGGTGATCGTGGCGACCGTGGAGACGGCGAAGAGAAGCGTGGCGGCCGTGGCTTTGCGCGCAGGAAGGTCTGCCGCTTCTGCGCCGACAAGAAGATCATCGTCGACTTCAAGGATCAGTCGACCCTGAAGTACTTCGTCACCGAGCGCGGCAAGATCATTCCCCGCCGCATCTCGGGCAACTGCTCCAAGCACCAGCGCGCGATCGCCAAGGCGGTCAAGCAGGCCCGCGGCCTCGCGCTGATCCCCTACCTCGTCCTCGCGGCCTGAAAGGAACACACCCCATGAAGCTCATTCTCCGTGAGGATGTGTACAACCTCGGCAACTCGGGCGAGGTCGTGAACGTGAAGGACGGCTACGCGCGCAACTACCTGTTGCCGCGCAACCTCGCGATGCTCGCGTCGGCGGCCAACATTCGCCAGCTCGACCACGAGAAGGCGGTCATCGCGGTTCGCCAGGCGAAGCTGAAGTCGGTCGCTGAAGAGGCCGGCAAGAAGCTCAACGGCGTGACGGTCACCGTGACGCGCAAGGTCGGCGAGCAGGACAAGCTCTTCGGCTCGGTCACCGCGCTCGACGTCGCCGAGGCACTGGCGGCGCAGGGCCACAAGTTCGACCGCCGCGTGATCCACCTGCCGGAGCCGATCCGCACGGTGGGCACGTTCGAAGTGGAGCTCCGTCTCCACCGCGACGTTCACACGAAGGTGTCGGTCACCGTGCAGGGCGAGGCCGCGCAGGCGTAAGCGGTTTCAGTCTGCAGGTTCACGGGCCGTGTCCGCTTCGGTGGGCACGGCCTGTGTCGTTTCTGGGATGATGCCCGAGTGACTGCTCCCGTCATTGACCTCGTCGCCGAGCTCGAGCTGCTGGTCGATGCGCTCAACCAGGCGTCGGTTCCCTACGCCCTGTGTGGAGGTCTGGCCCTCGCGATTCACGGCCATCCCCGGGCGACGAAGGACATCGACCTGCTGGTTCCCGCCGAGGCCGTCGAGAACGCGCTTCGTGCGGCAGCGCGCGCAGGCTTCACGCTTCGCGCCGGGCCGATTCCACTTGGCGTGAAGACGCCGACGCCCCAGACGCTCTTCCGCGCCACGAAGGTGAGCGCTGGCAGTCACATCACCACTGACGTGCTCGAGGTGTCGGCCAGCTACGGCGCGGCCTGGGCGCTTCGTGAGGTCATCGATTGGAGAGGGCGCCGCTTGTCTCTGCTGTCGAGATCAGGCCTGATCGCCATGAAGCGACTCTCGAGCCGCACGAAGGACCAGAGCGATGTCGTCACCCTCGAACAGCGAGAAGATGAAGAGGCCTGAGATCGACATGTCACCCGAGGCAGTCGAGGCCCGGCTGCAAGAGGTCGTCGCCCTCAACCGGCTCTGCGCGTCGCTCATGGAGGCCGGAAAGGCCGCTGGGCTGCACGATCGCAGCTGGGACGAGCCCTCACCGGCTGGCGATGATGCTGGCGAACCACTGCTGCATGACCGGTGAGTTCGCGTCAGCCGAGTTCTCGACGGTGAGCGACTCGGGCGCTCGCACCATCGAGCGCAGCATGCCGAACACGGCGGAGCGGCGAACGCCAGGCACCACGGGCAACAGGTGCCACAACGTCGCGGCGTCGGCAGGCCTCGCGAGAATGAGGAGCTGCTCCACAGCGCTTCCGTCGCGATCGAACTGAGCGACCGCCTCGATGAACGCAGGTGACGCATCGATGGCCACGGGAGTCGTCGGCGCTCGGCTCGCGCTCGACACCGCGCGCATGCCCTCGAGCACGGTCACTTCCCTGCCCTTGCCCGCGAGCGAGACCATTCCCGACTCGACCGTCAGCTCGGAGCCTTCGTCCGTCACCTTCAGCGTGTACGCACAGCCGAGATCGATCGCCGAGGCCGTGGGCGTCTCGACGACGAACAACCGCGGCGGAGCCGTGACACGCGCATGCAGCGTTCCTCGCGTGAGCTCGAGCCGATGCTGGGCAGGCCCCGTGTTGAGCAGCCGCACCCGCGAACCGGGGTCGACCGTCACCTGGCCGATGTCGGTGATCGTCACGGTGGCCGATTCGGTTGGCTTCGTCTCGAGCCAGCGGCTCCCGAGCGAGGATGTGCGGCGAACGCCGTCGACGACGAGCTCCATCGGAAGGCCGTGCTCGCGGGTGCCGAGGAAGACGCCGATGGCGAGGGCCGCAGCCAGCAGGGCTACCGCGACGACGAACGGGCGGCGGCTTCGACGCGGCGGAGCGCTGGCGAGCGCCTCCCACCGGCCGGGCTTCGGCTGGTACTTGAGCGACTTGAGGGACTCGAGTGGATCACTCATCGAGATCTCCTTCTGGTGAGAGGCCGAGCCGTTCGCGGAGCATTCGCATGCCGCGATGCAGGTTCACGCGCACGGAGTCAGGCGTCAGGCCCGTCTGCTCGGCGATCTCCTTGCCGCTCAGCCCTTCGACGAGCTTGAGCACGAGCGTCTCGCGGTACGTGTCGGGCATGGTCCTGATGATGGCGAGCACCTGGTTGGCTTCGGCCCGTTCGGGATCGGTGGCGCCCTGCTCCTCCGTCGGCATCGCGACGAGGCGTGCACGACGGCGAAGACTGTCGATCATGCGGTTGCGCGCGATCGCGGCGAGCCACGGACCGACACGCTCGGTATCCATCGAGCTCAGCCGTTCGAGCGCCGTGAGGAAGACGTCCTGCATGAGATCGTCGACCTCGGAGGACGGGCCGTGAGCGATCAACACACCGTGCACCATGGGGGCGAAGCCCTCGAACAGGCGCGCGAAGGCCAGGCGATCTCCGCGGCGGGCGTCGTCGAGATCAGCTCGTGAGGGCTCGAAGGTCGCCACGCGGCGGCCGGTGTCGAACGAACCGAGCACCAACACAAGCGTCATGGCGCCCACGTCGCGAGCAGCGCCCGCCCTTCCGCTTCCACGGCGTGCGCGTCTCTCGAGGCAAGGACCACCCCTGTTCGAACGATGGTGGGCGGCGCTCCGCTCGAGGGCGTCGGCCCACCGGTCACCAGCGCGTCGTAGCCATCGATGATGGTGAATGAGATCGGCAGCGCGCGGTGCAGCTCGGCGATCTGCGTGTGAATGCGCTCCCGATGGTGCGTGCGCAGGTTGCCCGGCCTCGCACGATCGTCTGCGTGCACGAAGCCGAGCACGTTCTTCAAACCCAGCGTCACGCCGGTGATGAAGTGCGTCTTCACGCAGGCGAGGTTGATGACGGCGTTGGCTTCGAAGATCGCGCTCGGCACCCGAATCGGCGCGACCCACGACGGGAGCGCTTCGGCGGGCAGCTCTTTCCACGTCACCGTGTCGTGCTCGAACGCGACACACGTGGCTCCCGCACTTCGCGCAGCAGGCGCGACGCCGTTGCGCTCGAGATTTCCCGCCGTGTCCTTGTCGCCCCAGAACGATCGATCACCGACCAGCACCCGAACGCCCTGCTTCACGTACGCACGCGCCACCCAGCTGACGAGCGTGGGGCTCGATGAGAACGGCGCCGGATCTCCGGAGTTCGAGTTCACCTTGAGCACGACCAGCCCACCGCGAGGAACGACCGGCAGCCCGCCAGCGCGCTCGACGGCT
>JAACJQ010000246.1 GCA_016879935.1 Archangiaceae bacterium | reverse complement strand
TCCGTGCTCTCCGCGTCGGGTCCGTGCTGCATCGGATCCGTGCTCTCCCGTCGGGTCCGTGCTCTTCGCGTCGGGTCCGTGCGGCATCGGATCCGTGCTCTCCCGTCGGATCCGTGTGTCGGGTCCGTGCTCTCCGGGTCCGTGCTCTCCCGTCGGATCCGTGTGTCGGATCCGTGCTCTTCGCGTCGGATCGACATTCTGCAGACGGCGAAGTGGCCCGTGTCTCGTCGAGTGAGCGCGTCTCGCCAGTGAAGGGTCGCTGCCGCTGGCGTCACGACGGCGAGAACTGAGCTTCGTGAGTTGTCTGGTCGAATAGGTTGCACGCAACCTATCGGCTCACTACACCTCCCGCCGTGAAGCGCACTCCAGCCAACGACGTGCTGTCGCTCGACCAGCAGGTCTGCTTCCCCATCTACGCGGCCAGCAACCTGCTCCAGCGCATCTACCGGCCCCTGCTCGAGCCGCTCGGTCTCACCTACGCCCAGTACCTCGTGATGCTCGTGCTCTGGGAGCGTGACGGCCTCACCGTGAAGGACCTCGAGGCGCGGGTGTTGCTCGACAGCGGCACCTTGTCTCCCCTGCTGCGGCGGCTCGAGAAGCAGGGTCTGCTGGCGCGACGGCCCTTCGCCGACGACGGGCGAGTGACGGTGCTCACCCTGACCGCAGCAGGCCGCAAGCTGCGCGCGCGCGCGGTGAACGTTCCCGAAGCGCTCGTGTGCCGCATGTTGGGCGGGCAGCAGCTCGACGCCGCCGCCATCGCGCAGGTCACCACGCTTCGCACCCAACTCCAGGCGCTGGTCGGGCGTCTCGAAGAAGCCACCAGGAGAACCGCATGAAGACGTTGCACGAGGTCGAGGTCACCACCATCACCGGCGAAACGCAGAAGCTGTCGGCCTTCGCCGGCCAGACGCTGCTCATCGTCAACACCGCCACCGGCTGCGGGCTGGCGCCCCAGTTCGAGGGCCTCGAGGCGCTCCACCGCCGCTTCAAGGACCGGGGCTTCAGCGTGCTCGGGTTTCCGTGCAACCAGTTCGCGGGTCAGGAGCCGCTGAGCGCCGAGGGCATTCAGGAGACCTGCAAGCTCAAGTACGACGTCACCTTCCCGCTCTTCGCGAAGCTCGACGTCAACGGGCCGAACACGCACCCGCTGTACCGTCAGCTGAAGGAAGCGGCGCCGGGCCTCGCGGGCCTCGAGGCCATCAAATGGAACTTCACCAAGTTCCTCGTCGACGGCCGGGGCCAGGTGCTGGCTCGCTTCGCGCCCACCGACAAGCCCGAGGCGCTCGTCGAGCAGGTCGAAGCCGCGCTCGCGGGAAAACTGAAGCCGCTCGACTCGCCACAACCGTGGTGGGCCTCGACGCCGTCGACCAGTGTGGGAGCGACCATCGCGCGAATGCTGCTCGGCCTCGCGCTGCTCCTGGCCGGCACCGGCCACCTCACCTTCCAGCGCACCGAGTTCCTCGCGCAGGTGCCGCGCTGGGTGCCGCTCGACGCCGACTTCGTGGTGCTCGCTTCGGGCGTCGTCGAACTGCTGCTCGGCGCGTCGCTGCTGGCGCTCGGCCGATGGCGGGTGCTGGTCGGCCTCGTGGTGGCGACCTTCTTCGTGCTCGTCTTCCCCGGGAACATCTCGCAGTACGTCAACGGCATCAGCGCCTTCGGCCTCGACACCGACCAGGCCCGTTTCATCAGGCTCTTCTTCCAGCCGGTGCTGGTGGCGTGGGCGCTCTGGTCGACGGGAGCCATCACGGCGTTTCGCTCGAAGCGCTCGAGCCCGTCTGCGACCGCGACACCGGCGCTGCAGAGCTGACCTCGGCGCGCCGCCCTCTAGCGCAGCCTCCGGCCGAAGTGTCGATGCCTGGCGAACGCGCGCACGTTTTCGTGCCACTGAAGTCGCACCAGCGCTTCGAACGATGGTGCTACCAACGTGACATGCATCAACTCGACGCACTCGAAGCCGTGGCCGAAGGTCGACTGTCTCTCGCCGAAGCCGCGACTGCGCTGGGTCGAACGCCCGCCGAGGTGGAGCGGCAGCTCGAAGTGCTCCAGCTTGCACGCGCGTTGTCGGCGCGGGAGTCACGTCGCCTTCGTTCGCGACTCCTCCGCGGCGTCGTGGGCGTGGGCCTGGTGGGCGCGCTCACGCTGCTCCTGTTGAACCGCACCGCGTGGGCGGCGGGCACGTGCGCACAAACGCTCCCCGCGCCGCTGGTGACGTTGTGCCCTGACGAGCCGGCGCTCGCCTCCGAGGTGAACGGCAACTTCGCCTCGCTCGCCTCGGCCCTCACCACCAAGACGGGCGGCCTCACGGGCGCGGGCATCACCACGTCGGGAGACTTGAGCGGCAGAAACCTCACGCTCAGCGGCTACGAAGACTTCACCGCGGGCTCGACGCTGCAGGCGATTCGGCTCGCGTCGGCGTCGTACGGCATGGGCGTTCAGAACTCGACGACCTACTTCCGTACCGCAGGTCACTTCTCGTGGTTCGCCAACGGCACCCACGTCTCGGGAACCGTGGACGACCCGGGCGCAGGCGGCACGCGGCTCATGCGCCTCGACAACGCGGGCAACCTCACCGTCACCACCGTCAACGGGCGCCGGCCATCGTTCGTCGTCACCAACACATGCAACACCGCCACCTGCACGGCCTCGTGCGCGCCGGGTGTCGTGAAGAGCGGCTTCGGCTTTCACGGCTACGGGTGGAACACCAACAACGACTCCCAGACGGGCGTGTGCGGCAAGCAGTACCAGTGGATGGGCGCGTGCATCGGGCAGGCGTCGTGTCAGGTGACGACCGGCTGCGGCACCTCGTCCATCTGGCTCGACTGCTGGTGAGCGCGACCGCGACGGCGTAGAGGCGCCCTCCATGATTGGAACCGCCGCGTGCTGACGACCTTCCTCACCAGGGCCGAAGTGTCGCGTCGCATGCAGGCGCTGCATCTGCTCAACGAAGTGAAACAGGCCTTCGCGGTGCGCGGCGTTCAACAGACCGTGGGCTTCGAGGTGCCAGGCCACCTGCCGACGTCGCTCCGCCTCGCCACCCACCCGGGCATTCCCGCGTGGAGCCTCACCGTCAGAACCGATCAGCCCGCCGACTCGAAGGTGTCGGGCACCGTGGTGCAGCTCTTCGACGCCGAGAGCGGCAAGCTGCTGGCGTTGATGGACGGTGGGCACCTCACGACGCTGCGCGCCTCCATCGTCGGAGCGCTCGCCGCCGATGTGCTGGCCCGCACCGATGCGACCAACGTGGCGTTGCTCGGCGGAGGGCCGGCGGTGTCGAGCGCGCTCAAGGCCCTGCGGCTGGTTCGCTCGCTGGAGCGCGTCACCTTGTTCGACGAAGACCTCGCGGCGTCGACGGAGCAGGCCATGAAGCTGCAGGCCACGCTCTCGGCGCGCGTGAAGGCGTGCGAGACGGTCGAAGAAGCCGTCGCCCTCGCCGACGTCGTGGTGCTGACGGGCTCGGTGCCGCTGCCGGTCGACTGCGTTCGTGACGGCGCGCACGTGACGGTGATGTCGGCCGAGCGCTGGCAGAAGTCGCCGCTGCCCGAGTCACTGCTCGCCCGCGCGCGTTGCTTCTCGGACGAGAAGACGTCGCTGCCCTGGGCGCCCGCGCTGCAGGGAGAGCTGAGTCAGGTGCTCTCGTCGGCGGTCGCTCCGCGCGCGAGCGTCGAGCAGGTCACCGTCTTCCTCTCGACGGGCCCGCCGTTTCTCGACCTCGTGGCGGCGTGGCACGTGTGTGAAGGCGCCAAACACGACGAGGCCGTCACCCGGCTCAACCTCGACGCCTGATCAGCTCGCCTCGATGGAGCGCTTCATCCACGGGCGCGGGTCGAGGCCGTGCTTCAACAACGGCTCGAGCACCACCTTGCGCAGCGAGCGCCGGGCCACGTCGAAGTAGGTCTTCGCGTCCATCCACCCCAGGCGGTCCTCGGGGGTCTCGTCTTCGAACACGGGAATGAAGGGCCAGCGGTCGATGACCGCGTCCATCGTGAGCGCGGCCTGCTTCGAGAGGTGCAGCCGGTCGTCGTCAGAGAGCTGGTCGTCGACCCAGTCGAGAAAGATCCACCCGAAGGCGCCGTGCGCCGCCTCGTCCTTCACGATTCGCGCGAGCACGGCCTTGATCAACGGCTGCTTCGTCGCGTGCCACGAGCCTCTGAGAATCGGAATGCTCAGCGCCTCGCCGACACAGAAGTTGCGAACGACGAGCTCCGAGGCCGCGAGCGTGGGGCTCAGCTCGGGCGCGGGCAGCACGATGGTGCCCTTGGGGTCGTACGAGATGGGCGCTCCACCACCCAGGAGCTGCGCGAGCCGAGCACACATCTCGACGTGCACCATCTCGTCGAGGGCGAAGCGGCTGGCCATCGCGACCAGGTCGATGGGCGCGCGGCACGCAATCAACGCCTGCAGTGTCGCCGCACACGCGGCGCCGGTTCGATGTTCTTGAAAGGCCGCCTCCGTCCACGTGCTCCGGGCAGCGAGCACCGCAGCCGGGCTCGCCTTCGAGACGTCGAGCGAGCCCCACGGCAGGTTCTCGACTTCGGGTCGGAGCTTTCGGTAGCGGCGCTCGACGGCACCACCCCACATCGACAGCTCGAAGAGCACGTGCCCCGGCTTCATCGGTCGCCGCCGAGGACGCCTCCGTCGGTGCCGCCGTCACTCCCACCATCGGACCCGCCGTCTGACGTCTCGACGGTGGACTCGCGGGCGCCACACGGGTCTTGAGGGCCACCGTCTCCGCAGGTTCTGGACGGCAGGTTTCCGCACGAGAGGCTGCCGCTCGCCATCGTCAGCAACGCGATGCCCGCGCCAACCACCAACAACGGCTTCGCCTTCCGCTTCGACTTCGACTGCTCACTCATCAGGCCTCACTGGAGTCGAGCCCGGCGCGCTCGACCCGCAGACTACGGCATGGCGGAGCCGCGGTCACGGCACCTGGCAGGCGAAGTTGTCGAAGCCCGTGCAGGGAGCGTCGTTCCACGTGCCGCTGCCGTACTGGTGCAGGCAGTTCTCGTTGGAGCCGCCGTTGGGCTCGCCCAACTGCCAGTTGGTGAAGTCGAACGGCGTGCCGTCGTTCCACGCCCAGCCGCCATCGGCGTTGGTGAAGCCGCCATCGGGCCGCTGATCAGCCGCACCGAGGGCGATGGTGTCAGACCCGAAGTAGGTGTTCGCGCGCTCTCGCACGGTGAGGTTCAGCACCGCCGACTTCGCGTACACGCTGGTGCCGCCGTCGAAGAGCGCGCGACAGGTGGCCTCGACGTCACCGCGCGCGACCTGCGTCGGGCAGAACGCGAAGCTGACCGAGACCGTGCCGGCGTCGACGAGCGAGTCAGGCAGCTGCGGGCCACCATCGACGCCCCGCGGCCACGGCGTGGTGGGCCGGGCAACCCAGCAGCCAGTCGACGGAGCACACACCGCGCCGCCATCGGGCACCTCGCCGCCGTTCTGGTCGATGCCAAGCGCCGACGCATAGCCGTTGTCCGCGAGCTGGGCGCGCAGGGCCCGCAACGCGCAATCAACGAGCAACGGGTTGCCGTACACGTCGAGCCGGTTGGCCAGCGACGACAGCACGGGCATCGTCAGCGTGCGCAGGTCGGGGTTGTACGAGACGTGGCTGCGCAGCTGGCCGCCTTCGCCCATGTTGAAACGGTCGCCGTCCATCGTGACGCTGGTGAGGCGGGGGAACGAGACCTGCTCGACGCCCGCGACGTTCACCATCTCGAGCCGGCCCACGCGCTCCAGGTTGGGGAAGTCGAGCACGGCAGGGCCACCGACGATGGCCGAGCAGCACGAGTCGGAGTCCTGGCCGATGGTGAGCGTGCCGGTGATGCCGCGCACCTGACGGTAGATGCGGTACTCGACGTCGTTGCGAATGGTGACGCTGCCCTCGATGACGACGTCGGCGACGCTCTGGCCGCAGACGTAGTTGCGCGTGGTGATTTCGGTGTCGGCGAGCACGCCGTCGGCGTTGGTGTCGGCTCCGCTGGCGACGAGCACGCCACCGAGCGGGCAGTTCATGCCGGGGTTCTCGGGAGCGACGCGCACGAGCGTCTGCGACGCGGGGCCACACACGTAGGTGCGCGAGGTGACTTCGCTGTCGGCGAGCATGCCGTCACCGTCGGTGTCGAGGCCGACGAGAATGGCCGTACCGCCGTTGCGGCAGTTGGTGCCCGCGGGCTCGGTGGCGGTGCGCACGAGCGAGGAGCGCCCGTTGCTGCCATTCATTCCATTCGAGCCATTGGTGCCGTTCTGTCCGGCCTGGCCCATGGGGCCCGCGGGGCCTTGCGGACCGGTCGCGCCGTCAGCTCCGGCGGGGCCCTGAGGGCCGGCGTTGTTGCACGAGACGAGGGTCACCACGGTGAACACGAGGAGAACGCGGGGGGTCATGGAGGCGCTGTTTTGCACTGTCGGCGCAGTTCTCCAACAGCGACGGAAGGTAGAGTTCCCACATGCCCTTCACGCGAGTCGCGGTCGCACTGGTGCTGTTCGTGGCGCTCGAGGTGTCGGCGAAGCCGAAGCGCACGAAGGTGCCCCGCAACGGGGTGCTGGTGTTGATGTGGGGCGGCGGGAAGACGGCCGCCGACGGTGAGAAGGCGCTCGCCGACTTCAAGGCGCGCATTCCCAAGAGCAGCGTGACGGCCACGGTGCTGCGCAGCGACGACGTCACCGGGCTCAAGCCGGGCTTTCACGTGGCGGCGATTGGCGTGTGCCCGATTCTGAAGGGCCGGCAGTTGGTGGAGCAGCTGCGCATCGTCTCGAAGGGCGTGTACGCGCGGCTGGTGCCTCCGCAGAAGGCGCTCGAAGGGCTCGCGTGCCCGGCCATCACCTTTCCCAACCGTGACTTCTTCTTCTTTCCGCAAGGAGACGGCGAGGACCACGAGCAGGTGTTCGAGGCGCGCACGGCGACGACGCAAGGCGTGCTCGTCGGCGCGTTGACGGTCACGGTGAACACGAACGGTGAGTACCTGACGTCGTGGTTCGAGGTGAGCGCCGAGCTGCAGGACCAGAAGGGCAGCGCGGTGAGCAGCACCTCCATCTCGAAGGTGATGGATGGGCGCGTCGAGAGCTTCAAAGGCGAAGGCGACGCGCTGGTGCTGACCGCGACGGAGTACGAGGGCGCGTGCCCCAGCGCGCGTTGGTACGAGGAGCTCTCGGTCGAGTACCGAATCGCCGTGCGCAAAGGCGAGCTGCAGGTGAAGCGGCGCGAGGTCTCGCGAGAGGGTGGCCTGTGCGCTCCCGACGCCGAGGGGCTGACGGGTGAGCAGCTGGCGCGGAAGACGGCGGCCGTGGAGCAGGCCTCGGCCGCCTGCAAGGGCAAGGGCGCGAAGGCGTGTCTCGAGGCGTTGAGCATCGCCGAGAGCGAGATGTCGTCAGAGGACGAGCCCGAGCGTCAGCCTGCAGGCGATGATTGATCAGCGGAGTGTGGTGAGGGCTCTCGAGAGCGAGCGGTCTGCTGGAATGCTTCGCCCGATTCACTTCGCAGGCAGCAACACGATCGATCCTTCCGACTCCGCGTCGATCTCCGCGCGCGTCATCGGAAGCCGTGACGGCTGCCCGCTCGTCCACGCGGGGAACTGATCGAGCGCGTGCGGTTCAGCCGGTGCTCCGCTCTGGCCCGTGTCGATGGTGAAGCGCGCCCGCGGAGGCGTCGACAGCTCCACCACCATGCGCATCGCCGCGCCGTGGTCGACCGGCAGCCCGCTCTCGGCGCGAATCGTGTTCCCGTGGCCCGGCTGCTCGCTCACCGGCCCCGTGAAGAATCCGCCGACGAGCGGAGCTCGCGCCAACACACCCTTGAACTGCAGCGTGTGCACCGCGCCCCACCGCCAATCGGAGGGCCGCTTGCCCAGCCGTGCGATGACGTCATCGAGCGCGTCGTCGATGACCTTCGGCATCATCGCCTCGAGCCCCTCTCCGAAGAGCGGAGAGCGCCCACCTGCCAGCAACCCCTGGTGCACGGCGTTCGTGACGGGAAACGAGCGCGCGAGTGACTTCACCGCCGGCTCCTCGAAGCCGAGTGAGCGCACCACCTCGGCCCGCAGCGCCGCGAGCGTCGACACGAACGGCAACGCGCCGAGGCTGTCGGTCGAGAACACGCCATCGAACCCGCGGAGCGCCGCGCAGAATGCCTTCACCTGATCAGCATCGTGGCGAGCCGTCGCCGAAGGACACGCAGCACCCAGCACCGGCACCACGTCGCGCGCCTCGAGCGAGACGACGTCTTGCTGAATCGCGAGCAGCTCGTCAGGCGTCGCCTTCTTCGCGCCCAGCAACGCCTCGAGCCGTTGATGAATGCGCCTCGCGCGATGCGGAGGCACGCCCGACGTTCCCACGGCGCCCACGCGCGAATCGCCATCACCGATGACGCGCTGATTGGCCGCGACGAGAAACCCGCTCGAGGGATTCGTCAGCGACGGCTTCTCGGTCTGCTTCGACAGCCGCGTCTCCACGGCGTGCGAGCCATCACGCGGGACCCGACCCGTCACCCCCTCAGGTCGCTGCGGCGCGTACGTCGCGAGCCGGTACGCAATCGTTCCGTCGGTGAACGCCAGCGCCACGTTCTGCCCCGCCGTCTGAAACCGCTCGATGGCGCTCGTCGCCTCGTCGACGTTCTTCGCGCGCAAGAAGTCCCAGAAGCCGCTGATGGGCTCGACGTTGGCTCCACCCACCTCGAAGCCAGGCCACGAGAGCGCGTACCGTTCACGCACCGTCGACGCCGGCAGCACCGGCCCGAACCGCGTCGCGAGCCACGTCTCGGTCTTCACCTCGGCGTCAGCCTTGCGACCCAGCTTAAACCGCTGCTCGAGGCGCTCGAAGGGCACCGTCACGCCGTCGACCACGTAGCCGCTGCCGTCTTCGCTCACCTGCAACCGGAAGAGGTCTTGCGAGTCGGCGTACGAGACCGTCATGCCCCACGCGAGCGAGCGCGTGTGCCCGATGAGCACCGCCGGAATGCCCGCGAACGTCACGCCCACGCCCGTGAACTCGGGGTGCTCGAGGTGCGCGAGGTAGAAGACCGACGGCAGCTCGTGGCTCAGGTGCGGGTCGTTGCAGAGCACGGGAACTCCCGACTCCGTGCGCGAGCCGTGCACCGCCCACGAGTTCGAAGCGCCGAGTTGGTCGAGCCCGAGGCGATGCGCGAGCGCTGCTGCCGCGGCCGGCAGCTCGTTCACCGTGACCCTGGCGCGCTCCGGCTCCACGCGCGTCGAGGGCTGCGTGACGGGCGCTCCAGCGACGATGGGAACGCCGCCGGTCCAGATGGGCGCGTCGAACAGGCTGATCCGCTGATCACCCGGCGGCAATCGAGCCAGCAGCTGCGCGCGCGCGAGCTCGTCGCGATGGTCGCCAGACAACGTCCACGACTGGAGCCGCATGATGGCGAAGCTGTCTTCGGGCGTGAATTCGCCGAAGGGTACGCCCAGCAACACGAGCTCGGCCGGAGTCCCGGCATTCGTCGCGCCGGCGTTGACGCCCTTCGCGTAGGCCTCGAGCGTCGAGCGGTCGCGCGTCGAGAGCGCCGCGTACGCCTCGGGCAAGCGGTACGAGAGAATTCGCAGCTGCTGGTCGAGCGGCAAGCCGTCGGCGCCGAACAACTCCGTGAGCCGGCCGCGCGCGGCGTGCTTCATCACCAGCACCTGAAACGTGCGGTCGCGCCCGTGCATGAAGCCGAGGCCGAAGGCGAGGTCGGTCTCCGACTGGCCGAACACGTGGGGAATGCCGCGCGCGTCGAGCACGATGTCGACCCGTGACGAAGGCCCGTTCAGCTCGAGCGTGAGCGGCGTCTTCGGGTCGAGGCGAGGCGGGGCGTAGCGCGCGAGACACCCGCTCACGAGGAGCGGAATCACCAGCAGTCGTTGGAGCACGCGGGCGGCCTACGCAATACCGACCAGCAGAACACGCACTATTCGGGCAGCGACGTCAGCTTCTTCTCGAAGTCGACTTTGCCGTCACCGTCGGAGTCGCGTCGCAGCGTGATGTCGGAGCCGATGACCGTGATGACCTGCTGAATCGTGTTCGTGTGCGCGCCCAACGAGATGGCGATGGCCTTGTTGCCTTCGTCGTCGTGAAAGACGAACGAGTCTGCGCTGCTCCAGTTGAAGCGACGGCGCTCGACGTCCGACTTTCCGTCTCCGTCGAGGTCGAAGGACGAGAGCCCGAAACCAAGCTGCGTGATGGCGCCCTGCTTCACATCGGGGCTGAAGCTGGGCTTGCCCAGGCGGGTGGCGTTCGCCGGAAGCAACGTGTCAAACGGGCTTTCCGAACAACGACGGCAGGTTGGCGACTTTGAAAGGCATGCGCCATTGTCGGACGGGGTTGCGCAGAAAAGTGTGAGCGCGAACGTTTTCGGTGCCCCGACGACCAGCTCAGGCACGCTGTCGGCCGTGCGCCGGTCCTGTCTGCTGCTCCTCGTGCTGTCGGCGTGCGCCACCCAGCGCGCGGTCGTCGTCGCGCCGGTTTCGAAGCAGGAGATGAGCGACGTCGAGAGCCCCGGCACCCGCCTCTTCGTCCACCTCGAGGTGATGGCCACCGGCCCGGTGAAGGTGCAGCTGCGCGTGCCGCGTTCGCTGCTGCCCGCCCGGCCCACCGCGCTCACGTTCGAGTTCATTCGGCTGCCAGACCCCTGGCGGGTCGGCTTCGTGCGCGGGCTCCCCACGACGGTGATGGTGTCGTCGGCCGAGGACCTCGAGCTCGACTACGAGGTCTCGGTGGAGCGCCTCGAGCGCCTGCCCGGTGAGACACGAATGAACGGCGCCTTCGACCTGGCGCGGGGCCGCCACCTGCCGTTCTGGAGTCTCGTTCCCGCGCTCCGGGGCGCAGTGCGGAGCGAGGCCCTGCACCCCGCCGAGGTCGTCATCGACACGCCCTTCGAGTTCGCCACCTCGCTCGACGGTACCGGCAAGCGCTTCTTCGTCGACGACGTGAACGCGCTCTACTCGGGGCTCTTGCTCGTCGGCTCCACGCGCGAGGTGCGCGCCAGCGGTGGCCTGCGGCTCGTCTCGTTCGACCTCGACGACGCGGCCCTGGCGCGGGTGGCCACGCTCGAGCGCAAGGTGAACGCCACCCTCGAGGCGCAGACGGGCCCGCGGCAACCACTGCACCTCCTGGCCCTGCATCGCATTCCCGACGGTCTCCGGCGCAACGGCGCGTTCGGCGTGAACGTGCAGGAGAACGCCATCGCCCTGCTGTCACCCGGCTTCGATGGTGCGGCGATGACGGCTGACGGCCTCGTCGTCACGCACGAGCTGACCCACTCGTCGCTGCCCGGGAGCGGCAACCTGCCGCATTGGATCGAAGAGGGCTTCACCGAGTACTTCGCGCTGCGGGCGGCGCTGGCCATCGATGGTGCGCCCTCGGAGGCCCTGCGCGAGCTGCTCTCGACGGCGTGGACCTTCTTCGTGCAGGACAGCCCGAACCGTCGCGCTGGAGCCACCGCGCTGGGTGACTACGCCGGCGGCCTGGTGCTCGCGCACTGCATCGACGTGCGGCTGCGACGTGACGGCAGCTCGCTCGAGGCGGTGCTGAAGCGCGCGCGTGAACGTGCGGGCGGCGCGTGGACGAACGAGCTGTGGGAGCAGGAGATTGCGGTGGCCTCGGCGCCCGCGGGAGCCCTCGTCGTCAGCGCCCGCGTCGACCCGCTCGACCCGCCCTCGACGTGTTTCGCCGAAGAGCACTTCGCCCGGCGGCCGAGCGTGCCGGCCTTGTCGCCAGGTGCGGTCGGCGCGTGGCTCGGCGTGAGCTCGGTCGACCGCAGCACCCATCAGCTCGGCGTGCTCGTGAGCACCGTGCGTGCTGACAGCCCATTTCGACCCGGAGATCGGCTCACGCGCCTCGGCTCTCGCCGGTTGATTGGCCTCGAGCACCTCGCCGAGCTGCTCGCGCAGAACAGCGCCTCGACGCTGCGAGTCGAGTTCTCCCGCGACGGCGAGACGCTGACGGCCGAGCTGCCGGCGCCCACCAACACGAGGACCGAGCCGAGCCTTCGGCAGGTGTGGCTGCCCGTGCCTTGACCGACGCCCGCGTGCCTTCGTTCTCGTAAGCTGACGCTCATGGGTCCTCCCGCGCACCACAAGGCCATCGCCAGACACCTCGCCGCGACGTGCCCGGGCGTGAAGGTGACCGAGGTGCGCGCCGACGGTACGCCGCACGTGCAGGCCATCGCCGAACTCCCGTCGTTTCCGTCGTCAGACCTCGTGACGTACGCGACCATCGGGCTGTCGGACCATGGGGGCTTCGAGCTCGCCACGACGGCTCCGCGGCGCTTCGAGAGCGTCATCAAGGCGGTCTTCGACGTGGCGTCGTACGTCGCCGCGGGGAACCGGAAGCTCGAGGCCGGGGCGACGTTCGAGAAGGTGCTCGGTCGCTACTACACGAAGGCAGAGGCGGCCCATTGGCTGGTGCGGAGCGAGGCGCCGGCGGCGGCGGCCTTCACCCCGAGCGGGAAGGTGACGTGGCTGACCGCGTGGCCCATCACCTCGGACGAGCTCGTGTGGCTGTCGGAGCCCGGGCACACGGTTGAGCCTTTGCTCGATGCTGCAGGGCTCGACGCGTTCGCGCTCGACCGCCCCTCGCTCGATGGCGTGCCGGTCGTCGACCCGTGGGGTGGCTGAGCCGTCAGCTCACTCGCACGATGGTGAGCACGCGCGCCTTGCCGCCCAGCCGAAGCTCGACCTCGTCGCCTTCGCGTTTCCCGATGAGCGCGGCGCCCACGGGAGACAGTGGCGTCACCACCAGCACGCCGCCCTTCAGCTTCGTGCCGCCCCCTTCGGGCGCGACGAAATAGACGAGCGCCTCGCCGTCTTCGTCTTCGGCCTCAACCACCGCGCCCGGCTTCGCGCTGTCGGTCGCCGTCAACGCCATCACGTTCACGCTGGTGAGCCCCGCCTTCAGCGTCTCGATGCGCATCGCCTGCCCTCGCGCGAGGTAGCTCTGCTCGAGGGCGCGTGTGTCTTTGTCGTTCTCGGGCTTCGCCTCTTCGTGCGTGGCGCCTGCGAGGGCGTCGGCGTGCGCGCGCTCGAGGCCGGCGAGGGTGGCTTCGAGCACGGCGACGAGCTCGGCTTTGAGCTGGGCTTTGGTGCGCTTCACGGCGGGGCTGTGTACCACTCCAGGGTCGCCCGTTGTCCGTTCCTGCGGCGCCGCGCATAAGGGCCTTCGAATGATCAGCCGCGCTCAGCTCGTGGTCGCGGCCCTGTGGTGCGCGGCCTCGTCGTGCAGGTGCGGCCCGCCCACCATCACGCCCGTCGCCCCGCATCTCGTCGTCGCGCCATCGCAGCTGGTCTTCACGCCGACGTTCATCGGCTCGAGCAGCCGCGCGTCCATCTCGGTGCGCAACACCGGAGACGCTCCCGCGACTGCCACGCTCTCGGTCGCGGCTCCGTTCTCCACCACGTTCACCAGCGTCGCGGTCGGCGCAGGCGACGAGCAGCTCCTCGAGGTGGTGTTCACGCCGGAGCAGGAAGGCCCCGTCAGCGGCACACTGGTGCTCGAGGCGTCGACGGTCGAGCTGTCGGGCGAAGGCCTGCGCGTGCCCGAGTGTGTGGCCTCGAGCGTCTGCGTCGACACGCGCTTCGTCGCGACGGCAGCCCGCTGTGTCGAAGCACCGAAGCCGCGGGGAACGGCGTGTGAGACCAACTGCGTGCGTGGCGGCTGCGCCGACGGCGTGTGCGAAGGCATGCTGAAGACGTGTGACGACGGCGACGCGTGCACCATCGACGCGTGCTCCGAGACCGAGGGGTGTTCGACGACGTTGCGAGCGTGCCCGGCGCCTTCACCGTGCACGGTCGGGGTCTGCTCTCCGATGACGGGCTGCTCCGTCGAGCCAGCGCCTGACGGAACCCTGTGCGGCCGCGACGATTGTCTGGCTGACCGCGTCGACCTCTGCCTGAGCGGTGTGTGTTCGCAACGCCCGCGACCGGTGACGGCGCAGTGCTCGAATCGCTGGGTGCCGCTCGACGAAGCGATTGGTCCAACGGCGTTCGACGTGGCGCGCGACCGCGTGGTGCTCTTCAGCGACACGCTCGGAGCGACCGCCGAGACCTGGGAGTGGGACCGCACGAGCTGGCGACAGCGTTTCCCCGTCGACGCGCCGAGCGCGCGGAGCGGTCACGCGCTCGCGTACGACGCGGCCAGGCGACGCGTGGTGCTCTTCGGCGGCAGTGACGTCACCGGCCTGCTCTCGGACACGTGGGAGTGGGACGGCATGACGTGGACGCGACGGTCCACCGTGCTCGCTCCGGCGCCGCGCAGCGGCCACGCGATGACGTACGACCCGGTGAAGCGAGTCGTGGTGCTGTTCGGGGGCTCGCCGACCGCGCGCGCACCGCTGCATGCCGACACGTGGGAATGGAACGGGCGCGAGTGGCGCGAGCGCATCACCCCGAATCGGCCGCAGGGCCGCATCGACCACGGGCTCGTCTACGACTCGAACCGGCGCCGCGTGGTGCTCTTCGGCGGTGAGGCCGAGAAGGTGATTCAAGGCAGCACGTTTCTGGAGCCGGTCGCGCAGACGTGGGAGCTCGACGGTACGAACTGGGTGGCGCGAACGCTGCCGCTCGAGCCTGCGCCACGCGCGCATCCACTCCTCGTGTACGACGCCGTTCGACGGCGTGTTCTGCTCCGGGCGGGTGACGTGCGCGCTGGCGTGCTCGCGCCCGACACGTGGGCATTCGACGGTGCGGGCTGGGTGAAGCTCGACGACGCCGCAGCGCCTCCATTCGAGCGGTCGAGCTCTGCGGTGTGGGACGCCACGAGTCAGCGCGTGACGGTCTTCACACCGAGCGCCGGCGTGTGGACCTTCGATGGCCAGACGTGGCAGCGCGTGCCGCCCACCGTGCCGGGCTTCGCGTACGGCGATGCGTCGGACCTGACGTGGGACTCGGCGCGCGGGCTCGTGGTGGCGGTGGGCATCGGCCGCGCCTCACGCGTCACCGAGACGTGGGAGTTCGACGGCACCTCGTGGAGTCAGCGCTCCTCGGCGACGGCGCCACCACCGCGGTACAGCCGCACGCTGGCGTACGACTCCGCGCGGCGGCGCGTGCTCGCGTTCGGTGGCGACCAGAGCGGCTCACTCAACGCTCCCACCAGCGAGCTCTGGGAATGGGACGGCCTGACGTGGACGGAGCGGGTGCTCACGACGTCTCCTCCTCCGCGGAACTTCTTCGGGCTCGCGTACGACGAACTCCATCGACGGCTGGTGCTGTTCGGCGGCACGGCGAATCAGCAGCCGCTGGGCGACACCTGGGAGTTCGACGGCACGAGCTGGGTGCAGGCATTCCCGATGACGGCACCGGGTGCGCGCGCGTTTCACGTGATGGCGTGGGACTCGCGGCGGCAGCGTGTGGTGCTCGTCGGTGGAGAGCGCGCGACGGGAACCTGGGAGTGGGACGGGCAGACGTGGGCGCTGCGACCCTCGGCCGTGATGCCACCGTCGATTGCCGCGGCGATGGCCTTCGACGTCTCGCGGCAGAAGCTGGTGCTCGTCACCGAGCCACCGAACCCGATTCAGACGTGGGAGTGGGACGGCGCGAGCTGGGCGCAGGCGATGGTGCGGGCGGCTCCGCGTGGCGCGCAGGCCATGGCGTACGACACCGTTCGCAACCGGCTGACGCTCAGCACCGGAGCGTCGACGTGGCTGTTCCTGCCCTGAACACGAGGGCTGATCAGCTCCCCTGCGGCACTTCAGGCGGCAGCTTGAGCAGCTGTCTCGACAACGCCCACAGCCGCTCCTGAAGCTTCACGTCGTTGGCGGCTCCCGAGGCGGGCATCTGCTCGGTGCCTTCGAAGTAGCGGCCCGTGATGTTCGCGAGCGTGGGCGACATCGCCAGGTGGAGCGGCCCCAGCGCACCAGCCTCGGGCGTGAGTGGATTCTTCGGCTCGCGCGCGTTCGGCGGCGCCTCCCGACGCAGCCCCGTGGCCACCACGCCCGGGTGCACGGCGTTTGCGGTGACTCCCTGGCCCTCGAGCCGCCGCGCGAGCGCGAAGGTGAACAACACGTTCGCCAGCTTCGACTGCGCGTACGCCGTGCCGCCGTGGTGTTGGCGCACCTTGAACTGCGGGTCTTCGAAGTCGAACGTGCCCTCGCGATGCATCGATGAGGTGAGCACGACGACGCGGGCCGGCGCGCTGCGCACGAGGAGCGGCAACAATGCGTCGGTGAGGAAGAACGGCCCGAGGTGATTGACGCCGAGGGTGAGCTCGAAGCCGTCTTCGGTCTTCCGACGCGTGCGCGGCCACACGCCGGCGTTGTGCACGAGCCAGTCGAGCCGCTCGAAGCGCGCGAGGAATTTGGGAACGAAGTTGCGCAGCCGCGCCAGGTTCGCGAGGTCGACCTGCATCACCTCCGCCGCGTCGTTGCCCGTCAGCGAGACGAGCTGTTCGCGCGCGGCGTGGCCCTTCTTCAGGTCGCGGCACCCCAGCACCACGGTGGCGCCTTTCGCGAGCAACCCGCGCGCGATCTCGAAGCCGATGCCGGAGTTGGCTCCTGTGACGAGCGCGACCTTGTTCATGGGAGCTGCTTGTCGCACGAATGGCGAGTGTAGGGGCGCGATGCTTCAGTGCCCGCCGCATGAAACGCACGCTCGAAGCCTTGTGCTGTCTCCTCATCATCGCGACCGGGTGTGACGTCAGCCCAAGCGCCGTGTGCACCGTGCCCGTGGGAACGTCGTGGTCGAAAGACCTCGCGAACCTGAGCACCGACGGGCTCCGTCCGGCCGGGCCACCCGCGCCGACGCAGGCCTCGACGGGCATGGCGACGTGTCTTCCCGACGCGGGCGTCGACCCGCAC